>JBPYDP010000037.1:0-32620 GCA_051985775.1 Candidatus Nitrosopolaris sp. | reverse complement strand
CTAACGAGTCAGATTCCCGGAAGAGTTGTTAATATACTAGAAGACGTTGGTGCTTTAGTAAAAACTGGTGACTCTATAGTAATACTCGAGTCTATGAAGATGCAGGTGGCCGTTAAGGCGCACAAGGAAGGAACAATTCGAGAAATTTTGGTAAAGAAGGGCAGTACTGTGGGCAGATATGATGTGATTGCCGTAATAGAATAATCGATGGATCAACCTCTGGGCAGTCGATCCAAAGGCATCATGATGGTGGGCCATAGGATATCTTGAGACTCCTGTATTCACCGAAGGGTGTATATCAATTTGAGCCATCTTCTAGCTGCGTTTATCAAACGGTGAGTGGCGTCGCAATTCTTTTACAATATCTGCCAAGACGGGAATAACCTGATCTATTTCTGTCTTGGTATTTAGAATACTAAAACTTAAACGAAGAGACCCATTCAGTTCAGCGTACGATAATCCCATCGCCTTTAAAACGTGAGATGGTTTTTGGTATTTAGAGGAACAAGCTGACCCAGTCGAAGCGGCAATGCCACGCTCGTCCAGTTTGTTAATAAGATCCTCTCCTTGAACTCCGTAGAACGTGAAATGTGCAATATTTGGCAATCTTTCTTCGCTGGAACAGTTTAAGTAAGAGTCCGGGATCTTCTCCAGGACTTGGGCAATCAAATAATCTCTGAGTTCATGAAGATATTTTCTATATTCTTCCAACTTAGATGACGCAATCTCGGATGCTTTACCAAATCCTACGATTCCTTGAACATTTTCAGTTCCGGATCTACGATTCGATTCTTGCCCACCTCCGCTTATAACCGGGTCAAGCACTAAGCCTTCGCTCACATATAGTGCTCCTACTCCTTTTGGTCCATGTATTTTGTGAGAAGACATTGAAAGCAAGTCTACGCCAAGTTGCCCAACGTTGACTGGTATCTTTCCAATAGCCTGGACTGCATCGGTATGAAAAAGACCTCCATACTGATGGGTTATGGCAGCCAATTCTTTGATAGGTTGTATTGTACCAACCTCGTTGTTTGATAACATGATACTGACCAAGGCCACTTCCTCAGTTTCAATTATCTTTTCAAGGTTATGTGGATCGACCAGAGCATTCCTAGTGGTCGGCACGAGGCGCACATCAAATCCATTCAATTCAAGATCTCTGACTGCCCCTAAGACTGATTCATGTTCTATTGAGCTTGCGATGACGCAATTCCTTTTAGGGTTCAACCTCTTAACTCGATTTGATATCCCTTTGATGGCAACATTGTTCGCTTCCGTTCCGCCAGATGTGAAAACTATTTCTTTTCTTTTTGAGCCTATTAACGAAGAAACGCGTACTCTTGCCCTTTCGATAGCAAGGAAAGATTCTCTCCCAAGTCTATGCTGAGACGATGGATTACCATAGTGCCCTTTGAGGTACGGCAATATTTCATTGGTTACCTCATCCAGTAAGGGAGTAGAAGCGGCATTGTCAAAATATATTGTCGAATCTGTACTAGTCATCTATAATATGTTGAGAAGGATTCATACTACCGGTACGATAGCCCTTTGCGTCAACTGTAACATATTTAAATCCTAGTTTCCGCAAAAGAGCATCCATGTTTTCAAGCTTCGTAACATCAAATAATGCAGAGATCTCGTCACTTTGAACTTCGACTCTTGCTATTTCCCCGTGGTCCCTAACCCGGACCTGTCTAACGCAGAACAATTCCTTCACGATGACTTCTGCCCTCTCAATCCGCTCGAGTTTTTTATAGGTAATCACCGACCCAGTTTTGATTCGTGAAGCAAGACAAGAGTTCGAGGGTCTATCATGAACTGAGAGTTTGAACGCCCTAGCTAGTGCTCGAACTTGAGCTTTTGAAATCCCTAATTCGGCCAAAGGGCTTCTTACGTTATACTCCCTGAGCGCCTTTATTCCTGGTCTTTTGTCAGAACTATCGTCCTTATGCGTTCCATCCACGATGAGATCGGCCTTCAATTTAGTTGCTTCCTGGACCAGACTCGATCCAAGCTCCTTACGACAATGATAACATCTGAATCCGTCATTCTTTGCGAACTCAGGATTTGAGACTTCATCATACTCGACAATGTTGTGAAAAATCCCAATCTGTTTAGCAACTGCGACGGCTGAAGAAAGCTCTTCCTTTGACAAGGTTTTGTAGTTTGCTGTGACAGCTCTAGCGTTATCATTTAGGGCCATCTTAGCTGCGCATGCCACCACAGCACTATCAACACCACCTGATAAAGCGATAACTACTTTATTACCATTTTTTAGGAACCATTGAATTAAATCTCGAGTCCTATCGTCGTACGTCATGTACTAAATTTCACTTATTTTATGTGTTATCTGACTGGTAACCAATTCCAATGCCTTTCTAAGCGGCAGACCAGTCATCCGAGCAATCTCCCTGAGGTCATTGAACTCGGGCTTAACACCAACAATCCTGTTGTCAGAACCACTAGTAATCTTCACTCGGACTTTGAAGTCTATCCCAGAAATATTAAGCATCATAGTAACAACACTTCTGGGACGCACAATTCTAGTGGTATCTTGAATTCTAGCCCCCAGAGTACCTGTTTCATTAAAGAGAACTGTCAAGACATTATTCAACTTCGAATGATCACATATAATCCTAATCAAGTTAGTGGGCCTATTTTTTTTTGTTATCCCCGGTATAATCACGATATCCCTTACCAGGTCTGAGGATAGTTGCTCGATTAAATTTCCAAGGACTTCTCCCGATACGTCGTCTACTACGGTCTCAACAAGGCAGTTCGACTCTGTATGAAGCTCATTGAAGAGCGATGTTTCTCCTATAACTACTCTTAATATATTCGGGTAATCAAAGGATTTTTGCCCAGAACCGTGGCCTATAATGCTGGGCGAGAAGCTTGGATAGTGATGAATACTCTCGGTTGCAAGATTAGTCAAAAGCGCAGCGCCGGTGGGGGTAGTCATTTCTTCTTCGGCTTGACCACCGAAGAGCACGAAGTTCTTACCTTTGAATATCTCGAGAATAGCGCTAGTTGGATTGGCGATAGTACCATGGGAGAAAGAAACCGTTCCACCCCCAATTGCTACCCTCGTAGACAGGAATCTTGATCCAAACAGCTCCAAGTCTTGCAAGGCCAAAGAACAGCCTACTATATCAGCAAAAGTATCTATGCTCGAAGTTTCAGCTAGGCACACATCATCTGTGTGTGTTCCATGCACAGTTGCTTCCGCTGTAATTATGGTTTTGAGCGTTTCTAGCGCGAATATTTTGGCTTGTTGATCTAATCCTAATGAATCGCAACATCTAGCAAGCGATTGATACATCTCCATACCCTTGCGATGGTTAATGTCATCGGTGTATTCTAACTTAAAACAAGTTGCCGCAAAGCCATGAGAGGTAGTCTTGAGGAAATCGACGTTATTTATTTTACTCCCAGGTAGGAAATTTTCGCATTTGAATATAGCTTCCTTGATCTTCCTCTGGCTGCCATTCATATCGACTAGGCATGACAACAGCATATCCCCAGAGATCCCTGATGTTTGAGAGTCGATGATTCCGATCCTTGCCAAATGCTAGAATTGATGACACTATCAATATATCAATTACTTTGCGTTGCAAATGCAGGTAATTGACATCCACTAAAAGCTTTTAACCTTATAACTAACCACTTCTTAGCGATGGCCATTAGTGTAATTGGATCGGGAAAAGTTGGTGCTTCGATCGCCCTCAACTGTGCTTTGCACGATCTTGAGGACGTGCTATTAATCGATGTGATTCAGGGACTTCCACAGGGTGAAGCTATGGACATCAATCACCAATTGTCAGAAATGGGGATAGACAGAGTAATACGAGGAAGCAATAATTACACTGATATCGGCAAATCTGATATCATTGTACTAGTTGCAGGCCTTGGAAGGAAGCCTGGGATGACTAGAATGGATTTGTTAAATACTAATGCTTCTATCGTGAAGGACGTATCAAAGAAGATTGCAAGTTATGCTAATGACTCGACCATAATCGTAGTGACCAACCCCCTCGATCCAATGACCTATCTGACATTCAAGACCTCGGGCCTGCCGAAATCCCGGGTTATGGGGATGGGCGGGTTGCTAGACTTGTCGAGATTTAAGAGCTTTGTCCATGAGAGTACAGCTATTTCACGGAACTCGATCCAAGCGATGGTGATCGGTGAACATGGTGAGAATATGCTTCCTTTGGTTAGATTTTGTTCGATCAGTGGGATTCCCCTTGAACAATTCGTTGATCTTGCTACTCGATCAAGTATATTTGAGAAGACACGCGAAGTAGCCGCCCAAGTAATCTCCCTAAAAGGAGCGACAATTCATGCCCCAGGTAATGCAGTCGCAAAAATGATCGAAGCGATAATTAAAAATAAGAATTCAGTGATGCCCGTCTCTGCCTTCCTCGACGGAGAATACGGTGTTAAAGATACTTGCATTGGAATTCCGGCTATAATTGGTAGAAATGGAATAGAAAAAATAATCGATCTACCACTTAATTCTAGTGAACAGGAGATGTTTCTAAAGGGAGTACGTAACGTTCAAGAGGCAATCACGTCAATCAAACCAATTATGGCCTAGATTTTTATTCCTATAGGGTTGATTTTTACTAATCGGATGGATTTGGGAACTATTTTAACACAATTTCTACAGGGTCAACTTTCCATGTCTGCAGTACAGAAAGAACTTTCGATTCATTCGATAGAACATGTTGGACACAATCTTGCGAACCTTGACGTGGGAAGAGAATTCAGAAGAGGCATACCCGAGGTAGTCATGGGAGAAAGGAAGACCTCGAGGGATATCGTAAAGATTGTAGTCTCATCACTCCGGGCGAATGGCACAGTCGTAGTTAGCAGAATCAGAAGCGAAGAATTATCGACGATATGTAAGGCTCTAAAGCGTCGTAAAATTCATGTGGAGGTAGGAAGAAACAGCACGACAATATTGGCTAAATCAGATATTGCAAATAAGAGAGTTTCAGGGGGGAAGATCGGGATCATATCTGCGGGAACATCGGACATACCCGTAGCTGAAGAAGCTCGCTTGATGGCTGAAGCAATGGGTTGTAAGGCCATCGTGCGCTATGATATTGGGATTGCTGGGCTACATAGATTGTTTCCGGCATTAAAAGAAATTATAGCAGCTAGCGTAGATTCGATAGTGGTAGTTGCAGGAATGGAAGGTGCACTGGCATCGGTTGTTTCAGCAATGGTCAATGTTCCCGTAGTTGGTGTTCCAACTTCCGTAGGATATGGGTTCGGCTCTGCGGGGGTTGCAGCTCTTTCTTGCATGCTTCAATCCTGCGCTATCGGATTAGCCGTATTTAATATAGATAATGGTATTGGGGCGGGAGCATTTGCTGCTCTCATCGCTAATAGAATGGCTTCGAATCCAAATAAAAATATGCAACTGTAAGATTTGATGCATATTGTTAAAACGTTTATAAGTGCATGTCGCAGTCCGTCGGTAAGAACGATGAGGAAAGTAATTTATGGCTTATCACGCTGTGCTTAGGAGAAATCGACAAAATAGGACGAACTATAGGAAACGAGCAGCATTGTTGCTTGGGCGACGCTCATTCGTCTCAGTTTCCATAAGTAACCAAAATATTATTGCTCAAGTTTTGAAACCGTCTTCAAAAGGTGATAGGGTTATCGCCTCAGTTCAAAGTAGACAGCTTTTGAAATATGGGTGGAAAGCCTCCATGAATAGCCTACCTTCATGTTACCTCACTGGTTTTCTTTTGGGTATCAAATCGCTGGAGCAGGGTACAGATAATCTTATACTCTATACAGGTAAGAAATCTTATACCTCTAGGATTGCTGCGTGTATGAAAGGAATTCTTGACGCCGGGGTGAAAATACCATTGTCAGAGTCGTCATTGCCAAGTACCGAACGAATTAGGGGTCAGCATATTTCTCAATATGCTCAAATATTGAAGAAAGATAACGAAAAATTCAACATGCGATTCTCAAGCCTCCTGAAAAATGGTTGGAAGCCAGAGAATTATCCAGATCATTTCGAGAATATAAAGACCAAAATTAAAGAAGGCGTACTAGACAAGGCTGGGACTGACCGGCCTGTAACCACTCGCATCATAGAAAATGTTAGCTAACATGATAATAGGAGCTGGAGTTTAAGTATGAGTAGATTTCCACGACCACAGGAACGTCAAGCTGATTGGCAGCCCCGCACAACATTAGGAAAGATGGTGTCTACAGGTAAAATAAGTTCGATGGACGAGATACTTGAAAACGGGATGAGGATTCAGGAACCAGAGATCGTCAGACACCTTTTACCTGAGATTAAAAGCCAGGTAGTCCATGTCGGCATAGTCCAAAAACAAACCGACGCAGGGGAGATGACAAGGTTTAATGCGCTGGTTGCAGTAGGAAACGAGGGGGGATGGTTTGGAATTGGAAAAGGGAAAGCTTCACAAATGAGGATATCTATCGATAAAGCTACGATGGCCGCCCATCTCAATGTGATACCAGTGAAGCTTGGGTGTGGAAGTTGGGAATGTAGATGTAATCAGCATCATTCCATACCCTTTAGAGTAAGAGGCAAAGGGGGGAGCGTAGGGATTGAAATAATACCAGGGCCTAGGGGTCTAAGCCTCGTCGCTGGTGAAAATATCAAATCACTTTTGAAACTGGCTGGGATAAGGGATGCATGGACTAAATCATTTGGTTCAACGAACACAATGTCATCAACTACTAAGGCAATATTTGAGGCTCTTCGTAGGACGTATGTAACAGGATGATAAAAAGTGGCTTACCTCGTCGTTCGAATAAGAGGAACTGTTAACGTACCTTTCTTTGCTAATTCTACTCTTCGATACCTTAATCTCACCAAAAAATATCGAGCAACTTTGTTACCCGAAAACCCACAATCCTTGGGCATGTTAAGAAAGGTTAAAGATCTTGTTGCATGGACTATCGCTGACCCCAAGATCATTGTGGAGTTATTCCAAAAGCGAGCTCAAAAACCTGGTCAAAATCAGGTGTCAGATTTCGTTCTCCCTCGTGGATACGATGGACTTGAGGCACTTGCCATTGCAATATCGGAAAATAAGTTGTCAATGTCTGATATACCGGGTTTAAAACCATGGTTTCCCCTACATCCTCCCAGAGGC
Source organism: Candidatus Nitrosopolaris sp. (assembly GCA_051985775.1). GTDB lineage: Archaea > Thermoproteota > Nitrososphaeria > Nitrososphaerales > Nitrososphaeraceae > Nitrosopolaris. The sequence goes on along the minus strand of JBPYDP010000037.1, from coordinate 25,463 downwards.
GGATTTAAACGAAAGACAAAGACACAGTACAAAGAAGGTGGAGTACTTGGTGATGACAAAATCCTGATTGACCTAGTTAGGAGGATGTTGTGAAGTAGAGCAAGACTTAAGTAAGGTATTGGATTGAATTTAGTTCGCGTTCAAACAAAGGATGCATTATTAATTATGGCTATTCGATTGAGAAAAAGCAGGAGACAAAGAGGAACTCGATACTGCGGGTGGGGACAAATCGGACAACATCGGCAATCGGGTAGCCGAGGTGGAGTCGGACAAGCCGGCAAGCATAAGCATTATTGGGTTCGGACGGTGATTCAGGAACCACATCACTTTGGCCATGACACATTTCACTCGCCAAATCGGCGACCTGTAAGCAAGTGGCTAAACGTAAGGGATGTCGACGGCCTGCTGGCACGCTATGCTGTTGTTAGAGGGAAAGATACGAAACCAACTTTAGATCTCAGATCGCTAGGTTACAATAAATTACTGGGAGGTGGGAAAATTAGAGGTAGAGTGGCGTTGCTCATAGAAAACGTTTCGAGCAAGGCAAAAGAAAAGGTAGAGGTAGCCGGTGGTGAGGTGTTAACAGGTAATGAGTACAATACAGAATGATGAGAGTATTTTTAGGCGTGTAATAAAAAAGGTATCTGCTTATATTCCTCAGGTGGAGAAGCCTAAGAAAAAAATAACTCTTAATGAAAAGTTCGTGTGGTGCGGTATCGCTGTTTTCGCATATCTGATCATGGGTCAAATTCCACTTTACGGAGTGACCAGTAATCCAAAATTCGATTTTCTACAGTTCGCTAGGGTGATATTTGCTGCCCAGCAGGGTACTTTACTTGAGCTGGGGATAGGTCCAATCGTTACGGCTGGGTTGTTGATGCAGCTGTTAAAAGGATCTGAGTTAGTAAAGCTTAATTTTAAAAATCCTGACGATAGGTCTCTTTTCACTTCTGCTACGAAAATCGTAACAATTGTGGTCATTATAGCAGAGGGTACTCTTTACGGTACGAGCGTTTATGGTCATTTAGTTGCCAGTCCGTTGTTTGTGCCTATTTTGGTCGGTCAGCTCATTGGAGCGAGCATAATAGTAATGTACTTGGACGAAATGGTTCAAAAAGGCTGGGGGCTAGGCTCGGGCATTAGCCTTTTCATCATGGCTGGAGTGGCACAGGGAATTATGTGGAGTATATTTAGTCCAGTGCCTGCTCAAGATGGGCCAGTAGGCATTGTTCCCTATATGATTCATTCCGCTGCAACCGGTCATTTTGCTGATTCATTCTTTAGATCTGGTCAGTTGCCAAGTATCTTCGGCCTGATTGTCACGGCCATAGTGCTGTTGATCTTGGTGTATGTACAAGGTATACACATTGACATACCTATTGTCTCTACCAAATATAGAGGATTTACTGCGGTTTACCCTATAAAGCTGCTTTATACATCTAATATCCCCGTTATTTTAGCCTCGGCACTGCTAGCTAATGCAGTGTTCATAGGCCAGATGCTATGGGCAAATTATAATCCTCAAAATGATAATCCTGTGTTTAATTATTTAGCTCAGTTTGACCCAGGCCGACCCCAGACCCCCACAGGTGGACTCCTTTATTACACCACTTCTCCACAAAGCTTGGACACTGCAGCACAAGACCCTGTTAGGGCTGTCGTATATGTATTGTTCATGACCACCATCATAACCATTTTTGGTAGGCTATGGGTAGAGCTTGGCGGTCTTTCAGCCAAATCTGCTGCAAAAAACTTGCTTGATGCTGATGTTCAAGTGCCTGGCTTTAGGAGAGCTGAGGGTTCGGTGCAGATTCTCCTCCACAAATACATCCCATCTGTCACTATTATTGGATCTATTATTATCGGCCTTTTAGCATCTGCTTCAAATGTTCTTAACGTTTTCGGATCAGGCATAGGGATTCTTTTAATGGTAGATATCCTAGTCAATTATTATAATTTATTAATCAAAGAACAAGTTGATGTACATATGCCCAAATTGGCGTCACTCCTTGGTAGAAAATAGCACCAAGAGGGTGATAATAGTCGGCGTGCCAGGCGTGGGAAAGTCTACTTTGATCTCCAGGGCTGCTGACCTCTTGAAGCAAAAAGGCGTTGAACTAAGCGTGGTGGTTTTTGGGAGCTTGATGTTTGAAGAGTCCAGAGCATTACAGCTGACCAACCGAGATCAAATGAGAAGGCTATCAATTGACGAGCAACGGCATTTACAGCATAAGGCTGCTAGCAGAATCGCTTCGATGAAAGGAGATCTCGTGCTAATCGATACCCATCTCTTAATCAATACAAAAGAGGGATACTATCCTGGGCTTCCATTGAACCTTCTTGAAACTCTTAAACCAACTAATATAATTATGATCAGCGCAGATCCAATGGAAATCATTAAACGTAGACGACAAGATTCAAGTCGTGATAGAGATATTCGTCATGAAATGGAAATCCGAGATGAATTAGAAATTTCCAAAGCCATGATAGCATGTTGCTCGATTGTATCTGGTTGTTCCTTCCTTTCGATAATGAACAACAATAATGAGATTGACAAGGCTGCGGCTTCATTAGCTAACAGTTTGCTTGGGGATTCTGATCAAATATGAATATTATGGATCAGCTTTTGATGCAATTACCAGGGCTTGCCCCCCATTATACCAAGCACCCATTCTTCCATGACATGGTAACAGCAATGATAGTTGCCTCGCTAATATCAATCGGCTTGAATATTGCAATTGCCATGCTAAGGAAGAAAACCACGGACTTCGAAAAAATGGGTCAAGTTATGAAAGAGACGAACGAATGGCGCAAGCAATATACTGCAGCAATTAAGAAGCAAGATAGACCCAGAATTGAGGAGTTAAAGAAAAAGCAGGCATACGTGAACAAAATGAGTATGGAAATGCAGCAACAGCAAATGCGTCCCATGTTGCTGTACATGATACCGTCATTTATGCTCTGGATTTTCGTTTTTCCTGCGATATTCGGTGCAACAACGGCTCTTTCTCCGATCCAGGTTCCTTGGATTATGTGCAGTACTTCACAAGTGTTTTCAGATAGCCAACTTGTTGCCGGTGGTGTACATAAAGGCCCTTGCCTCGTACCAGGAGAGGTGTTCTTATGGGGTTGGTTTCTTATAACTTCGTTTGCGTTCAGTGGAATCATCTCAAAAGTTACAAAAACAACCATGCCGAGTTTGACAGGGAATTGATGTGCAATAGCGAAAAAACGAAGTATTGTAATCTCTGGTTGGCCGGCGGTGGGAAAAACTACTGTAGCAGAACAGCTGGCAAAAGAATTTGGGCTATTAATGTTTAATGGTGGGGATATTTTAAAGATCTTGGCAGGTGAAAAGGGATTTACCGTGACCGGTAAGGATTGGTGGGACAGTAAAGGGTCCAATAACTTCATGCTGGAAAGACAGGTTAATCTAGATTTTGATAAGGAGGTCGACCGAAGGTTGATCGAAATAGCAGGCGCCGGAAACGCAGTAATAACAAGTTATACATTGCCATGGCTAACTGAACATACAGTCAACATTTGGTTGAGTGGCTCGCAGAAAAGCAGGGCAAGAAGAATGGCCAATAGGGATGGCATGAATGTCGATGAAGCTGTAAAGATCGTTCAAAAAAGAGATAACGACAACAAGAACATTTATCGGAAACTCTATGATATCGAATTTGGGGACGACTTTTCGGTATTTGATTTTAGCTTTAACACAGACCTCTTGGATTTGCGATTCTTGATTGAATTATCCAAGAAGATAGTACGGCATGTTTTGATCCGGTGAAATGATGGGATGTCTAACTCAGCGGCTCCTCATCTAAGGGATCTCTTAAAGATAGATGATGATATCACGGATGAATCTTATGGTTACTACCCTAATCGAAGACCAGTTGAATTGTTACTTGACTATGGCCTAATACTGGTCGATAAACCGGCAGGGCCTTCTAGCCATGAGATAGTTGCATGGATAAAAAAGATCTTAGGGATCAGAAGGGCCGGACACAGTGGTACTCTTGATCCTGGTACTACCGGCCTTTTACCAGTAGGACTGGGGGAAGGAACGAAGGCACTTTCGATTTTACTTTTGGGTCCAAAAGAATACTATGCCCTAGCCCGCACGCACTCTAACATAAACGAGAATACTTTGCAGGAAATCATTCGGGAATTCACTGGAGAAATTTTCCAGCGACCACCACAACGCTCTTCTGTAAGACGCAGCACAAGGGTGAGGTCAATCTACGAGTTCCAGAAATTGGAACAATGTGACCGCCTGGTGCTACTGAGGATCCTGTGCCAATCTGGTACATACATTAGAAAGATGGTCTATGATATAGGGGAAATTCTTGGAGTAGGTGCAACAATGATAGAGCTGAGGAGAACTCGTGTGAGTAACCTGTCAGAGAGTACAGACGACTTCACTAAACTTCATGACCTTGTGGATGGGTTTCTGACATACAAGGAGACGAACGAGGATTATAAGATTAGACGCCTTATAAGACCTATCGAACACTGCTTGGAGGGATTACCCGGCGTGATAGTTCGTGATACAACCGTCGACGCGCTATGTCATGGTGCACAGCTCGCCATTCCAGGGGTGATTGCGGCGCCTAAGGACCTAGCCCAAAATCAGTTGGTCGGTGTTTATAGCATGAAAGGGGAGATTATAGGATTGGCTGAATCTGTAATGTCGATAGATGATATTAAGGAGAAAGATTCTGGGATAGCTTTTCAAATGAATCGAATAATTTTAAAACCTAATACATACCCAAGAGCATGGCGTTCAAGCAATAAGCTTACTCCCAGGACAAGTTCGTAGATTATTAGAACTTCTCTAGAGGGGTCTTTTCAAAAACTTTGTATTTCGAAAATCTAGGTCTCTGTATGATCTAACCTCAAGTTCTGGAGAAAGGTCAATTAGCTTCTAAGATTATACCCCAAGAAAATTGTGCTAATTGATTTGGAACAAAATTTCAAATAAAAAGATATGAAGGAGTTTCTTACTTCTTATATCCGATGGTTTTGTATTTAGTGCATACGCTTTGAATCATGACGACCTTAAAGTAATATGGATATGTCGAGAATGTGGATGTAGCTTCGTCTTCAGATCTGATGTAGAGGATCATGAGGAGATCGAAGGCCATTCCAAGATCTCAAGGCATTTGATTTCAAATATAGATATGGATCTTGATCTTGGGCTGGAGCAGGTTTAGCTTTTTGCTTTAAATTTGAATAGTTAATATATTTCACCGCATTACGCAGGATATCATGCCGGGGTCGCCTAGCCTGGGAGGGCGCAAGCCTGGAAATCTCACAGCAAGCTTGTGATCCGTGAGGGTCACGAGGGTTCAAATCCCTCTCCCGGCGCTTTCCTTCTTACATTTTCCAATGGTTCCTGATTTCGGAATATTAGTATATGAAACAAAAATGATAGGGCGGGGAAACCTTAGTGGGGTCCACTTCAGACTTTATCTGATTTAATTGGAGAATTGCTATGTGACTGTGATTAACTCTGTAAGTTGGATCTGATATTTTGTTCTATGGAAAATAAATTCGACATCACGATTCTAGATCAGGGTTGCTCACAGCTAGATTTCTGATGGAATTAGGAGGTTCCGACCGACCTTTAGTCTGTTTAGAATTAATACTGATGGTGGAGCTCACAAACCAATGAACGTACTTGTATAATAGTCAAACATTTCTGACAGAGATAATAACATTTCCCAAAATTTGGCATAAGTTGAAAAGAGGTAAAATTCAATGGCCAATACCTGCATCTTTTGTCCTAAAAAAGTTAACATGGCATCAAGGATGGGAAGGAAAAGATACAATCGGGTTCCTTTGAGTTGGGTCCGTAGTAATGCTACGATATTTCATGCGTCCAATACCTAAGTTTCCGTTGTGAAATATCCAAAATCATATCGATCATAACCTTATGTAGAATAGGCTATCAACTCTATTTCTATTGGCTGGTTGGTAGTGTGCTGTTTAGAGCTTCCGAAATTGTTAGGGAATTTGGGCATGAGAGATTTAGTGGAAATTTTTCGGGAATTTTATTGATGGATTTCAATTATTTAGCGATTTAATTCTCCGTCGCATATCAACCAACACATGCTTCAAAGCTAGCCCTTATCAATAGGTGCTCTCAGACGGGTAATAGATTAAAACCCAGGTGTCAGCATTTATTACGGATTTTATTAGGTCATTGCTAAGTACTAAGTTTAAATAGAGTACGCTCATTTTTCGCGGTGGTCAAAGGATGTCGTTGCGTGGGAGGGATTATGACATTATTGTAGCAGGTGGTGGACTCGCAGGCATGATCGTCGCATCGTCAGCAGCCCACTACTCAAGAGGATCTCTTAGAATCCTTGTTGTAGACAGAAATCCTTTGTCCACAATGGGAAGAAAGACAATCAACGGATGGATATGTGGTGACGCCGTCGGAAAAAAAAGTGTTGATTACATGTCGGATCGTATTGGAGTCACCTGGGGCTATCCTGAGATTGAACATCCTGTCCAGGGGGTGATCGCCTATTCGCCAAATCATCAGACCTCAGTGTCATTCGACGGCGAAGGATATATGCTTAACAGAAAGCTTCTACCTCAAAAGCAGTTGAAAGATGCTGCTAAGAGGGGAGTTCAAGTAAGTGATCTCACAGCCATACGTGGTCTGATTTATGATGACGGAGCTGTAATAGGGATCGAAGGTGAAGACCTGGTAAATAAGGCACTATTCAAAAAGACTGCTAGACTCGTGATCGATTGTACTGGTGTGACTTCTGTCTTGAGGACGAATCTCAGAATTAAATCTTATATTGAAAGAAGAATAGATAAAGATGACTTAGAAGCCACTGGCAGATACATTTACGAATTCGACATTGCTAGTAACGATCAGTCATATTTCCATCCTGAATACTGCATAATTCATTTGGATCAGAAGCTAGCTCCAGGTGGGTATGGTTGGGTTTTCCCAAAGGGTGAATCGAAGGTCAATGTAGGGGTCGGTGTTCAACCTAAGGCCTTAGACCTTAGAAACAAAGCCTTGGGAGCGAGGGATGATCTTAAAAACCTGATAGATAATTACGTGCATAGTAATCCCGCTATTAGTAATACCAGGCTTGCGGTTGGAGAGGAGGATCATGGAAACGGCTGGGGGACCTGGTCTGTCTCAGTTAGGAGACAGAATGACTGCATGGTAGCAAATGGGTACATGATTGTGGGAGATGCTGCTTGGATGCCAAAACCGTTGGATGCTGGAGGAATCGGTCCTGCAATTATTGCCGCGACGATCGCAGGCAAAGATGCAGTCGAGGCACTTGAAGCCAATGACACTAGTCAAGCGGGCTTGTGGAAGTTTAATAAAGATTACATTAATGAATATGGATACAAAACAGCTGGATTGGAGGTATTTCGACGTATGCTGCAAGGACTGACAAACGACCAAATCGATTACGGCATGAAACATTTTTTATCAAAGATGGATGTTGATAGAATAACTAATGGCGAACATCCAGAGTTTAGTGCTGTAAATAAGGTAGGAATGCTAATTCGAGGCGCGCTAAACAAAAAACTTGCCGAAAACCTTAAGAGAACTGCTGTTACTAATGAAAAGCTTGTTGAGCATTACCGTAACTACCCTGTGGACCCTCAAAACTTTGATGAGTGGCAGGGTATTCTTCACAAAGTCCTAAATGAGTCTTTTGCAAAATTTCGTAGCTAAATGGGCTGATTTGATTGGCCAGCTCTCTTTAGAATGAATTGGGGTAGTGCTATCAAAAATGGCGTTGCTTGAAACGTGGTCACTTCTCTCACTTGCTAATACTTGTACCAAATTTGCTCTATTGCCTAGTGAAAGTTTTGTCTTGATAATCAGGTCATCAAAAGTCAAATGATGAAAGCTTACAGCGAGGAATATTCAGATAAACATCCCTTCCATCATATCGCTCTACTTTCGATTTGGGAATAATGTATTCACGAAATTTCGCACCATGGTCGATAATCACTATGTTGTCACGATATTCTGCGATAGCAAACCCACAGGGGCTCGCGTCACTACTAACTACTTTTCTAGCTTTCGTTATATCTTGCCAATCGAAAGAGTTCAAGTCATTTCACCTTCGATCAATTATGGTATATCTGCGCTCCTCTATTGAATTTATAAAAGAATCGAAGATAATTCAGTTGGACAAAGTTATTTAACAATAATGATTTATGTTTTGCGCAAGAGCTGGATTGACTAGGCTCTTCGATTCGAGTAGAATATATTGCAAAAATATTGTGGGTTCTAGCCCAAATTGTTGAGCCGATTCAGCAACCAAACGTGCACAACGCAACGAAGGGTGATCAAATGACAAGCGTCCTATCGTTCTGCGAATTCGCTTTACGGACATGAATCGCCTATTTATTCCGAATACATTATTGAATCCTAAACCAATTTAATCAATTCACATTTTATAAAAGTCAAATTAAAACATCTAGATAATTTTTTGCCACAAACAGCCGTAATTCTAAACTTCCGGACAGAAAAGAATCGAAAGCTGATCTAGCGCGACTTCGATTCTCAACCTAAACCGTGAGTGTAAGCGTGCTACCTATTCCTAGATATATATATACATCTAGATTACTAACGCACAATTGCTGAGATTTATAAGCCTAATAATTACAAGTAGACATACGACTAGACATGGGCGGCAGAAAAAGAAAAACGATAATAAGACCACAACGTAAGACTCGAAGCACTCAAGGACGCTGTCCAAGGTGTAGTACAATAGTCAAGTTCTTGGTAAGTGGTCCCGTCGGAAAGGAAGTTTATGAATGTACTGGGTGTATGACAAAATATCCGATTGATGAGTTATAATTCGGCATTCCGGTCTCTTGTATGTCACACTGCAAAAAACCAGCAAATTTATCCATGCTATTTCTAATGGCCTTTCTGCTATGCTAGTCTTCAGCTAATGAATCCGTTTACCTCGCTTTGGCAATACCACAGATTGCCTCGGCACCTAGAGAGAATAGAATATAGAATATGTATGTTTCCTGGATGTGTTTACATTCGAGGTTCGCCACTAGGGAATTTATAGTAGCTTGAAACGTAATTTGTTATAGGGCTGGTAGTTCAGGGGTAGAATGTGCGCTTCGCAAGTGCAAGGTCGTGGGTTCAAATCCCACCCAGTCCATCAAGATTAACTATAAGTTGGGCTATATAGAGCTAAACCGTTAAATTTATGCAACTACACTATGCTCCACACGAAGGTCATAGAATAGATATCGGGGGCTACATTTCCGAAAAATTCGAGACCGAGCTATTTTTGCATCTCGTTTAGCAAATCCCTGAAGATCCTGCAATGACTACAGTTACTTGAGTTGTTGCATAAACAACACTATTGTAGCGGATTAATCGAATGACCAACTACGTTATCACCCTTCTTTAGAAGACAGCATGCACAGTTATTTTCGAAGCATAACTTCGCATCATCATGGTTGCAAATAGGACAAATACACGATTGTGCCGAATTTCTATTTTTTTTGGTCTTCTTTCCTTGACCTCTCGACTTGGAGTCAACATATAACCAAAGGGCGACTATAGGCAGGCCAATAATGAAAAACACTATTATAGTCCGTACCGGAATCCTCAAAACAAAAAGGGATAAGCCAAAGCATAATGTGCCTAGTCCGAGAATCGACAGCCAACGAGTTGCGGTATCCAATTCAATACCCTTCTCTCAAGATATTTTCTATATACTTTTCCTTAAAAGGGAAGTCTTATTTGCGCTGATGTCTGCGGGTAAAGAAGCCAGGCACTTGGAACTTGATCCTAAAAACATAATTCGTATTAAAACTAATATCAAAGGGATAAATTTGTGCTCATAACAATTATGATCAAGTTGGGTTTCAAGACACAAATGAAGGCATGTGAAATCATTCATTCACATCTACTTACTATAGGCTGCCTGCTGATATTTACTTTGTGGTGATTTAATGATTCGCAACGTTGATAGGTGATTAATCTAGACTGAAAATACACCTTACGAGACTGAGATGAATCGGAATGCATCAGCAATAATAAACTGACTTTTTCACCCCGCTGAGGTGATTCCATTGCAGTTGTAGCAGTGACTATTACCACACCTACCATTATGACCTATAACGTAGCTATTACTATTCAGACTGCATAATGGATTGAAATGGGACCGGAGGGCGAACCTAGGCTAGCGATTCCTCAAATGATGACGTTGTCAAACAGGTCCTACAATCAGACCCAGCTAAGAAGTACATCAATCCGGTTCAAGCTGACAAGTATTGTTACAATTGGGAAGTTCCTGTTGTTTCCAATAAATTTTGAGTTATTGATATTGGAACAAATAGATAATTTATGACAACTATCGAATAATGCAGTTTTTAAGCTAGGCATAATTTTATTGAAGATTTATTAGACTAAAAAAGCAAATTCCATTCAGTACCATTTTATGGAGGTAGTTCGAAGTACTTCTTCTTGAGCCGTAGGCAATTTAGAATATGGTCAATTGTGAAAAATGATTAATCTTTTCAGACGATGGAAACCCAAAGGGTTGATTAATCTTTTCAGGCTTTCTCTCTAGTTTCAACCTAGAGGCACCGATTTGTGGTAAGTGTATGCAAAGAGCTAAGTCACTCGATGCGACCCTTGACTTGGACAATAGTTGTAGCAAATGTGGAAAAAGGGGCGTTATTTATGGAAAGACTTTGTGCCATTCCTGTTATTTTGGATTTGATACCGGTGATGGAAAATAACTCGGCGACATGAATTTTTTCTCAAAATTTTTTTGTTGTTTTGGGTGTGCTCTAAATTTGGCATTTAAGAAAAGTTTAGTGAATGAACGATTACTTTCTAACGAGATATCACTCAAATAGAAGTCTGACTATGCATTAGTCGTAAACTTAATGGTTTCGACAATCCCATCATTGAAAAAGCTGTGTTATGAAATATTTTCCCTAAACGAAGGCATCCGATTCGCAGGAGTTATAACTAGTATGGGAAAGCTTGTGGCTGGTGGTATGCGAGAAGGGAAACAATCAATGGAGGACAAAGAGGACTCCTCAAGGCTTTACCTTGAATTTGCTCTTAGGAACGAAATGAGAAAGGATTTCGACCAGGAGTTTGGCAAGACTCTTTACAGTTTTTCTGAGCGAGAAAGGATAAAGTTAGCGTCATTTCCATTCGATGGATATTTAATCAGAGTGTCGATGGAAAGGGAAGTTGATCATTTCGTTGTGATAGAAAGGATTCTTACACTGCTAAAGCGAAGATGATGAACTTGCATTTATACACATCTTCCGGATATTGGTCACACTGGAGTGAGAGTTGATATTTGTCGTTACACCAATGCGTAAGGTGTGGAATCTTGTATCAGTGTGATGAGAAAGCTTGCACAAAGCCCTTCCAACACGGAAAATGTCGTTTTTGCAGGTAATCAGGGCGTCCCCCAATTACTTTTTGAATGTCTTAATAAATTGCTGTAGCTTTTTTAGCGTCTCCGGGTGAAGGTGATGTTCAATACCCTCTGCATCGACGTTGGCAATATTTCTGTCAACACCAATCATCTCGAAGAACTCAGCCAATAGATGATGTTTTTCTCTAATATTCTCAGCAATGGCGATCCCTTCGCTGGTGAGATTTACCCCCCGATACCTCTCGTATCTCAGATATTTGCTTTCATCAAGCCTCTGTAGCATTTTAGTTACACTAGGAGAACTCACATTCAAAGACTCAGAGATGTCAATAGCAGTAGCATAACCTTTTTGGTTTATAAGTTCATAAATGACTTCCAAGTAGTCTTCCATTCTGTCAGTGTGTTGTTCTTGTGCTCCATCTCTTTTCGAGTTGTGGGCATCACGGATGACCCTAAGACGGTTGTCATTCTCAGTCCCAAATCGAGATTTCAAGGCGACTTTATAACAAACACTTTTAGCTGAATAGCACATTTATTTTTTTGTTATTCCCATTCTCAACTTAAGCAAAATCAAGGATATTTAACTTGAAAAATGAGTTAAACAAGTGTCGACGACTATATAAAAAGAACTATCATAAAATTTGCGAACAAAATTTGGTCAAATCTTTATTAGATTCAGTCTTGTAGAGTGGTAGTGGAAATACATGGATTATGACAAATTATGTAAGGAAATACTGGATCTCGATGCAAAAGTCAGATTTGCTGGGGTTTGTGACGAGACGGGAGAAATTAAGTTTGGCGGCCAGCGAGAGGGAATTACCAATTTGCTGACTCCAGAGGAAACCAAGAAATCAAACCTTCAAGCGATGGCTAGATGGGGATTACGAAATTCTCTTTCCCCAAAAGTAGGGAAGGGCAAGTATGCGATGGCAGAGTACGAAAGAATAAAGCGGATCACTTTTCCACTTGACCCCGATCACCTGCTGCTTGTGACGACCGAGATTAATGCAGATCATGTGAAGGTCATAAGCAATATTCTGAATCGGATTGGTACTTAGCCCACAGCGGCAACCAATAGGAACCGCACTAGAAACGACCCTACTTAGGGTCAATGTCAGCTACACCCAGCTTTAAAAATACATTTGACTTCTTAAGAGAAGACCAAATTTTTGTTCTAGATTTACGTTGCTATTTCTTTAGCTACTGTCCAAAGCAATTCGCGATTTTGTTTACGAGCTGTTGATGTGCAGTCGTGAAATTTGAGCTCCAGGAATTGAGTATATTGCTCACGCAACCCCGTGGAGAGGAAGTAACACCGGCAGTGGCTGCAGCAGCTGAAGGAGCACTTGGTGCAGCAGTTTTGTTCGCTGCAGGTGCAGCAGCTGAAGGAGCACTTGGTGCAGCGGGAGATATCTGTCCCAGCAATTCTCCCGTTTGATGTGCTTGTGTACGTATAATAACACTCGCACCGCCGTTCTTAAACAAGCCTACCAAGTCGGTGATATTTTTTCCGAACAGCGGACCGAATAGCTGAGAACCTATCAATACGCCAGTAGTCAATTTTCCGTTAATCGGACCCGTAGGAATAGATGCTTGTTGTTTATTATAACCCTGGGATGATCCTGTATTTGCATAGACGTTAAGTAATTCAGCCAGGTCAGTTCCATTTTTGGTTTTCAGAGGGACACCGATAACCTTATCGATATTGTTTGCATCCACCTCGTATGATAATGTCCCGTTCGGATTCACAGTAAATTTCGCTGTTCCAGTAGCCGGGGTGTTGACTGGTGGCTGCATGTTCTTACCGCTAAGAGTAGCAGCAAAATTTGATTGTTGCTGAGCATAGCTCAAACCCGCCCTAGCAGATACAACGAAAATTAGACTCGCTATAACACAAAACATAACCATTTTTGAACCAACGTTAGCCATTTGTCGTCTTTGTACCAAATACTTGTCTTATAAGGTTTGCTCCAATATTCACTGAACCGAGGCGACTGTTTGATTTGCTTTTCATTTACTCTATAGGAAAGCTCTGCTGCAGCCATTAAGGGAAAAATAGAATTCGGTGAGGAAGATGGTGCCCTCATTTTGATTTACACCCTGGTGTTGCAAAAGGATCACTGCACCAGACACTTGCAAACGGGTATATCGATGTGTTGAGTCTTCGATTAGAGTACTTAAATTGTGATGTATTCATAACCTTCTGATTCGATTTATTTTCCTTTCTACAAGCAAATTAACTTCAATCATTGAGGAGATATAAAATCCTACTAGTGCCACTGCTATGCCAAAATCAGGTCCTAAGGTTGCAACAAGAACAGAGGAACCTAACGCTGAACACTGTGCTGGCATTTTGGCTTGGGGCAAACCATGGTCCTTACTAATAATGCATAGTTGACGATACCGGTAGATGTCTACCCCTGAGGCGAGGCTGGATGAATAAAAATAGATTAGTACTCCGATCAGCCCGACTGCCAACCAGATTTGGAGGAATCTGAGAGTATACACTTATATCAGCTGCTTTTATGCTAATAACTAATTCCTATAGTTTTTGTTTGTATCACTCGAATTTATGTGGCAATATTGACGCTTTTATGGAACACGTTATGATACTGACTACCAAAATATTATCGGAAGTCATTAGATCGCTAATCAATTCTCAATATACTTTCCCAAATTTGAATGGAGTCAGGTACCCTCTGGGCTTGTCCCTAAGAATCCTGAATCCTTAGTGTGTATGACCCTTACAACGTCTACCAAATAGAATTTGCGTTAAAGGCTGTCAGCAAATTACCATAAATGGATGAAAATATTTCATTTTACTACGATAACTGGACACATAGCGTACTGTATCAGTCGCATGGCAACACTTCCAAGAAGTAACTTTTTCAGCCCTGATCTACCCCTCGTGCCTATAACAATTAAATCAACCTCGTGGTTGTCAGCATACTCTAAGATTGTTCCATCGATAGACATTTGGCTGTCTATCAGCTCAGTTTTCAGGCGAATGCCAAGTTTATTAGCATCTTGTGTCAACCTATCAAACCATTCTCTTGATTCAAGCTCATCTCGTTCCTTCATTTGTTGGATAGTATCTGGTGGGGATGCAAATCCATACGATGATAGTTTATTGTGAGAAATCGTTAAAGCTGTCAGGTCCGCATTGTATTTCTTGGCTAGATTCATGGCGTATTTCGCCGCATCCACTGAGGAGTCAGAACCATCGACAGCAGCCAATATGTTACAGAAAGAGTGAGGAGTATTGACCACTCCAAATGCATTCGATTTATGTTTTAAAAACTTTCTTGTCAGGCAAGACAATATGTCAATTATATCATCCTTCTCTGGATGCCTGAAGCCATTGCCGTTGCCTGACTTTTCTTAGCTGATTATTAAACCGGGTTATGACTACTAATGGTTCACTTTTCGTAATTATCAGGTCGCAGCCTGATCCTGGTGGATATTCAAGGTCAAATACTTGAGAAAAGAGAATCACTTCAGACAATTTATTACAAACTTTAAACAATTCATAGTTCGCTCCGTCTGTTTTGATAAGGAAGTATCGGGCCGGTTCATTACATATTTGCCCCCTGAAGACCATAATTTTAAGGAACAATGCGACAGTTAAAGTATATGGTTTGATCCGAAGCTCAAATTCGATAAAAAAAATAGACTAACATGATCGGTGGCTTTTCGCTGGCTTTTCGGCAATTAAATAAGCCCCAATTCAGCCACAGCAAATGAACCATGGTTCTCATGTTGTAAACCTTCGATGTGGTAATGTGAACTAAGCATTACCACATAAGCTATGATATAGAAAAACCAGACTGCTTCAGTGGAAGGAGGAAGTCAGCCTCAAAAATGCTAACCTTCACATGATTTGAAGAACTTTATGAACTAGGGCTATGGTAATGGAGTATGGGTGGGCTGTTGTTAAAAGTGGAATGAAAGTTTTTAGATAAGTTTTTGCTGAACTTAAATGATTTAAGACGGCCAAATCTGATGTAGCTGCAGTATGAACCAAGCATGTGTGGCTTGGTCGGATCTGATTATTCCCGATGAATCCAATATTGGGTAGAAATATTCCACCGGTATATGACTTGACCTAAACGCTCAAAATACTCTTATCCGTCATCCATCAATCCGGGTATAAATTGTATCAACCATCCGAGGATTCTTTTCTTCTTGCTGAATCTGTAAAGGACTACGAAGGAACATTAGCTTTAGAGATTGGAGTGGGCTCAGGAGAAGTGCTAAAGGCACTTTGTCTCAAGTTTCAGTGGGTTATTGGTACGGATATCGATTTTATGTCTCTGGAATATTGCATGAATATGCTGCCCAGTAAAGTCGCACTAGTTTGTTGTGATGCAGCTTCTTCGATTCGGACTCGATTCGATCTTATCGCCAGCAATCCGCCATATTTGCCAATCGAGAATCGAGAAGAACCGGATAGAAAGATACATGGAGGATTGAAAGGTATTGAGACATCACTCCATTTCCTGGAGTCGGCTAAAGAGTTGCTCACAGAGAATGGTAAGGTGCTAATTGTTGTTTCGAGTATGTCTGATTACCAAGGTCTTCTAGATAGGGCGGATCAGATTGGTTTAAAAAGCAGGGTCTTAAGAAAACGAAAACTATTTTTTGAGACACTCATCATACTTGAGATAAGTGTCTGATATTCGGTCCTCTTCGCAGCTGTGACCAAAGCAATAGGTAATTCTGTTTAGTCACTTTCATGCAATACTCGCTCTTATTCAGAAGGACATCATCATGATCAAAAGTCAGATCAAGTTCCAATATTCAATTCTTGACTGTCTGCCTCTAGAACTGTGATAAGTTTCAAAACCTGCAGATCAAAACTTGACCTATTCCCACGATCGCATTAACTCGGTTCGGCGAGAGCATGTTAGAATGTCACCAAAAGTAACGGTCAAAATAGACTGGACTTTTTGGTAAATTCAAAGTACAGTAATTACATGAATTGGTTCTGATTCAAATTTCTTCCAGGCACTAATACTAAAGCATTGTTGACTTTTCGATCTCGGTGAGAATCAGTGGTCGTTGCCAAATAAACATCTCATTATTACAAATATATTGAGGATTTTGATTTTAATACGACGTGCGTTTGAAAATATATTATGTTGCCGGTGGCGGGATAGCGGCACTCGCAATTATAATTTTCATCGTTACAAGTATAGGAATTCATACAAATGTTAATCCAGCCTCTACTAACACCACTGGCATTCCTATCGCAATTACAATAAAAAATATTGCCCCCATGCAGCTAAGTAACAAGTCTTTGGCTATGGAGATTTCCTTTAACGCAACCAATCCCAACAAGGGTACGGCAATCCTTGAGGCAATCGAATATAATATGATGGTTAATGGTCATCGGATCACATCAGGCACTATAGGTAACAGATTGGAAGGGTTCTTGTCATCTTCTGCTGGGATATATCCTATCGTAGGCTATGGATCTGTGATTCTCAAAGACCGCCAATTATTCGAAAAGAATAACTCAACAGCATATGCCTGGAACAAAATAGTGGATGGGACGGCCAAATATGTGGTGACTGGTACTATGTCATTCAGGGAAATCTCCAATCTACAAACAAGTTCATCGGATAGGGACTTTCGGTTAAGCTATCCTTGAATAGCAGGACCGTGTCAAACTATAAGTTGTTTTAAAGAGTATCGATATTTCATTTTTTATAAAAGGCTACTATTTGAGGAATTATTATGTGTCGTATTCATTCTCCCACTATGGCAAACAATGTCGGAAATGCCCGTATTTATGAATCTCTGAATTCATCTGGTGAGCCTAAGCCGCGTTACGACAATATCTTACATCCTTGAGTTCGACTGAAATATAGTAGGTCAGACTTGCGCAAATGAAAAGCGCACGTTTTCGCCAGAATAGCTATAAAACCTCGATTGTTTGCTCATTGAACCCTTTATTGATCAACAATCGCTTAACAGCTTCACGATGATCTCCTTGGAGAATGATTTTCCCTTCTTTATAAGTACCTCCAGTTCCGATTTTGGCTTTAATCTCACTTGTCATAGCTTCAATTTCACCATCTCTCATATTTTTCTGTATACCTGTTACTACCGTAGATTTTTTCTTGTACCTGCCCCTAAGTTCCTTAGAAATAATTATCCTGGCGTTTTCTTTTTCTAACTCGTTTATGAAATCCCTAATTGAACCTTGGCTAAATTGATCTGACACTAATCCCAAGAGAGTGAATCATGTTGAAAAGGATTATGGATGAAACGTGCTCGTGTCGCCTGCGTTGTTGCATAATTATGAGTAAACCGAGCCTTGCACAATTAGGTAACTTATGATCTAAACTCAAGTTGACCTCTAGGAGCAGTGTAGGAGGAACGAGTGCATCTCATCTTTAACGATTTTTTCTCATTCAATCAAAAATAAAATCCTTAAAGGAAACTCACCCTCGCATAGTTCCCTTGGTTCATTACGATCTGTCAAGTAATTGACCTAGCCTCAGGATTGATCTTGTTTAACCTTGTCGATCGAGCAGGTCCATCGGCCCTATAGAACCTACTAGGACATTAAAAGTTCGGTAGTGAATTCGGAAGTGAAGTCTGTAGTTAACGTGCACCGTATTTTGGGAGGATTAAAGGTCGGTCATACCAAAATTGTAATAACATTGGTTACATCTAAATTTCTCATTACCAGGATTGCCAGAAATGACTTCAAGTGCGCTCTTGGTTTTGCATCTTGGGCACTTGCCATATACAGTCTTCTTGGGCAATGAACCACTACCAAATATCGTTTAATTTAATCATTCCGTGGACCGAGGGATCAATTATAAAAAGCGTGTTTGGTCTAACACTGATCACAATTTAACTGAAGGTTGTTTTTGGTACGGAATTTGTCATTTTCATAATTTAAAACTTGCTTTACTTATTCAGTAACTTCAGATCTTCGTCCTGAACTATCTTTTCAGCTATATCCCTTATTTGTTTTTGAAAAAGCAAGCGTTCCTCAAATATCTCTGATGCATCTTCGTATATAATTTCGGGATTAATGCTTGCATGGTAAATGAATGAACCAAAAGCCTCATTCAACCTGCTAATCTCATGTTCTAGGTCGAGACTATTCAAATTAAATTTTCCTCGAAAGCGATACTTTCTTTTGTTAACAAATTCATGGAAGTTGGACTCCAGGTAGGTCTTATGTTCTTGGGTCAATCCAATACCGCCTTGATTTTGACAGGGTCGAGCAAAATGTTGATAGGCAAAGTCGGTATCTTTGGCCATTTTGATATCTTCTATCGTAGCAGCCTATATTATAAAACTACCTTCATTGATGGAAAAATTTCATTCTCAGTGTGAATCCGACTTGTCTGTGCCTAACCAATTCTAGCCTAATCTGCAACCGGATCATTTAGGTTAATAAAAAAGTATACATAAGCACTGATCTCTGCATAGCTTAATAAGAAGAAAAGTGAAATCTCACGATATAAGTTATGGATAAGTTTCGAACGGATGCGAATTCTCAACCAAGAGGAAAAACTGCCCTCGACATAGAACATCAGAATATAATGGAAGAAGATGAGAGGAGAATTGATTTGAGGATTTGCGCATTATACGGAGTAAATGTAGAAGAAGCTAGTGAAATTCATACAAACTATCATTTGCAGAGGATCGTTACCCTTCTTAAAATTAGGGCTGCAAGGCATGGGATGACTGAGTCTACTTATTTGGAGCGATTACAGAGTCTAGACTTACATCATTACGCTACACTAATTTCTAAAGGACGGCTAATTGAAAATGCGGCAGTTGATGTCCTCTATAAAGGGCTGATATCGCGGAACTTCGGTCCAAGTCACTTGGATGATCGGTATAACAGCTTTTACGGTTAGAAAGGTTCAAACCACCGATTTAACGGGGATCTGTAACTATGCGGGCTCACACGCTAACAGCCTAACAAGTAAGAGATTGTAACCAGATCTAGGGTCTTACAATTCCATTTGCAACTATGAACCGTTAGATATTAAAGAACAGCTATTCAGAGGCGTGCTGTCGGACGATTCGCTTCATCCAAGATACAAAAAATTGCTGCGTAAAGTTCTTGAGTTTTAAGGTAATTTATCAATCTCCAGCATCCAGATTAACACGATCAATAATTCCTCGACCTAAAGCGGGATTTAGTTTCGTCGGAATATTCTAATAGGGTTCTATAAAAATCAGACAATTTGATGCTAGTAACAATAAACCCTTCTACAGAAGAAGTCTTAAATAGATACGAGGGTTTCACCAGGCGTGATGTAGAAAAGACTGTGAGCAAGTCTAGACAGTCCTTTATAGAATGGCAATCTGATATTGACAAAAGAGCAGCGATACTTTACAACTTTGCACATAACTTTAGAAAAGACAAGGAAAGGCTTGCGAAATTCGTGACTACGGAAATGGGGAAGCCGATAAAAGAAGCTAGGTCAGAAGTTGAGAAATGTGCATGGGCAATGGAATATTATGCAGATTACGGACGTAACTTCATTTCTGATGAAACTACTAACACAGATGCCAGGAAAAGCTTTACTACATTCCAACCTTTAGGCGTTGTAGGCAGTATAATGCCATGGAATTTCCCATATTGGCAGGCACTTCGATTCGCTGGGCCCTCGCTTATGGCTGGAAATACTGTTATTTTAAAACCTGCTAGTGCCACTCTACAATGTGGATTAGAAATAGAGACTGCATTTGAAAGATCAGGTCTTCCAGAAGGAGTATTTCAAACTGTGATCGGCGATTCGTCCGTAGCTGAGATGCTTATTGACTCAGATGTAGACGCGGTTACGTTCACTGGCAGCGTTGAGGTTGGAAAAAAAGTGGGTCAAAGGTCTGTTGCTCAGTTGAAAAAATGTGTTCTAGAGTTGGGAGGCAGTGATCCATTTATTGTTTGCGAAGATGCTGATATCGAAAAGGCATCTGCAGGTGCTGTGAAAGGCAGATTCATTAACTGTGGGCAGAGCTGTATTGCAACGAAGCGCTTTCTAGTTGTAAAGAAAGTAGCCAACGAGTTTATTGAGAAATTCTTACAAAAGACTGAAAGCCTGAATTTGGGTGATCCTCTCTCTGAGTTTACGGACGTGGGACCTTTAGTGAACCTCAGTAGCCTTCAGAATATAGAGGAACTTGTTAAGGATGCACTTAATAAAGATGCGAAACCACTGCTAGGCGGGGAACGGAAGCAAGGCAAAGGTTACTTTTACAATCCTACCGTCCTAACTAATATCAGTCAAAAAATGAAAATCGCGCACGAAGAAACGTTTGGACCAGTTGCACCCATAACTGTCGTTGAAGACGAAAAAGAAGCAGTCAAACTCGCAAATGACTCAGAATTCGGTCTTGGTGCAAGCATTTGGACCCAAGATTTGCATAAGGCAGAAAAGCTATCCAGGTCAATGGAGGCCGGAATTGTGACGGTAAACAATGTTGTTGTTTCAGATCCGAGGGTACCATTTGGAGGAATAAAAAATAGTGGCTTTGGGAGGGAATTAGCTAGGTATGGAATGCTCGAGTTCGTTAACATAAAATCAGTGAGATTTTATGATCAATTAATCTACAATCATCATGTAGAGTGACTGATTGTGTCGAATTGGTCGACGCAGTTTTGACCTGGCCTTAGTCCATATTTATCATTTAGAGCATTGATACTATTCACAATCTAGTCCTCTCATTTGTTAACTCTTTTCTGGATTTGAATTCCCTAGCTCGCGTTGTTCGATTTTTCTTAAATCATTTTGTAGGATTTCTATCGTGTCTAATATCACTTTTTGAGCACAAGAAAGACAGACCTGATGGAGAGAAAGGGGGTAAGTGAAGTAGCTATGATTAAGAGGGATAACTGACCTGCAGGAAGTACATTTCTTGATCTTATAGGGATCGGTATTTTTAATAATCAAAGAATTAAAACAATCAAAGAGAATTTATAAATTTACCCCGCTAGCGCTCATGCTCATTTCATTCCCCACTTTAGTACTGAAGTTAAATTTTGCTCAATACTTGTTCGATATTTGCTTGATTTAGAAATCTCTTCACAGTTGACTCGCATTACGGATGTAGCTAAGCAAAATGATAATCTCAAAATCTGTGAAAAACACATATTTTGCCCTGAATTGGAGGTTGTGTTATATAACCGAGTGATTAATAATGTGGATATGGTTCTGAGAGGTTTTTTCATTGCAAAATAACTTTCCAATGAGGGAATGGCACGTTGAACATATGGAAAAAACAGTTTTGAAATATGTAACCGGGCTCTCTGAGTCTGCATCTGTATGGGAGAAGAAACAACATAAACGCTATGCAAAAATTTCGATTGTGTGCAGACAGATAGATTATGATATAAAGCATGGAGCCACAAGCGAACAAGTCCTTACCCTTTTGCAAAAAATTCGTACTCACTCGTCGTTTTCTGATCTCCTCAAGAACGAGGGATCCCTAAAAAGATTGGATGAAATTAAGGAACATTTTCTTCCTTCACAGAACTCCTCCAAGTGGTGGTAACTTGGACTCGCTGGCCTTTCAGGTATTGAATATTTAGAAATATTGCATTCGCTCTAACACGAAAGATTCGGAATTGTTATTGAATATTGGACCAGGTGCTGTTAGAAGGATGTTAGAAATTGGTGTATCGAGCTTAGAATTGGAGATTTTATGCCTTGATGCATAGTATAAATACGATGCAGTAACAATAATTGTCGATGAATTACAGCCTAGTTCAGGAGGGCATTGAAGTAACTTGAAACGTGTCCGTTCTTCGAAGGCTCCCATGATAGTGATCTCTGGTTCATGCATTAAATTTGACAAAGAGAGACAGAAGATCATGGAATTTATTGAGGAACTTGAATGGGGTGCTCATACCAAAAGCGACTGTGAGTGTTCATCCAGTGGGAGCGCGCTTGGGTGGGATTTCTTTCAATTATATTTTAACCCTGAGTTTGTAGAAAGACTTTTGGAAGTCTATCCTGATATTGAGAAAGAAGAAGGGACAATGATTGAGCAACAATTTGTTCTTTGGATTTCAAGAATGCTGAAAAAGAAAAGAATGGAGTACTATCTAAAACTAAAAGATGTTCCTTATGAGAGTACTCATGGTTTCAGGCTGAATCCAGAAAATTACCGGGACGATAGGGAATTAGAGAAATTGCGATAATAGCATTGAGCAGCTGAATGGCAATTTATAACTTCGATTTGCAGCTCGAAACTATAAGGTCAAACAGTAGTCATTAAAGCAGGCTGCTTGGAAGGGGCATGTGCCATGATCCATCTTAAAACTCAGACAAAAAATCGTACAGATTCGTATAATCAAAGATTCGCGAAGATTTGCACTTAAACCTAATAAGTTCGTATATTTCCAACTGTTTAGTTGGACAGTAATAATCTTGTCGAAGATCCACAAGAAAGGCGAGCGCGCTTTCTGTTAGAATTTGAAAACCCGTTCAAATGCGAAAAGTGCGGCGAAAGGTTCAAAAGAAAAAAGTACTTGCTGGAACACAAGGCTAATATACATTCGTATTGAACCTGACGTCCCTCTACTCAGTTTCACGTCGCTTGTTCTTTGTTCTTTGAGCGTAATGACAGCAATCAATCGAAATGTTCAGAAAGTTTCAGAAAATCAGACTCAACCATAAATAGGCTTGAAAAATAGCTGCGAGTAATTGTTGAAGGGATTCAGGTAGTCTTGAAAGCAAGCTTGACAGGAGGACCCAAGAAGTTTTGTGTCAGGGGGTTCTAAGCGAATATAGCCCCCTCAAATTAAGAATAAAAAATTTTTGGCGCATAAGGCTACCTATTCATTTCTAATGCTTGATTCTATTATGTTATTCTAAGTAATCGCCCTAGGTTTAATATGGCTAATTGATCTCAAGTGTTGTTCGTGCGTGGCATCTGAGTTTAGATTACAACTCATTTCAGTGGATTTGCATACGAACCAATGCTTACAAAGCCTGCAAAAGTGAATATGATCAAATTCGTAATCCAGGGATGACTTCGGGTTTAGAATCTTCAATACTGAAAACTTCGCACCATCTAATGGTCGTATACGCCCTTTATATTCTAATCTTACTAAAATTGAGACGATAAATCTTACCGTCTACTCGGTGGCTAACATCCGGAATGGATCTTCTTTGGGAACTTAAAAGTCTATGATCCACCCAAAATGATTTAGCAGGATTTTTTGAGCATAACAACAACTATTTGCCAGTAGAATTAAATTCCATCTGGTTCCGATCAGTAAAGGGTCTGCGAGACTGATCTTTGGGACAGATTATTCTACAAGAGAAGAATATATTTGAATATTTATAGAATGAACTATTATTAACAATGAATATGCCGATTGATTGGGGGACACTTTAGGTTGGATACGTTAGAGACGATTTTTAAGCTCCAAAAGGAACTGGCACGGGTGACGTCCACTTCGCGATATCCACTAGAAAAAGAAGCCAAAATTTCTTCCATTGCAGTTGCCATCATTCATGAGGCCGTCGAGCTTCAAAGGCTCACAAATTGGAAATGGTGGAAGAAGACAATAGAGTTCGACGAGGTCCACGCGAAGGAGGAAATAATTGACTTATGGCATTTCGTGGTGCAAGCTTCGATAGAGCTAGGGATGACGCCGATGGAGATATTGAATGAATACTGCAAGAAAAACCAAATAAATATGGAAAGGCAGGAGAAAGGCTACTAATTCTGTATTAAAACTAGGACATCTTAATCATTATGTGTGCATATTGATTATGTATTTTTGCTAGCTGCTGTTCGCCAACTCTTAATGTACCAGATCCTACAGCCACTTTTTTTCACCCAAAATGTCGCCAAAACCGACTTATAATGAGCTTTGAAAATGCAAATAGCGAATGGCTCTAACTAGAAAGCACAAGATGAGTCGTAGGCGATATGCAGACTAGATTCAAATAAAGGCCTACCGATTTAGTGACTTTGTAGTTATTCTTCCTGAAAGGGTTGCTCCGTACGATGCAATCATCATACCTGAAACAAACACAATAATAAAGCCAATTTCCAAATAGACCGAAGAGGTAATCCCAATATCTGGTTGTGATGTGTAAGGGGGGACAGATGTTTTCGTGATTTGATATTCTTGAACGACTTTTCCCATAGTGTAGACGATTCCTACAAGACCAATGATTAGAACCGCGGCACCTATTCCCAAAACAACTGCGCGTCTCGCCATGTAAGATGATCTGTGAAGATCATTAAAGTCATTCGTTATATTTGTTTTGGAGTCTGGTACCTCCTCTTCGAGCTTTTTCTTCGAGCCAAGCATCATTGCACACAGGACTAAAAAGATGATTTGTAGAGCTTCGATTATAGAGCTGAGCGGGGTAATTGGAAGCTGCGCTCCGGGAAACTGTTGAACAGATCCGGTTGTGTAAGTTGTGATTACTGGGTTCGGTAAGCGTAAAAGGATCCACAGAAAAATCAACGCAACAGTGACACCAGTGGTTAGTGACGTGAAGGTATCCCCCCATCTCCTAATTATTCCAACTGCCCAGAATATCTGCAAAGTGCCCACAATTATCAAAAAGACTTGAAGACTAGGGCTACCCTTCTCTAACGTAGTAACTGTGGTTGATAAAATGTACTGAAGCAAGCCTGTGATTATGCTTATGCCGGCGGCGGAAAAATAAACGACATTATTCGCCTTCATTTCTGAGAATAAGTACTTGAAATTGTCCGGTCATTTATGGCTTATGCAAAGGAACTAAGTGAAATTTTTTATTATCTTAACTCGATGTGACGCGCTTGGGTAAGCAAATTTGGAGCAGTGAGTATTAATTCTGATTAAGCGTCGTGGGTTTCGAAATGGGATTTGACATATGGATGTATCAGTCTCTTATGATAGATGGAATAGCTAGACAAAGGTTTTTGTGTGATGCTTTTCCACTATCTGTGCATTTTCCCAGAGTTCGGTTTCAAAAACGGAATTCACGACCCGGAAACCCTGGATGATTTCATATTACCATAAGTTACACAACTTTT
>JBPYDP010000036.1:0-4983 GCA_051985775.1 Candidatus Nitrosopolaris sp. | reverse complement strand
GTAACTAACGTGCATAGTGTATTTCACACGCTTGGGATTCCTGTAAGTGGTGGCTTGGGGTTGGCCGGGTTTGTAAGGACTAGGTAAGAGTATGATACTTGATTTATTTCGTAACGAAGTTGAATTCAATGACATACAGGGATACGATGACATAAAGGATATTGTAAGACGTGCGCTAGACGCTGAAGACAATTACAACCTCCTCTTCGTAGGACCACCTGCTAGTGCAATTGTAGGACAATACCTTATGGGAAACGTCTAATCGCCGATCACGGTACTCAGTCGTGTAGCCGCGACTGGCCGATTGGTCTCAACCCGTCAAAGTCAAACAGACAGTTTCACCGTGAAATGACCATAGAGCCGTAAAACTATGGGAGCCCACAGAACATAAAAGTCCTGACGTGTTCGGGATACTGTCCTCTGTTTTTGGTAAGGGGAGGAACAGCCTCCTGAAAGATATGATCAGGTGAACAGCCTTTCGCAGCAGCTTTGGACATCTCATTTCTTATATACGTCAAACGTGGCTGTTGCGAGGTTACCCTGGGTTATATCACATTTTCCGTCGAGCGCTGGGGCCTCCGATTTTACCGCGCAGTAATTCCTGCCTGAAATTGGATTATCAAAAGAAAACGTAACTGGTCCATATCCCACCACTTCGTATTTGACAAATCCGATTTCATCTCCTACAAACGAGATCGCGGTTGTACCCGCCGTTCGCCAGGTCACTGTGTTTCCACTTTGACTTGGGTGTGTGCTAAAATGCCCGCGGGTCATATCCGCCTTAATAAGCGTAAACTCCGCAAAACAGCAAGGTTTGGTCGAGGCCTCTGCTGCGATCACTGCCAGCGCTTTTTCAGTCATGACAGGAACTAGAAAAATCATTCCTACAAGAACAAATATGGCTGATAATCCTGCTGTCTGTCCCTTAAAGTCCATTTGTTTAAGAATCGCCGATACATCTACGGGTGCAATCACATACAATGCGATTGGTTTCTGTACCATTCCGTAATAACTGCTATATTATAATATTCCTAATAAGTGGTACTAAGCATTCCTCTGCTAAGCCGTTTCTGTTAAGCTTTCTACCATGTTTGTTGTGTTCTAGTTTACGCGCGCCTCAGCTCCATTTTTCATCAACGTATTCATTATCAATTCTATCTCTTGAGGACCGTCATTCTTTCATACCAACTTCCCTATTGATATACAATCTCGAATATCACCCCCATTCTTCCATACTTGCTTCCATATGTACCTGGCAATACTGTGACTGGTCTTGGTAGAACTTTCCCCGATACATCCAAAAATTGCTCTTCCGTGGTAAGAAGAGCTTCCTGAACCTTGACTGAAGGGGCGCACTTAATCTCTTGATCAGACTCTTGGTCTGACTGACGTAGTTATTTGTCCGCTGAAACTTGAAGCACCTTAAGCATATGATGTGTTTGATAAGAAGATTTTGCCGAAGTAGTATTAAAACCATAAAATCGGCAACCTATAATTGAATATAATTTGTACGCAAGACGTTAGTATAGATATGGTCTACTGATTCACTTTAGTAACCTGTTCAATCTGATTTCGTTAATTCTGTTACACATATCACAATGCTGCGGACATCCCTTGTGAATACATATACTTTGCATAGAATTACAACCGAAACACCAAATTTGCCTAGAAGATGGGGACATTTCATCTTAGAAGACTTCCATAGATATTAATTGTTGTGTATGATAAGGTAATGCTGAATACCCTCTTTATACAATGCTCTCTAATAATGGACGCATTCTCCATTTTTGGTAGGGGAGCGAAAAGTATCAGCACATGGTAGATGTAATAACAGCTAAGAACCAGTTTTGCAGAATTATCATCGATAAATACTGCAATCAACGGTTCCAGATCCTGTCGTCCCGCCTGTGAGGTTCCATAAAGATATAATATAGTACAACTGCACGGGTAAGGATGTTGCAGACGGTCTTCATAAATGCGTACGATGTGGCCAAGTGGCCCAATGTGTATGGTTAAACTTGTGTACCGCTTATTATCAATTTATCTCCTGTGTTGATGAGCAGAACTATTATTCATCAGTACTACCAAAGCCTGCTGTCAAGGTCGAGACCAAGTCCCTTCGTTCGACAACTATGTCAAAGGTTAGACTGAGACAAACGCGTCTATCATAGTATTTCTAGGTAACCCGATTTGTGCCCTGTAATGCGTATACCTTCATCATCTGATATCTCCGCTAGGTTCTAGGCGACAATTACTATATACCATGTTACGTAACAGTAACGACAAAGTTCGGAAATATGGTCACGGCACCTCCTCAGTCATTCGCTGTGACCATATACCATTGTATTTCAGCAGCAGAGCATGAACTGCACTGCTGGTGTCCAATGTCTTTCTCCTAGATCGATGCAATTGCTATAACCCATTATTTTCCCCAACTTGTAGGTGACTGTTGTCCACCAGGCAGAGTAGGCATTAGGTCTAGAGGCCCTGCTTATATAACCGGACTAGTACCACGAGCCGGAAAGATGCCAAAAAAAGATATTGTCTATGGTACCAGGCAAAACGTGCTGCTAGGACACTGCGACCTACTTCTGCAAATCAGTTATTAAACCTCGTATTGTTTGCATTCACAAAGGTAGTCATTACCAATACAGTAGTTGGCGACCTTAAATTGACGATGCTTGTCGAATTTATGTCCACATTTACAATCCGGCTTTGTGCTCATATTTATGCTCACTATCCTTCAATGGCTTTGTGTTTGGGAATGGTTTTATCATAATTTCTTCTAAGGCGTGACATAGGGCTCACTTCTCTTTGTCCAACATGAGCAGCAGAACTCTCCTTCAGCCTGGAAAATGTCCACCTTTGGATGACCGCACCGATCGCAGGTGGGAGCGTTCCAGACCAATGAAATTTTCACACTGCGGGAAGAGTGCAGACACTCGGTAGTCAAGTTTTGTAAACTGCTGAACCATTCGTGAGGAAAACCATCGAAGCATATGTCTCGGTCTAGTCCCCATAGAGGGTTAGCCAAGTCAGAGTATACATGCTTGCAACGACGACACTCTAGTTCTCTCACGATATGTGCTCGAACCGAGTGCGTTTGTCATAAATCCTTCTAAGCAGCATACATGATAAATCATAATTAATTTTTGCAGCACGTCCATGCTTCTATCATAAATACAACGTCACAGGTCTGCGAAAAGAGTCGCCCAAGTTCTATAATAGAGTTCGTGATATTTTACCTGTTAGAGTTCAATGTCTTTGACTGCGGCGTCCAGAAGTGCTCCAAATAGTAGCGAATGCGAATTTGTCTCCAATCCTCACAGTATAGGTATTGTGTTTGTGGAGGAATGGCTACCTGAGTTTTGCCTTACGAGAGCGCAGTTGAGAACTGGAATTGCAGACAAGGCTAAGCGAACGATAGAGTAACAAACGCTAGAGTGATGTTGTAAGCATGAAAAAAACATAAGACTGGGAGGGCAAGAGCCGCCCCCAGTATTACCGGTTGTTAAGCCGGGAAATGCCAAAGATGTTAAGATGTGGGAATGTCATCATCAGTGTAGTAGTCCCGGCATAATCTAGAGGTATGATTAGATTGAAATAGATTGCTCACCGTGAGGGCGCTCATTGAGGATGGTAGATAGATACTTCTGAGTCAGACCATCTAAATCCAAAGCCAAATCGCAATCATGACATCTATTCCATCTATACGTGACTTCTTTGCTCACATCAGGCAGTGGCGTTGGTCCGGTCCTTGATACCCATGCAGACACACTTTCCTGATAGACATATGCCTATTGCATCTAGATGTGCGTAGACATCTCCTAATCCAATTCTGACAAAATTCGTTGAACTAAATAATCGATAGTTACTGGCTTTCTGATGAAACACCCCAAGCCTAATGATGGATATATCTCTTTTAATGCCGCACGGTTTATTTCTGCAGAAGACATGAAACAAACTCGGACATTAATATCAATAGCCAATATCTTTTCAGATAATTCAAATCCGTTCATATCTGGCATCTCGATGTCAACTAAAAGTAGGAAATTTGGTTTGTATTCTGATAATGCTGTTACAGGATTATTATACGTATGTACTTCAATTCTTCTCTTGGCATCGTTATGATTGTTGGTCTCCTCTATCCCTGCTTTGAAAGTTATAGTGATATCTTTGTCGTCGTCTACAATCAATATCCTTTTCCAAAATTGTTGTTTGACAGGATGATATAATTCGACAGGTCTGTGAGCAATCATTTGATTAAGACTCTATCATTTGCTTCCTCATAGAGTGGTTTTTTCATTTGTTTCACATCATCTATGCAGATGTGGTCTTTAGGTTATATATGCACCACCGTACATTCGACGAATGTACTAACTATGCGTTGTATGGCATCATTGGGATAAGAAGGTGATTAGCACTTGTGCATATCGTGCTACAGTAGATTCGTCTGAAAGTTCAGCCATATTTCACCGAACCCGTTGATCATCATATATTCTAATTCGTCGTCCGCAAATACCGTATCATAAACGGACATGTGGAAAGAACCACAAGAAAGGCTGAAGAAGATAGCGGAAGAAAATCCAGCCGCAATTGATTCGCTCACATAAAGATGGCGATCCGAAATATGGGGAATACTATTCCGAAACACAAGTCCAAGACTAGAAGTTGATTTTTTATGGGGTTTAGAAACCACAAGCACTTTAAAAGCTGTCCTACTCGATTGATGCGTGAAAGATGTTCAGACCCGGGACCAAAAATAGTGGATTCGTTGCAATCTACCTATGATTAAAAAGTCAGCAATAGTCTTGGTTTATCTTGTTATCATTCTCGCTGCAAAAAGCAATACCTTAGTTTTTGCACAAAAAATAAAGACTGCACCGAAAAAATGCACATCCCTTCTAAAAATACGGCAAGCAGTACTATTACTCATCATTTCGCTTTGGTCAATGGCATTTGTCTGCTCTATGTAATTGCCGG
>JBPYDP010000035.1:0-4212 GCA_051985775.1 Candidatus Nitrosopolaris sp. | reverse complement strand
ACTTTACTATTAATATAGGACGCTTAATCTGAGTCGCTACACGTGAGGTAGTAGATCCAAGCAATCGTTCTTTTAATCCAGTTTTTCCGCCACTTATCACGATTAAATCAACATTTTCACGCTCAGCATAATTCACAATTGCATCTTCTATATCAATTGGACTGATAACCATGCCAGTCCTTAGTCTAATTCCATTGGCACTACTTTTCTGTTTGATAGCATCAAACCACTTTTCGGCATCATTCTTGACCTTTTGCAGTACTGCATCTCCAGTGGTTATTGTTCCAAGATCCTCAATGAGTGAATTAGTAGCGATTAGTGCATCTTCTGTTCGTACTACGTGGATAGCAATAACCTCGGCATTTAGCCCTTTTGATATTAATAACGCATAATCTGCTGCATTATTTGCAGATTCAGATTCATCTAATGGAACCAATATTTTTGAAATTCTTGATTTTATCGAAGACATTCTTTCTTTCTTATTTATGATAACATGCCATGATATTTAAACTCCCCATTATGGTGCATCAGTATGTTCGGTATGTTTACTTTACTTAAACCAAGAGTCCAATTAATTCACCAATTCGAATCGTCTTGTTAGGATTTGTACTTACAATGCCATGCAATGTACCCATGATACTTCTTTTATACAATATTGACGAATACACGAGAATGAGTAGTTTAACTGAAACACTAAGGTCAAACCTCAACAATCCTATCAGTTCTTCTGAGTTTGATTTACACGCTGCCTTAGATAAAGTTCTAAGTGATGTAGGACTGTCAGTCGCTGAAAGTGGAGGAAAGATCACGTTTTATGGGAAGGATCCGATCGTCCCAAGCCGTTTTAGATTCGGATCAATGGCAGCGATCTCTATGGCCGCCAAAGCTGAAGCAGCAGCTGCCATCTGGAAATCCAGAAGTGGTGAGGGACAAGATATTCATGTCGATGTACGTAAGGCATTGCGGAGGTTTGCAGGCTTCTTTGAGAATAAATGGGAGACGATTAATGGTCATAATGCTTATTTTGCCTCCGATCCGGAAAATCCTTTCATTCATTATCCTCCCATGACTTTGTGGAATAAAACACGCGACGGACGTTGGGTAA
Organism: Candidatus Nitrosopolaris sp.; assembly: GCA_051985775.1. Classification (GTDB taxonomy): domain Archaea; phylum Thermoproteota; class Nitrososphaeria; order Nitrososphaerales; family Nitrososphaeraceae; genus Nitrosopolaris. The sequence continues at coordinate 3,107 of JBPYDP010000035.1, read as the reverse complement.
TGCCTGCCAACATATATCCCCAAAACCGATCTCGTGCAACCACTTTGCTCAGATGTGATGATAGCGTCAGTGCCGTTCAAAATGCAATGTTGCAGTGGCGTGCTATTGAACTAGAGAACGCCGCTGCGGAAGTAGGTCTACCATTTTGGATGCTTCGTACCACTGAAGAGTTTATGGAGGAACTTCAGTATAAAGAGGTACTCTCAAAGGAGCCTCTGATCAGGTTGGAGAAGATAGGCGAGAGCGACCCGGTACCCTTCAAGCGTGGGGGTAAGACTCCTCTAGACGGGGTACGAGCACTGGGGATGGGCCATGTGATTGCCGGATCAGGTATTGGTAGAGATCTGTCCTTCTTCGGAGCAGATGTACTAAACATCTGGCAGCCGCTTGACTGGGAATTGGATATATTCTACCGGTCATCCCATGTAGGCATGAGGTCAAGCATCCTTGATTTTCATGATAAGGCAGATCTAGAAAAATTCAATCAATTGATGAATGATGCTGACATATTCTTTTCGAATCGACGCCCAGGATATCAGGAGCGTCACGGACTAACAGCAGATGAGTTATGTTCAAAGCATCCGGGACTGATCCACGCAAAAGTTACACTCTGTGGTGAGACTGGTCCATGGTCGAATAGGACTGGATATGACGAGGTTGCAGGAGCGGTTACCGGGGTATTTTCATTAGAAGGTACACCTGAAAACCCACGACTGACTTCCATCAAAATTGTATGTGACTACATAGTAGGTTGGTTTGGCTCGGTTGGCATCATGTCAGCGCTTCGCAGACGTGCAGTTGAGGGCGGAAGCTACCGCGTAGTCGTATCTCTCATGGGAGTTACTCTGTGGCTTCTTTCGCTTGGCATCTTTGACAAAAAATATGCGAATACAACAGCCGGTTCGTCGGATGAACACGCATATGTTGCTCCAGACCTATTTACAGCTGAGACACCCTTAGGTTCGTATCAAGGGCTTGGCGAACAAGTGGTAATGTCTAAAACGCCTGGCTCATTTCGAACGGTACTCGTTCCACGTGGTTCTTCGAAACCAGAATGGCTATAAAAGTCTGAAGCTGTTAAGCGGTCAAATGAGTACCACTGGTAATCAATGTTGAAGGACACGTTGTGCTTCAAGGTCTTTAAGAAATTCAACCCAACTTTCTATATCCTCAGATTCATAATCGACCATCCGAAAGTTAGGAATATAGTTTTCCATTTGCTTTTTGAGATTGATAATCCCCTAAACTTTACAATCTCTGTTTCTAATAGGTGTGCATTCAATAAGTAATTAGTGTGGTTGGACATCAAACTAATTATGCACCACTAACAAGAGTGAACAGATTGTGTATTAAGATCTATTTTTGAATAATGGGATGATCTTCAACATTTCTCTTATGTTCTTCTAAATGGTTTATTATCATATGTTCCAGATAATTATGAATATCTAGCTCCGATTTGCTTTCAAACACCCACAAACAAATTCTGCAACCAAATGTGGATGCCGACTCATTTGTATAATATTTGGAATCAAAGGTCAATTTATCAGCATGATTAGCAATACTTGTGACGTGTTCCCGAAGTGACATTACAAGGAAAGTTGTATGGGATCTATTTCAAGAGTTGAGTAAATCATATTTAACCCGAAGTTCATGTAATTTAACTCGAATATCTCTAAGCATATCTACATCCTCTTCATTCATAATTTTCTCCTCCACAGTGCGAATGTCAGCTATAATCCTTCCCAGGTACCAAATTATCTCAATATTTGTCATCCCTGCCGAGCCAACCCTTGGTCATACGGAAGAACTAAGGTTTCATACATGTTCGTGAACATGGTTCCTAATATTTGTAACCAATATTTAAAATACTTTGTAATTATTATACAAATTACGAACGACATTGCAATATTATATAGGATGCTCAGGGTGGAGCTACACCTCATGGGAAGGTCCATTCTATCCTTCCGGTACTGAGAACCATCGTTGGTTGAATTATTATTCACATGTTTTTGATTACGTAGAAATCGATACTTCTTTTTACAAAACACCCAGCTTGCAGATGGTCAAAAATTGGGCCATGAAAACACCCAAGAATTTTAAATTCACGGCCAAATTTCTTAAAGCAATAACTCATGATAAGAGATTGCTGAATGTGGACAAAGAACTGGAACGTTTTTTTGACGCTATGGGCCCTTTGGAGAATAAAACATTGGCCCTGTTGCTTCAATTTTCGCCTTCCCTTCAGATATTCAGGGGTTTGGAGCATTTAAGAGAATTAATACCTAGATTAGATCCTCGGTTTAGATATGCGGTAGAAGTTCGGCATCCTTCATGGTTTCAAGATTTATCCTATAGTTTCTTTTCAAATAATGACATTTGTTTGGTTTGGAATCAGTTGACAGATATCCAAACTCCTCCCGTTGTCACGACAGATTTTGTTTATGTTCGATTTATTGGCGATAGAAGTATTCAAGAAAAAGATTTTGGCCGAATACAAATAGATAGAATCGCCGAGATGCAGAATTGGGCCAATGAAATCAAAAATGTCCATGAGGATGAGCGTATTAAATTTGCAATTGTAGCAGCTAATAACCATTATGCGGGGTTTGGTCCTGGTACTGCGAACCTATTTAGGAATATGTTAGGATTATCAGATGCCAAATGGGAGGACAGGGAGGAAAAACAAAAGGGAATAGGTCCTACTCATGAATTGAAGCAGCGCACACTTTCTGATTATCTAGGTGAGACCAGTACACCTTAACGATACTTCAATCAACTACGCAAACCCCCGAGTCATGTCGTTAGCTATGTTATGAGGACCTGTCAAAAATGTCCAAGGATGAACAAGTCAAACCATCAGTTGTAGCAGCTATCCCGGGTTCGGGCCCGGTACTGCGAACATGTTTAGGAACCCGTAACATGATACAACATTCACTATCCGGGTTCATGGGTTACTCTATATTATGTAGGGTCGTGTCTTTCGATCTTAGTATAAACTATTACATAAACGTAGTTTATTTATTAATAGATTAATGCAACATGGATACATTATTTTGATTGCTGGTTCTGCTCTTCTGAGTAATAATCTCCTTTGATATATGCGGTTC
>JBPYDP010000034.1:0-3302 GCA_051985775.1 Candidatus Nitrosopolaris sp. | reverse complement strand
AAACCTTTGGTAGAACACTTGTAAAGATAGGTGATTAAAAAACACGGGCATGGCAAGAATATTCTATATTATGCCTCCAAGGGTAGACCAAGATCAATTGACCTAAACCAGAGACTAAAAAGAAGATGGTAACATCAATTGGTGTTAGGGTAAAAAACATCGGAATAATTGCTAGCTTGCAAAACCTAAAAATCGATAACCCAAGAGCAGACTGGATGAACAACATATCTGAAGCTCATTTAATTTGTACCTTACCGTAATCCCATGTAGAAAAGAATATTGGATTGATTTCGATAAGTACTATATCACCTTTCCTCGCACCATCTGCAACCATTTTTGCAATCGGGTGATCAAGCGTACCTAAATACTTCATGCTTATCTTATTTCCCTCAGAAATTGTTCTACTTGAATCTTCTATTACAGTTACTATACCTCTCCCTTTGACTCCCTTAGGGGCATTGTTTCCATTGTCTATGGAAAAATATGTTGATGGTTTATCCCTGACATATTGGGTTTTCTTGGCGTATTTTGAAGTAGTTAACAATAATTTTTCATTGATTCTATCATAATAAAACCAGACGGGATGGATATTTGGCCAACCTTGTTCGTCGATCGTTTGCTAACCGTAAATACATCTTACTTTTAAGCATTCGATACACTTCTTCGCTGGTCATTCCAGGAATTTCGGCTGAAGCTTGAATAATATTCATGATCAATTAACAATATGCAACTAGAACAAATTTCTTACGATTTGTATGTGCCATGTTTACACCAGCTGCTGCTTGGACACCGGAAATTATTAACTGAGCAGAAGAACAATCACAGAAGCATCACCCGCCTCACTCCCTTTGATGTTTGTTCTAGCAACCAAAAAAGAGGGCGAGTGTCGAGTCCAAATCTTACATATTTCCATAGGACCAGGTACGTAGTGAAGTTCATTCACCAGGGGAAAAGCGAGTTATCACGTTAATGCATAGCTATGGAGAAAAAGGGTCGATCTTTGTCAAAGCTTATGCGAAAGCTCTCTTTGAACTGATCGAAGCGGAACCGAAATTAAGTTCTACAGAAAATTCTGTTACGATAGAAGTGTGACTGATGCTACTTATGTGTTCAAGAAGACTAAGACTGCCTCAGAGTCTCCTTAACTCATGTATGGTGGCTTTCGCTCTGGCTTGAAGATGCTTTTCCTGTTTAAGTGAAATTGAAAAGATAATTCCTATTCCCGTGAGCAGTCAGGCTGCAAAGAACGCGTAATCAAACCCCATTATCATTGACTGCGCTGATTGTATTATTAGGTGACCTGTTCGGTATACCAAATGCACGCAAGTAAGAAGGAGCGCGGCCATATAGATAAAAAATTTGGTCCAAAACAAGCACTGATGCCTTGACACAATACAAAATATATGTTAAAGGACACAATTATAAAAGATATGACTGATGACATTAATAAAACAACGATGACTCTATTTAATAATGAATTATATTTCCTTGCAAATTTAATTTGAATAGTCATTTCTTATCAGGATATTCCTCATGTAGTTCTTGACGTCTAGTTTCGGTAGGTTCAAGTGCTCCAAATATTTGAAGTAGGGTTCAGCCTTATCAAACGATCCCATGCCAGTAAGTCCCCCGTATGATACGTTATCACTCAAGTATCTTCTCGCAGTTTCGAAATCCCTTCGGTCACATGCCGCTATATATTCCATCACCAGTTCCTTTGCTTTTATCGCAGATTCATTTCGTTGCATAGCATCCCCTTCGGTAGCAGTGGATTTAATATCTCATTAGGTTTAACTTTCGATTTAGGGAATTTTATATTCAAGTTGAGCTTGGACTAAGTTGTGGACTCTAAGGACTTTCAGCTGTTTGTGGGACTATATAGGGATGCACGTCAGAGCTACCAATCTCTAGGCAGGGGAGTTTCGCTCTCTGCTCCAGCGGTCAGGGACCGGTTGAACCAGTTAAGGAGCAAGGGCATCCTTCAAGGATTCATGTTAGTGATAGATTCGAGTGTATTCGACCGCGATGATCTCCTGTTATTTTTTCATGGCAACTTTCCGCGTAAGTCTGTACTAGCCGCGTTCAATGCGCCAGACATATCCTGGGTAGCTTGGAAAATAGACGGACGAATTACCTTGCGCCTATGGACTAAAAATGAGCGCGGGGTCATAGATAATCTATCCAAGATACTGGGTGTCAAACCCTCAATGCAAGCATTAACACTACGCAAGAAGAGGCGAACACAGCTTTCCATCATTGACCTCTCAATAATGGATGCTCTGGTAGACGACCCCAAAATTCCGTTTGGTGAACTCGTGAAAACCACCGGACTAAGTCCTAAGACTGTACGCAAGCATCTCAGTCTACTTTTAGAGATGAAAGCAATTTCCATTGACCCTGTCCTCGGATCGTTGACAGATTCCGGCGAACTAATATATCCACTGGTAGTTGCCGGAAAGGTCAGTATAGATGAGGTACAAAAAATAATGGGCGAGTCGGCCCAAACACATCACACACTCGAGCCGCCGATGAAACATGTGCTTTGCAGAGCAAGCTCATTGGCTGAAGTGGTAACTAAGACTCGGGCGCTGGAGAATGTTCAGGGAGTCAAGTATGTCACAATATCTTTGAATCGTCAAGTTTTGGTCTCTACAGGCTTCAGACACTCCCTAATCAGGGACGAAATTAGGAATTTGGAAAGTGTCCGAGAGGGGCTGATATAACTCATGATAAGAAAATAGAGCCTTGCCTGCCCTGTACCATCCGTCTGAAGTTATGATTTTAAGGAGTCCTACGGAATATTGGAATGCAGGAAACGGGTCTACTTCGATGGTTCAAACACCACTAACAGAGTTCTCGTAGCAGTTCCCGTATCCTATCATTAGCCCTGGTACATCCAAATTTAGTTGCTTTACCAATGCTTACCTTCTTGTTATTCTAATAGTCTTTCTACTGTTGTACATGTCGTTTCGATATATTAGATATATGCCACATAGCATTATTGCGACTGCGATTATCTGGAATGTAGTTATTCGTTCATGCAAAAATATAGCTGCTAGAAACATACCAAACACTGATGAGAGTGATAGTATTAAGACGGTAACAGTTGTTCCAATCCTTTTGAAGCTTTGTAAAACGAAATATAGAGACACAGCAAAACCAAATATCCCAAGCAGCAGTATATACGAGTTTGATAATCCGTATTACGATTGGAATCAGTTGTCGCTTGTGCCATATGGTGTTGTATGAGTTGTATGAGTAGGTCGAAAGCTATAAACTATTCTATTAATATAATTTACCGA
>JBPYDP010000033.1:0-5383 GCA_051985775.1 Candidatus Nitrosopolaris sp. | reverse complement strand
ATTGCAGAGCATACTCTCTCGTTCCATATTCCATTGCCATCTTGGTTTATTTTTATCTGTGTTAAGCATGAGTACTTTTTTACACAGACTACAAATATCGGGGGCATGTGCGAGCTTATCCTTCTCTTCTTGTTGTCTTAGAATAAATTCCTTAGTCTTCTCGATATGACATGTACTGCAAAAGAGCCCTTCGATCTCCCATTCCGGTCGGGGTTTATATGAATGATTTAACGCTTTTCCGCAACTGCTGCAGCGGAGGACGTCTTTCTTCCTAAACAGACGCAAATTTGTTTACACGTAGAGGAATTGTTGTATTCCGGTACTAAAACCTACTTAAGAAAATTAGCACCAGATATGTGTCCTCGCTAGCACAATCATGTCTTCTGAAGATGCTACTATTCTTAATTTAGAAATCATCAGGCGGCATAATATAATACTCATTGATAAACTACTATATTTTCGTGACTCGGAGCTTAAATTGTAAGGATATTGTTGATCCAGCCCGCTATTTATGATGAGACGGAAGAAGAATTGTCACAAAATGTAAAGAAACTTGGTATACAAGCCCACGGTTATACAGAACATACATGGAAAAAGCAAGTAGCAAAAAATGGAGATCATTTGCGAAGGACTAGCAGCAAACGAAAGAAAGCAAAACACGCCGGGCCAGGACAGAGAAAAGCAAAGACAAAAAGCCGTCAGTGATCCGAGCTAATAGAACTGGCGGGCTTCATAGTGGAGAGAAGAAGTGTAGCACAGAAATGTCATTATTCGTTATCGCTTGTTAGAAATTGACATGGTCCAAACAAGTTCCAATTGTATATTTTGGCTTAGTGTCCAAGTTCGCGAGCGCTCAATTTGGCGATTTTTTTATGCGTAGTTACCAAAGAATCCTTTAATTCTTTTCACTTCACATTAGTACGATCGTCGTTGCCATATAGCCGACCTAAGTAAGCAATATTTTAATAAAACCGTTGTTCATTCGAATTTAGGTATTAGATTATGAAGAAGATCGAAGCGGTATTCCCATCGGTAAGGCTTAGCCAAGCATTTGCAGCTCTTGAGAGGGAGGAGATTGGAGGTTTAACTTACTTTGAATCAAAAGGCAGAGGACAGGCAGCTAGACCTCAGCTTACATCTGGGAGAGGGACCTCAACTTTTGTCCCGGAATTTAATGCAAACTCGACTATGGTAGTCGTGGTAAAAGATTCACTCGTAGACAAAGTTGTGAACAAAATTGTTGAGGCAACCGGGACCGGCATGGCAGGCGAAGGAAAAATTTTCGTTTCGGACGTAGACGAAGCCGTAGATATTGGATCAAAGACTCGTGGTGAATCGGCTATTTAGATAAAGAGTTATCCTTGTGAATTTACTCCGCATGCTGACCTCCTTTTTAACCCCCCTTCGGCCGAACCTATCCCTTGCAGGCTGAGGTTTTTTATTCCTCTATGAGACTACTAGCGAGCTTAATTCAATTGTTCACAACTGATTCACTTCAAAATGACGATTCTGAATGATTTTGGCTAGATGGGTGGACGTTAGCTTATCTCAAGAGTCCAAGATGCTGGAGCAGGTTCATTAGGGTGTGTGTAGTGTGTGTTCTGCCACTTTGCTGACGCTAGATCAAATCAAATAAGCTAGTGATAGCCTCGAAAACAACTACTGCAATATCCCCGTAAATTTCAAAGCATCTAAGACTGCAACGGCTATGGCAAAACAAAGCATGGGCCTCCAAGGCATAGCAGGCAATTTTGGTGAGGAGAGTTTTATTTGATGATTGTCGATAATACTAGAAATGTAATCTCTGACTTTGGCGTTCCAGATTCGATATTCTATACTATGCTTCCGAAGAATTGATTCTATTTCATAGATAACTGGGGCCCTGACTGAACGGATATGCTGGATATATCTTCTAGAGATTTCTACCTCAGCCTGAATTGCAATCAGTCCTTGCTGGTGTACTTCCAAAAGCCTAACATGCATTTCCCACGGTTTGCTTAATTTCTTAGCGAATCCATTACCAATCTGTAACGGCTTTTTATTCTCAAATTTAACACGCCTGAAACCCTCTGAAATTAGAGTGTTTATTATTTCATCTTTTTTTATCTTTACCATCAAGCTAAGGTGATCGAACTGTATTTCCTCGTGACGTATGAAATCATGCAGCCCTTTTACTACGCTGATCCGCCTAGGGTATCTCGTCAGGAATTCAGACATGAATTAACAATCCCAAATGTTCAATATTTCGAACAATTAAAACGCAAAGAGATCATATAAATTGATCATGTAAGAAAAAACGATCAACTTTGCAGGCCCCTTAGATAGAGATCTTGACCTGCATCAACTGTCGTATCACGCCAAGAGAATTTCCTGTCCGTAGAAGTTACTTCTATTCCTCGTATGACTGCGGCAGGTATCGATTCGTTACCCTCGCCCATAACTGCGACGGCCATTGTAGCTACACTATCGGAGACGGCCTTAAAGCTAACTCTAAGGACTCGTCCAAATAGGTCCTTGTTTCCTCTCTGGTCTTCAGTAGCCTCGAATCCTGCATTCGCAATCGCTACGCCGATCGTGCCAATTCGTGCAGGCATCAAACGACTATCCGCTACCACAATCCTAACGTTAATATTCAAGTCAATCAGAAACTGTCTTCTCAAGTTATCAGCGGTTTTGAAGGGAAAACGCGGATATAATACAACAAAACCCTTGGGTACATTGGATTTATCGATGCCGGCATTAGGAGCCAAAATACCGTCCTTAATACATAGCAAAAAACCGGGCACCCCTTTGAATGTGTAATCGGCTTCTCTGAATATCAGTTCGACGATTTTTTCGTTTATGTGGTATGCAGGACCAGCGACTTTAGCTTTTTCGCTGGACTTTACTTTATTGAGGCTTAACACCGAACCCTCGCTCATGGAGATGTATTTACTCGAAACCACGAGAATATCATTTTCTTCGAATTTAAAACCTGACATCCTGAAGCTATGATATAGATTAAATTTGCCTGTCTTTACTGGCATCAGGATTGGTAATACTTCCAAGTAAACTGGAGGTTATTCTCTTTCTTCCCATTTTTGTCTTATCTTTCCTTGCAGAAGGTTTTAATCGGTCAGTCGTCCCGGATATTCTGCAAGGCGAAACCAATTGTCCATGACAATAACTGAAAAAATACTTGCCCGGGCTAGCGGCAAAACGAGAATACAAGCCGGAGATGTAGGCTTTGTAAGAGTAGATAAGGTAATGATGCACGATGTATCTGGTCCAGGCGTTATTAAAGTGCTAAGTGAGTGGGAAAAAAGGGGTATAAAATTGGATCATATTTGGGATCCTGATAGAGTGTGGATCGCGGAAGATCATTTCGTCCCTGCTGCTGACAAAGTGTCAGCTGAGAATATAATGACTCTATCGAGATGGACAAAAAAATTTGGCATTAAAAAACATTTTAAATATGGTCTTGGTCAGTACGGCATCTGTCATACGTTGTCTCATGAGGAGGCAATGGTACTGCCAGGTGAGGTATATGTGGCAGGTGATTCGCATACAAACACTACAGGGGCTCTAGGCGCGTTCGCTGCAGGTCTGGGTCATACTGATATTGCTTATGTTCTTTTGAACGGCGAGATTTGGTTGAAAGTACCGGAAACAATACTTTTTAAGATTACCGGGACCAAGCCAGATTACGTGATGGCAAAGGATATGATTCTGCGGATTATTGGTGATATGGGAACCGATGCCGCAAACTACAAGGCTATGCAATTTTCAGGTAACATCGTTAAAGAAATGAGTATGGACGAGCGTCTCACCCTAACCAATATGACGACTGAAGCCGGAGCAAAAAGTGGGATAATCGAGCCGGATGCCGTGACGGAGTTATACTTACGGGAAAGAACTAACGTATCTTATTCGCCAATCTTGGGCGATACTGATGCTAAATTTTCTGAAATATTAACCTACGAGATAGACAAATTAGAACCCACGGTCGCCAGACCGTTTTCTCCTGGAAATATTAGTGCAGCTCGAGAGTTACAAGAAATTGAAATAGATAAAGTATACATTGGATCGTGCACAGGCGCCAAATTTGAGGACCTTCAAGCGGTTGCTAGAATACTCAAGGGCAGGAAGGTAAGGGTCCGAACTGAAGTGTTACCTGCTGCCCAGTCTATTTACATCAAAGCGGTAAGAGGTGGGTTAGCCAATGTATTTCTTGAAGCCGGGGTCGTTATTGGACCGCCGACTTGTGGCGCTTGCTGCGGTGCTCATATGGGGGTCTTGGCTGAAGAAGAGATATGCGTCAGTACTACAAATAGAAACTTTCCAGGAAGGATGGGGCACGTCAAGTCAAAGACGTATCTAGCATCGCCTATGGTCGCTGCAGCTTCTGCTGTGAGAGGAAAGATAACAGACCCGAGGGACATATAGTAGTTTGAATTCAATAAAGGGCAGAGTTCATAAGTATGACTCTTCAAACATTGATACTGATGTTATCATTCCTGGGCAGTATCTAAAAATTCATGACCCCCAAGAATTGGCAAAACATGCGATGGAAGGTATAGATCCGGAATTTCCACAGAAAGTTTCCTGCGGTGATTTTATGCTCTGTGGGAGTAACTTTGGCTGCGGATCGAGTAGAGAGCATGCTCCTATAGCTCTTTCTCAGTTGGGTATTAAAGCGATTTTAGCCCCATCATTTGCAAGAATATTTTACAGAAATGCCATTGACGGAGGATACTTGCTTCCCATAGAAATCGAACATCAAACTTTAGGAAGAATTTTTGACAATGACGAGCTTGAAATCGATCTTAATCATAACAAAATTGTGAACCTAACAAGGAATCAATCTTATGCGATGTTGCCGTTTCCGAAATTGGTTGCGAAGATAGTGGAGGCAGGGGGATTGATCTACTACAGAAATGCCGAAGAAGGGTAGACTAGAAGAGATTTTCAGCAAAGCAATCTATTCCGACGATCCCAAACTATATTCAGTTTATTATCGAAATTTCGATTCATTGCTCGAAGTTTCACTCTTAGAATTCATCAGAGCATCTGAAAATTTTGATCTTATACCAGCCAGCAGGATTATGAAGATCACAAAAGATGGAAAAGTACTTTATTCGAGGAAGAGCAAAACAAAGTTGTAGATAATACGCTACAGAATTTCCAACAAAAAATTAGGAAGATCGGATGACTCGATTGTCTTTGTTAGTTCTGGACTAGGAAAGCGTTGTAGGCTGTGGAGGAGCACTGCTTTTGCTGCTTTTGCTGCTTTTGCTGCTTGAACTGGTTTTAGTAGAAGTGGTTTTGCCTGTAGAACTAGTTGCATTGCCGGTACTAAGTTTTTTGGGAACAGCGGGTGGAGCAGCAGCCATGGCGCTTTGTA
>JBPYDP010000032.1:0-40035 GCA_051985775.1 Candidatus Nitrosopolaris sp. | reverse complement strand
ATACCATGACATTTTGCTATCTCTCTCTACAAATGCTTTCCTGTTAGAGAAATTGATGGCACTCCCATCCATAGCTTGTAAGGTTACCACTTCTAAATCGGCATTAGGCCTGACGTGAGACTCCATTAGCTCAAAATATGCCTGTTGATTTGTGGTTTTTTCCTCTAGCTGGGGAGAATATATTTCTTCGACAACCGTTGCTTTTGAGCCTGTATCGGCAATAATTATATTTCTAGTTATTGAAGAGTCGCCATTGTCTGCAACGGAGTTCACAATTCTGATAGGATCTTCGACTAAAACATTTTTGGGTATGTATATGAAAATACCAGATCTAAAAGCTGAGGCTTCTAAAGCCAGAAACTTATCCTCACCGTAATCAAGTCGGTTGAATGTTAACTGGTCCCGAATTAGGCTCTCGTGTTTTATCACTGCTTCTTGAAGATCAGCAATAATGATCCCAGCTTTTGAAAGCTTTTCAGGGATGGATTTATTGTTTATTACGGAGCCTATTCTTAATAGGCTAGCGCCTTGTTCCTTTTCTATGAACCTCTCACGAAGTTCTTCATATGGCTGAAAACGGGTCAGAACCTCAGGTAGCCTGACGCTTCCCTCACTTAGGCGGTTAACATCTGAATATTTAGAATAAAGCGGCGAGACCTCAGCGGGAAGAGCGGCGTATTTTGAAAATGCTTCCCTTCTCATTTCACTTAGCCAAACTGGCTCTTTTGATTCAGAAATTATATTAGTAATATAAGAGTCATTAACAGAAGATAATATCAGACTAACTCATGCCTCGAAAAGAAATGAAGCTGTATGTAGCTTTAGCCGACTGAACCTTCCATTTCCATTTTTACTAATCTGTTCAGCTCAACTGCATATTCCATTGGCAGCTCTTTGGTAAAGGGTTCCATAAAACCCCCAACAATCAAAGATAAGGAATCAGACTCTGAGAACCCTCTGCTCATTAGATAGAAGATTTGATCCTCTCCTATCTTTCCCACAGTTGCCTCATGAGAGATTGTTGCATCTTCTTCATTAACCTCTACATAGGGGTATGTGTCAGTCCTAGAGTTTTCGTCTAATAATAATGCATCACATCTGACATTCGATTTTACCCCAGTAGCGCCCTTAGCAACATGAAGCAAGCCCCTGTACGTAGTCCTGCCATAATCCTTGCTTACTGATTTGCTTGTGATCCGGGAGGTCGTGTTTGGCGCCATATGTACTGCCTTTGCACCAGCATCTTGGTGTTGGCCAGAGCCTGCAAATGCAACTGAAATGACTTCAGCATGGGCATTCTTTCCAAGCATATAAACGCCAGGATATTTCATGGTTAATCTACTTCCAAGGTTTCCATCGATCCATTCAACAGATGCATTCTCATATGCATAGGCTCTCTTTGTTACCAAATTATATACATCCTTACTCCAGTTTTGGATAGTTGTATATCTGATCTTGGCGCCCTTCTTAGCGATTAATTCCACAACGGCCGAATGCAGAGACTCTGTAGAGTAAACTGGAGCAGTACAGCCTTCGATATAATGAACTTCGGAGCCTTCGTCAGCAATTATCAAAGTTCTTTCAAACTGACCTATGTTTTCAGCGTTAATTCTAAAGTATGCCTGCAGCGGAAGCTCTACTTTGACGTGAGGGGGAACATATATGAACGACCCGCCAGACCACACTGCGCTATTTAACGCTGCGAATTTGTTGTCTTCAGGCGGAATAACCTTTCCAAAATGTCTTCTCATAAGTTCAGGCTGCTCTTTAACAGCAGTATCAGTATCGATAAATATCACACCTTGTTTTTGTAGGTCTTCCCTCAGGTTATGATATACTACTTCGGACTCATACTGAGCGCCTACACCTGCTAGGAATTTTCTTTCAGCCTCAGGAATGCCTAGCTTTTCAAACGTGTTTCTGACGGAATCTGGCACATCATCCCAGCTTTTACCTTGCTTTTCAGAAGCCTTGGCATAATAGTAAATATTTTGAAAATCAATCTTCGACATATCGCCACCCCAATTAGGCATCGGCTTGCTCATGAAGACTTCATATGATCTGAGTCTAAAGTCTCTCATCCACTCTGGCTCGCCTTTCAGTTTACTAATTTCCTCTACCGTCCCTCTGGACAAACCTTTTTTACTTAAGTAAACATAAAGCTCAGTGGAATCCTTAAAGTCATACTTGCTATAATCCATATTGATTTCTTTAGTGGCCATATTAGTTATAACACCGTTATGTTTTATATATGTTTTAGGATTCAGTACTAGTTCTCCGAAAAAAAGCAAAGTGCAATATGATATATTCGATCAATGAAAAGACTACGATTGGCCCAAAATGGCCGCGATCTGTAATATATAAGTGTTATTTAATCCTTTTTCAAGTTATAATAATTGACTTCACTCGAAAATTGCCAGAGACGTGGTTCTATCTCACTAAAAGATTGTCCTAACTTCTAATCAATGCCTTGGACTAATGAACTTCCAAAAGCCACCGATAAATTTGTGTTCGGCTAAGGCCGCAACTCATTTCGTTTCTTTCTGTCGGGTAATTTAAATCTAAAATTTGGAATATAAAAAACAACGGCTGGCGCGGGAAGTAGCTAAATAATGACCCGCTACGCTGACACTAAATGCAGTCCCCTGACCCAGGTCATTGTCAGACCCGATCTATGCCGGTTGCTGTTCTATTCTGTCCTGGGCTTGAACCCATCGATTCTAAAGAACGACTAACTCCCAGTATCCTTCTAGCAGCATTTATTGTACCATGTATAGTATGTTCTCCTGATTCAAAAAATCGAATATTTCTTTTTTTCAATTCTTTGCTCGTCATCGGGCCTATTGTGATTACTGCTTCCACGTGCCGTAGCAATGCCATCATTCTACCTTCATATAAAATTCTACTAGTTATTTCAAAGAATGCCTTAACATTCGATGCACTTGTGAAGATTATCACATCGACCCTTTTATGTTCCAGTAGCGATACAAACTCTTTCCATACAGGAGTAATTCTAGAAGTTCGGATGGTGTAAAGGAAAAATACGCTCACCTTCATTTTTAGGGCAGACAGTTCGCTTTCAATAAATTCGTCCGACGCTTCGCTTCTAGGAATTACGATTCTTTTTCCTTTTGTATTTCCCATTTTGGCGAAGAGTTCAACGAGTCCTTTTGAAGAGAAGTCTTCGGGGATCAATTTAACATTGATCCCGTGAACAATCAGCTTTTGTCTAGTCTTGGGACCAACCGCAACCACAATACAAGAATTTAGTAGCGCTACCAGTTGATCAGATTTGCAAATTTTGCTCGAGGCTTCAAATAAGAGATCGACGGCACGAGGGCTTAAAAAAACAAAGTACAGCTCCTCATTTTTGAGCCCATTTACGAGATTTATGAACCGAAGAATAGTTGATTGAGGTTTCGGTACTAATTCTATGGCCGGCAACGCGATGGCTGTTCCCCCTTCGGAAGTGACCAATTCAGCAAATTCTGAAGCTTCAACCTTGTTTCTTGTTATGGCCAGTATCTTGCCTCTTAGCGTAGTCGACATAGCAGGTTATACTACCTCAAATACCACGCAAGTCTTTTGTGTAATGACACAACCTTCCCTACAATAATAACGGCTGGGGGCTTGACTTTTGCGCGTTTAGCTTTCGTGACTATATTACTCAAAATGCCAGTAATTTCTCTCTGTTTTTTGGTAGTTCCATTTTCTATAATTGCTACCTTTGTACTTTTATCCTTTCCAGCGTTAATTAAATAATTGCAGATCCGAGGAAGCTCTTCCACGCCCATCAAGATAATCAACGTGTCTACAGCAAAGGCTAGTTTTCTCCAGTCGACGCCTGGTTCATTTTTGGACGGATCTTCTCGACCAGTAACTATCGCCACTGATGAAGAAAGACGTCGATGTGTCAGAGGAATCCCTGAATAGGCTGCGGATCCAACAGCGGATGACACACCAGGGATAATTTCAAATTTTATATGCTTCTTTAATAGGTATTCTGCCTCCTCTGCTCCTCTGCCAAAAATAAATGGATCACCGCCTTTCAATCTAAGGACGCGTTTTCCTCTTTTGGAATAAGAAACCATCAGCTGATTGATGTGGGCTTGTTGTGATGCCGTATCACCTGCAGATTTTCCTACAAAAATTGCTTCTGACCTAGATGGAATTTGATCAATAATTTCTTTGCTTACAAGCCTGTCATAAATAATTACATCGCAAGTCTTTAAAAGTCTCATGGCCTTTATCGTAATCAAGTCCGGATCGCCGGGACCGGCGCCACAAATGAATACTTTTTTCATCCTCAAATTTGTTTATTCCATTTCTTTACTGCAGCACGCCACCCTGCTGCCAACTCTGCCGCTCCGTTTCTAAGAAGCAGTTCCGCCATCTCCCCGCCTGCAACATCAGGATTTGTGATCTTGGAGATCTTTTTTGCCTTAATATTCTTGGCCCCGTCTGGAGAGAATATACTGGCATATAACGTGAATGTTTCTTTCCCGGGTGTACTTACTGCGACCGCCCCTACTGGGAACCTGCAGCCGGCCTCGAGCTTTGAGACTAAAGAGATTTCAGCATCGGCCTCAATCCTAGACTGAACGTCTTCAGCCTGCTTTAGTATCGAAATGAGCTCTGTATTATCTCGTCTACACACCATTGCGATCGCCCCTTGCCCAGGTGCAGGTACAAATTCCCCTATGCTGAACCTTTCCGATATTGCTTTTGTTATACCAAGCCTAGTCAGGCCTGCTTCCGCAAGAACTACTGCATCGTAATCTCCTTCCATAGACTTGATTACCCTCGTCTCTACGTTCCCACGAATAGGCTTCACATTCAAATCGGACCTTAATCTAAGTATTTGAACGGCTCGTCGTAGGCTACTCGTGCCTACTATTGCTCCGGAGGGTAAAGCCTGTAATCTGAAATTCCTTTTACTCACAAGTACGTCGTTTGGCTTGGATCGCTTAGGGATGCTGGCTACAACTAACTTTTTAGACAGATCTGTAGGTATATCCTTCAGGCTGTGAATTGCAAAGTCAATTTTTCCAGAAATGACTGCTTGATCCAATTCTTTTTCGAAGATCCCTTTTTCATCCAATGTGAACAACGGTCTTCTGTCCATATCGCCACGCGTGACAATATGCATAATTTCGAATTCAAGTGAGGCTTTACTCCTCAAACTGCGTAAAGCGATTTCAGTCTGAGCTATCGCAAGCCTGCTTCCCCTCGTTCCTACCTTTGATTTAATCATTGGGTCAGTTTCACATTCCGTAGAGACTCGTGGTACGATTCTATAGTTTTATCCACGTCATCCTCACTATGTGAATATGAAACAAAACAAGTCTCAGAGCGCGATGGCGGTATGAAAACCCCTCTCTTCAATAACTCAAAGAAGACCTTTCTAAATACAACAGGATCAGATTTGTTTGAGCTATATGCGTTTGTCACTTTACCATTCGCGAAGAAGATTTGGAACATTGAAGCGATATTATTGACGGTCCATTCGAGTTTAAGATCAGCAAGCGTATCTTTTATGCCATGGACAATAATATCGCAGGTTCTAGCGATTTTTGGGTATATCTCACTACTGGCCTCACACAAGGTCTTGACCGTAGCAATGGCTGCAGATACACAAATTGGATTCCCGGCGTAGGTACTGGCTTGGTAAACTTTGCCGCTAGGAGAAAGCTCTTGCATTATTTCCTTTTTACCAGCAATAGCTGCGATAGGAAATCCATTACCCAATGCTTTGGCGAACGTGACCAGATCTGGTTTAATTCCGAAGAACTCGGCTGCGCCTCCCAGCGCAAGTCGAAATCCAGTAACAACTTCATCGAAAATTAATACTACGTCATTCTGAAGTGTAATTCTTCTAACCTCATTGAGGTAATCCTTTTCAGGCAAGACTAGTCCCATGTTTGCAGGGACAGGCTCCAGTATGACACATCCTATATCCTTGTCTTGCTTAATTAGGTCTTCGAGCTTTTCAGAATCATTATATGGGATTACGTAGGTATTTGAGACCGCTTCTGGTAGTAGGCCTTCGGAAATATCATTAGAACCATGACGGGCTAGAACGTAATCGTACGCGCCGTGATAACATCCCTCGAATCTCACAATCTTCTTTCTCTTTGTAAATGCCCGAGCTAGCCTAACTGCATTCATGGTTGCTTCTAAGCCGGTGTTTACAAGTCTTGTCATATCTGCACATTCCACAATCTCTGACACTAACTCAGCTAATCTCACTTCTCCCTCAGTTGGGACACAGAACAAATTCCCGTCCTCCAATTGCCGACTGATTGATTCTGTCACAGCAGGGTAATTGTGTCCAAGCAATAGCGAGCCGTACCCCATACAATAGTCCACGAATGTTTCATTATCGGCGGTTTGCATTTTGCTTCCCTTCCCTGAAACAGCAAAAAATGGAAATGGATCAAAGAATCGTACCGGACTATTGACCCCAGAAGGAATGACCCGCTTGGCTCTCTCAAATAGTGACTTTGAATCTGGATTATTAAGCATAATGGAAAGTCTTGAGCCTACAAAATATTATAATTGTATCGTATTATGCTAATTTCCTTATTCGTTGAGCAGGGCGGCAACCTTTTTCGCAAAATATGTAATAATGAGATCTGCCCCGGCTCTTTTAATCGCTGTCATAAACTCGACAATAACTTCATCCTCATCTATCAAGCCCATAATGGATCCAGCCTTTATCAATGCATATTCCCCAGAAACGCTATATGCACAAATGGGTAAGTTTGTGGCCTTCTTCGCTTGATAGATCACGTCTAGGTAAGGTATTGCCGGTTTAATCATGATTATATCGGCCCCCTCCAGAACATCCAATTCAATCTCATGCATTGCTTCTCTCGGATTAGTATATGACATCTGGTACGACTTCCGGTCTCCAGATTGTGGACTGGAGCAAGCGATGTCCCGAAAAGGGCCATAAAGGGGAGATGAATGTTTTGCCGAATAACCTATTATAGCTACATCCGTAAACCCTCTCTCGTCTAGGCCCTCCCTAATGACCTTTACCTGGCCATCCATCATGGAAGAAGGTGCCACCATATCTGTGCCAGCCACAGCATGGCTAGTTGCCACTTTTGCCAAAGCACGCACACTGCTGTCGTTGTCTACTTTTCCTCTTTTCATTAATCCACAATGGCCGTGCGTGGTATACTGGCAGAGGCAGACATCAGTGATGATTGCAATCTTCTTGCCAAAGTGCTTACGTAAAGTACTTACAGAATTTTGCACTACTCCAGATTCCAAGGACGCGGAGTCGGCTTTGTTATTCTTCCTGGATGGTATACCAAATAATATAACCCCTCGGATACCCAAATCCCAGATCTTCTCAACCTCAGCACTAATCTCTGAAGGCGGTATCCTTTCTATTCCGGGCACAGATTGCATTGTCTTGCGTCTGTCTATACCTTCCTGCACAAAAATTGGAGATATCAGATTTTTAACTGATAGACGAGTTTCTTGAACAAGTTCTCTAATCGCAGGAGTGCTCCTCAGTCTCCTTAATCTAACGATAGGATATCCTGGTGCGCACTTATGATCATCGCTCTTCATTATAGTTAAACAGCCTGGCTACAATTCTCTTAATATCTTCACTTTTATCGTTTCCTATCTCCTTTCTGAGCCCATTCATTGGTGTAGCCATAACAGCTTCGACTATCGCGTAGGACAATTGTTCAATTATTCTATGCTCCTCTGGCCCTATTTTATTCCCGAGAATTGATATCGCCTTTCTAAATTCACGTTCTCTAATCTTCTCCACGTCCTTGAAAATAGAAATAACCATGGGCTCAGCCTCTTTTCTCTTAAGAGCAATATCAACTAGCTTCATCTCTTCGTCTATTATCCGCTGTGCTGACGCAACTTCACTTTTACGTGTTTCAATATTCTCTTGTACTACTTGCGCAATCTTGTCGATGTTAAACAACTTGACCTTCTTTATCGTTGCTACTGTTTCTTCTACAGTGCGTGGATTTGACAAATCAAAAAGGACGAGTTGCTTATCTCTATGCGACATAGCTTTTTCAATTCTTTCGTGGGTCACTAAGTAATATGGTGCAGTGGTCGCGACAAAAATTAAGTCTATCTCTCGGAACATTTGTACTGCTGACTCGAATGTGATTGGGTCTCCACCCACTGTATCAGCAAATGATCTGGCCCTCTCAAAAGTTCTACTAGTAACCATGAAATTAGCTTGTCTTTGCTTCAATGATTTGGCAACGAGACTTGCTCCTTCACCTGAGCCAATAAGCAAAATCTGTTTCTTGTTTAAGTTGTCAACGCACTCCTTAGCCAGTTTAACCGCCATAGAACCAATCGACACGCTACCCCTGTTCACTCCAGTGCTGGTTCTCACCTTACTACCTACTTTAACCGCCCTGTCAAATATGGCTGAGAGATAAGAGCCGGCGTACTTGTGGATGCGAGAAAATTCAAATGCGCGCTTGACTTGGCCTAGCACCTGATCTTCACCTAGGACCAACGAGTCAAGCCCTGAGGATAATTTTAAGAGATGTAGGATTACTTCATTACCATTGCTAATTTCGATGTTCCTTGCAACCTCATCGACTGATAATCCTGCAGCGTTTGCCCATCCTTCTATCAATTTTTCTCGATTTAGACCTGGACTTGCAGCAAACACTTCAACCCTGTTGCAAGTCTGTATTATAACACATTCCTTTAATTGCGCAGTGTCTATTAGCTTTCGATGTGCAATATTCATATCAACGAAACCGAATCTTTCAAGAAGATGGATAGGAGCGTTACGATACGTTATTTTGGCATTAACTACCGATAGAGGCTGTGAAAGTGCCGACGATGATTCCACTTTTATTCTTTCTCCCAATCACGCAGTAGTTCTAATGTAGTACTTTTAGCATCCTCTATCTTACCCTCCTTAATAAGGTTCTGGATACGATCATTCTTTATCAATGAATATAGAAATTTTTTTCTTTCCTCCACTCTTTCAATGGTTGATTTTGCAGCAGCACGTGCAAATTCTTGTAGTTTAACATTTTCGATGTCTGTTTTCTTTATAACTTTGGGAAGCATTCTCTCGGCCTTTATCCTGACCCTCCGTGACATTATGGGGCTCTTTCCTGCTGTGGATATTGCTATCTGCATTATGCCTTCAATGTTGATTATAGAAGCGTATGAAAAGTCACTGTATGCTGGATCGTCTACCGCATATACAAATATGTGTAGAGCACGCGCCTTCTCAACAATCTTGCGGTTCAATTCTTTATCATTAGTCGCCGCAAGCACTAAAAACAAATTGGCATAGCCATCAAGTATGCTTGAATCTTTTATTTTTGTTTTTACAACTTCTATTCGTCCTTGCTCGCTTAGTTGATTTAGGTCACGATTCAACCGATCGCATATAACCGTTATTTTACAATCTTGATCCAACAATCCCCTGATTTTTCTGCTACCTTCATCTCCACCACCTATCACCAGTACATGTTTGCGGTTAAGATTTAGGTCGACTATCATCACACGCACGCACCAAACAATGACGAGAAAAAAATCTCGTAATCTCAATTTAATTGTTACATCAAATAAATCAAACTATCGCTTCTGCAAGTTAGATATATCAATATTGACTTAAAACTAATTAGTAGCGAACTCAACTATTCTAGTACAAATCTTGGAAGACGACAATTCTCTTAAAGTTCAGTTGAGTCTTGACGTTATAGAACAAATTGGACCTGCTACAAAGACTAGATTAGAGCAAGCAGGCTTTTACTCTATCAGGGATTTAATCGTCAGGGGACCTATGGATATATCAGAGGCTACTGGAATGGAAATTGAAAAATCCACGTCTTTATGTAATGAGGCTAGAAATAGATTAGAGGATCTTGGCATTATTGACAAGAGCTTCGTTACAGCCACTCAGCTCTATGATAAAAGAAAAAGAGAAGATCGTCTTTCTACCGGCTCGCGGAATTTAGACGATCTCTTCGGAGGTGGGATAGAGCAAAGAGCTGTAACTGAAATTTATGGGGAATATGGCACTGGAAAGTCTCAGATATGTCATACGCTGTGTGTTATGGTTAAACAGAGTAAGTCGGATGGAGGATTAACAGGCAAAGCTCTTTACGTCGATACAGAAAACACATTCAGACCAGAGCGAATCGTATCTATCGCGGTAGCTAGAAAAATGGATCCACAGGTCGTGCTCGATAGCGTGATAGTTGCGAAGGCCTACAACAGCGCCCATCAGGAATTGATCATCCAAGAAAGTGGTCCAGTCATTGACGAAAAAAATGTAAAATTACTTGTAGTAGATTCTGCCGTAGCACACTACAGAGCTGAATATATCGGACGGGGTGTTCTCTCTGAAAGACAGCAGAAACTTAACAAATTCATGCATATGTTGGTCAGAATCGCAGAAACTTACGAGGTGGCAATCTTAGTCACTAACCAAATTCAATCTTCTCCGGATGCGATTTTTGGTGATGCGTTTAGACCTACCGGGGGAAATGTAGTTGCACACACAAGCACATACAGGGTATTCCTGAAGCGCTCCGGAAAAAATCGAATCGCAAGAATGGTTGATAGCCCTTATCATCCTGAAAGAGAAGTATTATTCTCGTTGTCCGAACAAGGAGTCTCAGATCCCCTTGGCAGATGAAGAAGTTATTGGAACCTGACAAATTGGAACATAACTTAAATAGAGGTCTCAGAGCATCAACCTACGATGCCAAGTTCACATGGTTCGAGAAGGAAATCTCGTTCTGTTCTAACCAAACGTAATGCCTGTAGAGGTTTATCATACTTACTAACAGAATATAAAGTTGGTGACAAGGTCGTTGTAGATATAGATCCCACCGAGCATATCACAACTCCACATAGGAGATTCCAAGGTAAGATCGGAGTTGTTATGACTGTGGGACGAAGAATACTGAAAGTCAAAGTAGCAATGGGAGAAAAACAGAAGATCTTGCAGACTAGATTTAATCATATAAAGCCATTCATGGGTGGAAACTAAGGTGACAGATATACTTAAAAAGGAAATAATAACACTCTCAGAATCCAAGGAAATTTTAGAGAAAGTTAACCCAGATGATATGGACCAAATCCAACGCTGGACCTATGACTACGTTGTAAAATTCGCAAAAAATGATCCAAAAACTGCTAGAGAAAAGGTGAAGCGACTGGTAGAGGAGTGTGAATTAAAGGAAGAGGAAGCTGTGGAAGTCATCAACATATCACCATCATCGTTGGAAGAACTCAGAGCTTTTACGTTTGGGTGGAAAAAGCTGATCCTTACCGAGACATTGCAAAGGATGTTGGCCATAATCAAGAGTCCGAATGAAAGTTAAATAAAAAGGTAAACGGTTATCTAAGTAGGAGAAAAGGAAGAAAAGATCAGCATTGTCAGCTTCGCTAAGGGGATATAGCAGCAACGACAGAATCGTTGGCGAACAGAATTCCGGGATTCCGCTGGGTCAGCGTAGGTACGAAGAATATGCATACGTTTTGGACTTTGCCCAACGAGCTAAATCGTCGACGGTGAGAGGAAAGGAAGGCATGATTATTCAAGCTGTTGGAGAAGAACGACTCACATTGCTCGAACTACTGGGGACCCAAAACATGAGTGTTGAAATAGGTGAAAGGGTCTATATCGGTAGAGAAGGCCGAGATAAAGTTATGAGTGTTCTGGGCAGGCTTGAATATGACCACATATCACAATCTGCTAAGAACGAACTCCCAAGTGTAATTGAAAAGATCGTTGTAACAAACCAAAAGAGGTTCATTGATTACATAAATACTGCTCAACCAATAACTCCTAGAATTCATGCCTTAGAGCTTATTCCTGGTATCGGAAAAACTTACATGATGACCATCATAAAAGAGCGAGAAAAGAAAAAATTTGAAAGCTTCTCAGAAATCCAACAAAGAGTGGGATTACGAGAACCAGCCAAACTGATGGCAAAAAGAATAGTTGACGAAATTACTGGGGAGGCCAGAATGAATTTGTTTGTTCGAAAATGAACGGTTCAAGAAGGAAGATTCTCGGTCAACATATGCTGAGAGACGAACGAATGATTGAGAAGCTGTTAGAAATAGCTATGATTAATCAGAACGAAACTGTATGTGAAGCCGGTACCGGAGATGGCAGCCTAACAAGCGCGCTATGTAATATAGCAAGGTCTGTAGTCTCCTTTGAGATCGACAAAGGTTTGTTCAATAAATCTAGAAATCTTTTGTCAAGCTTTCCGAATTTGAGCTTAGTGAATGCTGATATCTTTAAAATCTTTTCTCCTAAGTTCGACGTTTTCCTTTCAAACCTGCCATATTCCAGAAGCAAACAAGCGCTAGAATGGCTGCCGCTACAGAACTTCACTAGAGCTATCCTTACTGTGCAGAAGGAATTTGCTGACAAATTGCTAGCAAAGTCAGGAGATAAAAACTATCGAGCCATCAGTGTGATAGCTCAACATTATTTTAAAATTGAGCGCCTTTTTCCCATCCCTAAGAACTCATTTGAGCCGCCTCCCAAAGTAGAATCTATCGTTATAAGACTGGTGCCAAAACAACCAAGGAGCCCTGCCACACCCTCGATCATAAAAAATGTAAATCTCTTGTTCTCATCTAGACACAAAAAAATAGCCTCAGTGTTAGCAAAATATAATTCGAAACTTGAAATTATTCCCGATAAAAAACTAGGGCAATTAATGCCTGATCAGTTGATAAAGCTCGCGGAGAGCGTTGCTATTCATTAATCTTTTGTCTAAAGACGAAATTGCCAACGCCTATTATTGGAACTGGATAATACATGCAAAATCAAATTCAAGCTAGCCTATTAGAAACAGTGAACTACGACTTGCTTTTAAATATTTTAACGGAACCGAGCCTTCCAAATTATTAGGAAATCTCGAAAAAGTATCGTTGGCACGATTCAATTGGAAACCAATTACTCATAATTAACCGAAGCTACTTGGTCTTTAATTCTACCCTCGCGACCATATCATTTTGGAAGGGAGGAAAATCAGATGGCTTGTTCACTTGGGTATACTGACCGTTTTCAGAATAATAAGAGTAGTGAACGGTGTAGTTGCCCAAGTTAAGTGTCTTCAATTGAGGTTTACCAGAAGAATTATCCACCACTGAAATCGTCCGATTATTTGGAGAATAAATCTTCATAAAGTCAGCCATAGTCAGTCGAATAGGCCGTGTGTATTCAACGTGAACCTTGGACCCTACTGCATCAGTGTGTATCACATGTAAGCATTGCCTCCCGTTGAGCGTATTATTTCCAACTCCTGCTGGCAGCGAATATTGCTTCCCGTCAACCATGATTTGTACCGTCGGATAAAGGTTAAACTGATCTGTTCCTTGTGATCTAAGACATATTTTCGTTGGGATAGGCGGTGGGACAAAGTGTGGGATTATCACCAAGGATACGAGTAGAGAGGCACCCATAGCTATTGGAGGAATTAGGATCTCTTTTTTTCCTAATCTTCTTGGAGGCTTTTCTTCTTTAACTTTACGTTTGGGCATTGCAAATTTACCGCACAGTACAAGAGTTGGGTGCGGTATTATTAAGATTCTCCAGTTCTGGTGTGTTGATCCGTAGAATAGAAGAGCTTTTCTATTGTACAAACTCTGTACTTTATGATTATGGAAATAGTTCAGATCTCTGATTTACATATAGGAAGCATGTTCAAGCAAGATTCGTTTGATCAGTTAGTAGAAGAGATCAATAATCTAGAACCTAACGCAATTGTTATAACCGGTGATCTTACGGATGAAGGATTGCTCTTCCAGTTCAAACGTGCTCGGTCCGAAATACAAAGGTTTAAGTGCAAGAACAAAATTGTTTTGGCCGGAAACCACGATTATAGGCATACTGGCTATCTCCTTTTTAAAAAATTCTTCCAATCAAAGTTAGTCTATGAGCTGGATAATGATGTAGTAATACTGACCCTAGGTACAGCCAGACCAGATAGAGACGAAGGAGAAGTAGGGTACAGACAAAATAAATGGATGAACGCTACCTTGTCTCGATATGATGGCAAAACTAAGATAATTGCAATGCACCATCATTTAATAGGCATTCCGGATACTGGCACAGATAAAATTATAATTTTAGATGCGGGTGACACATTAATGGCATGTATGCAAGCTAAGGTTGATCTAGTGCTCTGTGGTCACAAACATAGACCATGGATCTGGAAGTTAGGTTCGCTTGAGATTGCTTACGCAGGAACAGCATGTTCAGAAAGATTCAGGGGATTCTTCGAGAACACCTATAATATCGTCCGTATCGGAAACAAGAAATCGCAGGTTGACATTAAGATAGTTGGAGGCAGACGGATGGCTCTAAATAGTCTTGTAAATGATTACGCTAAGGAAGGCTTAAGCCAAGCCAATGAAGTTTAAGTTTAAAAAAAACCGTTCCGAAGGGCTTGTACTTCAGAGTTGGCTCCAAAATAGATCCTTAAGAGAACTAGGTCCAGCCTAGAAGACCTGGTCCGATTCCTACCTGCCATACCAAATGCTTACCTAGACTATATATGTCTGGAGCTTTTGCAAAGATAACGAGAATATAGGCGCATTGTTGTCTATTCATATCGATGGTGCTAGCCGTGGCAACCCGGGCAGTTCGGGTATCGGGATAGTAATCACAAGAGGCAGAAATAAAGTTACAGAGTATAATGAATTCATCGGCACTAAGACCAACAATCAGGCTGAATATCTTGCCTTAAAGAAGGCACTTGAATTAGTGTCCTCCCTTGACAATGAAGTGACAATTTTGTCTGATAGTGAATTAATCATAAATCAAAAGCTAAACAATTATAGAGTCAGAAACAAGCAACTTAAAGAGCTTTTCAGACAAATTTCATCTTTGGAAAGGCATTTCAAAATTGTCAATTACAAACACATTCCAAGGGAACTTAACAGATATGCAGATATGTTAGCAAATCAGGCGATAGACGAACAGATTAAATATAAAAATCGAGGCATATCATCTGATTGGCAGCAGTGAAGACTCAGAGTTATTCCAATTATTTGAAGATGAGGAAAAGGTATTTGACTGAGCTGCCAATTTTGCATGGTATTCAATTACCTAATAACGCTATTGAAGTGATTATTTCTGCAGGTAATAGGTTCAATGCACAGCTTGGAACTGGGACTGCATTTATGTAAAAGTTGACGATCTGATTACGGCCGAAGTCCCATGATCTGATGACAAACAAAACGCTCCCATTTTTTACGAATGTGTTTAGATTATGAGATAAAACCACGTCAAAG
Source organism: Candidatus Nitrosopolaris sp. (assembly GCA_051985775.1). GTDB lineage: Archaea > Thermoproteota > Nitrososphaeria > Nitrososphaerales > Nitrososphaeraceae > Nitrosopolaris. The sequence goes on along the minus strand of JBPYDP010000032.1, from coordinate 24,741 downwards.
TTGAGGTTTAATACAATTTATCAAATTACACTTTTTTTGTTATGGTTATTACATCCTCATCAATAAGCAGGTGGTCAATACCCACTTTTTGCCCACCAAATTTAACACTCTTCCCCCATACCTGCGCATACTTGAAGTTTCTAGCCATACTGCGATGTATTCTGTTACATACATCCTCAACACTAGCTCCGCTTTGCATTATCATAGGCTCCTTAAAGTCAGTCTCTTTGCCTTTCTCGCGCATATATATCCGAATGAAATCTAATTTGTTGTATAGTTCTTCTTTGAGTGCGTCTATATTTATGGCAGCATCTGCAGCAATTGGGATAAAATTGCTTCCGATAGTTGACTGGACTTCACTTATGAAACCCTGATTTACCAAGTCTATCTTGTTTAGAACAGTTAATGAGGGCATGAATGCTCTATTGCCATTTAATACATCAATTAATTGATCAACTGAGAGATCTTGTTCTCTTATGACAACTCTACAATTTCGAACTCCGTATTCATGTAATATCTCTTGAACAAGCTTTTCAGAAATCTTGGTTGGCACCAAAGAGTTAATTGATAGGCCGCCAGAAGAGCCCCGCTCTAATAGCACGTCTGGGGGTTTACTATCAATCCTAATTCCTATTCCAAATAGCTCCTTTTTTATAACAGCTAAATGTTGGGGATGGAATACATCAAGAACAATGAGGATTAAATCTGCGGTTCGGGCAATTGACAATACCTTTTTACCTAATCCCTTTCCTGCTGCCGCACCCTCTATTATTCCTGGCATGTCGAGAATCTGAATTTTAGATCCTCTATAATGCATCATTCCAGGGATGGCAGTTAGTGTTGTGAATTGATACGAGCCAACCCGAGACTTGGCATTAGTCAATCGATTAAGCAAAGTGGATTTTCCTACACTTGGCAATCCGATAAGGATAACTGTAGCATCACCACTCTTTCTAACATCGAAACCTGAAGCACCTCTGCCAGTAGATAATGTTCTTCTTTGAGTGTTTTCCTCCATTTCCCGCTTCAGTCGTGCTATTTTCGCTTTTAAGAGGCCAATGTGATGTTCGGTTGCCTTATTAATCTGAGTCTTGTGAATTTCATCTTCGATAGCTTTTATCTTCTCTGGTATGCCCATACAAAATTTATTCTACGATTGGATTATTATCAGTTTAGTCGTGAATGTGACGAATGTTTTGCAAAAAGTGGTTCCTCTATATTCAATCACCTAAAAGGAGTAACTCTATATTTCGTACTGCTATTTGAGGAACATCGTGAAAAGGTGTGAAAAATGTGGAAGAATTAAATTTTATTCATTGAACTTTATATTTTCAAAATCGATTTGCAATGAGTGTTATTTGGTTGAGGCTGGCGAATTTACCCATGCACATACCACCCATAAGAAACCAGATGGTCTTTAGTGATCTTATGACTGATGGGAAACACCGCGTGTAAATAATTTAGGGATAAGAGTCACCCGCTCTTAAAGCATATCGATGATGAGCTATTGGTAAATCTGCAATGTGCCTTTTGTTTTGAATAATGTCAAAAATATGGAATGAAGGATCCTACTCTGCGCTATTCCCATTCAAAAAGTACGCTGCTTATTGCAACGTTAAGAAAAGACAAAAAAGCGATTTTCGGCGGTTTAATTCTTCACTTTACGTTATATGAAATGAATCGATCATTTTTTGTACCATAGGTAAATACTTGTCATATTCGCCAACTCCAGCTTCATAAGTTATAATATATACCTTGTTGCCCTTGATTGCCCCGATTTCCATATCCTTAAGGACAGTATTGGCATCCTTATATGTATACACCAGTTTATATGCTGGCAAAGTGGCAAGAGTATTATTCGTAATTGATTCAATCAAATTGAAATTCTTAAGCGATTGTTTTAGGTCGCTCAAACCTTCGCTTGAGTATTGAGCTATCGATACTCCCTTTTCGTCGGAGACGTCGTCAGTACTCACATCTATGCTAACAGAATTATTGGAAGGTGGATAAAGAGTAACAATATCAGTTTGTGTGTCTAGTTTTGTTCCGTTTTGTACCTTGTCCCAATTAGGGGGAAACAGGAATTTAATTCCATATGTAGAGTTTGCGTAGGTCAGTGCGTTTGTTGGAATCTGTTGTGCTAAAGCTGTTAACTTTGAAGCGACAATTAAACTGACGCCTGACAACACTACGATTAATATCACAAGTGGCACTACTGTGTTACACCTCATGGGTTATTACCTCAGTAACTAGCTGTCACATTTATGTGAATACTTCAGTGACGGGATATAGTTGATTGATGGTCAGTTGATTGATATCACCTGATGTCAGCTGGTCAGGAGGTGATCAAATGCCATATGAAGCCCAAAGATGAATTCACGTTGGACATGTGATATCTGTGCCCCGAGAGCGGCAGGTCTGACCGTCTTGTGCTAGTCGTATTATGATTGACTATATTAGGTTCCAAATAGTTATTTACCTAATTGATAGCCGGGGCTAACCCCGGATTCTTGAAATTTGAACAACGAAATCACGATACCAGAAGTCTGGCGTTTACGCGTTTGTGCATTTTAAATAAGAATGAGCAGATATTATGTGGAGAATGCCACTACTATCAGATATTGAAGATCATAAAACTAGACTATCGTATCTAATGACGATTTTATAAATAATCCTAGACGGATGACAGAGCCAGAAACGTTCACTCAACCTTTGTGGATTTAGATTCAGATTATCATTTGAAAATTTAATTTAAGGCTTTCCGTGTGTCATGAGTACAAGATCGGATAAATATTATCCAGTTTTGATATATTCGAAAAAAGTATTACTAGGGTTATTGCTAGTACTATAGATCGAAAATCCTTGTTTAGGATGTGATGTTATAAAATGGATTCGAGATCCTTTTCGTTCAAGTAACAGAAATCACTTATTGAAGAATGTTTTTAAATAATAATGATGGCAGCTCACGGATATCGGTAACTAGTTATCAAGAGTCATACTTAGCAGGTCGATCAAAAGCTTCTCTTGTTATGATCGCTAAATTACATACTATGATTGCTTCTTGCCACAGTTGGTACAATATCTGGCATGTGATCTTATTTCGGATCCACAACTGTTGCAAGATTTTGTTGCAAGGTTGTTATGGTAAATAGAAGGGATTTGTTTAGGAGATGCGGTATCTTCTACGCGGCTGTACATCTTTGTGACCGCTCCAGTGGGCTCGAATGTGTCGTCGACATCAGGCATTGACTCCAAAAAAGATGCTTTGCCTTTAATTTTCTTTTCCTCAATGTACGACATCAGTCGTGGAATGGCATCTTCTTTCTCTTCGGAGCTATTGATTGGCTCTCCAAGCCACATAGCAAATTTCTTTAAAGTCATTTCTGGAGTAGAGAAAGTAAGGGAATGCGTGGACATGTATTCTTCTGCTGCAGCTCTGGCATTGAATATCTTCATTGATCATTATTGTCGGTTCACATTTTTAATTATTGCGACTTCCCACATTTGTTGCAAAATTTGGCTCGGAGTGAAATAGCCGAACCGCAACTATGGCAAGTTCTAACAGTAGCTGATTTAGTAGAATCTAGCGTAGGAGCTGGCAACGATGCGTTTGAAGGAACTTTCATTGGCCTTTCATTTGTGAGTGCAGCTGCTTTAGAGAGCTTCTTCTCAACAGCTACTTTTAGTTCAAGTAAAACTTCAATGGCGCCAATATTCAGAGAAGTTGACCTAATAAGATAGTCTGCCAACCTAGGCATAAAGTCCTGTTGATTTATATTTCCTTTCTTATATAGCTGAGTTGCATCGACGAATGACTCATACTGTTCTTGAATGTCGTCGGCGAGTTTCTTCAATTTTTCTGCTGCAGCTTTTAGGCCGTCACTATTATTTCCGACAGACATCGTCGAACCATTCTAGTATGAAGGACTAATAAAAGTTTGAGGTCTAATTCTTAATATTTGAAAGAAAACAGAAAGCGTAGGAGTTTTGAGATCGAGGGGCTTAGTCCAGAAGGTGTAATCAATGGCCCCTTTTGAAAGAAGCTGGAAAAGGAACTCCGTGATATATGTATATATACACTAAAGTCAAGAATTGCTCTCAGACGATTGCAAAGGAGGGATGGTCTAGACTGGTTATGATACCTGCCTTACACGCAGGTGGTCATGGGTTCAAATCCCATTCCCTCCATTCTGTTGTTGGGTCTTAATGATAGTTTGTATAATTCACACCAGTTTATACAGTTATCATTCCCACGAGAGATAGTTTAGTCATTGTAAAGATGCCATAGAGTCTGCTTACTTCATATTCTTAGGTCCCACGTCGACTAAAAATCATAGAATTTTATTCCCACATTTGACCTACAACTGCATATTTGGACTCCCAACGCCTGGTGTTGAGTGAACACTAGAGGCTAAGCCAAAATCAGATATGGTGATATCGGATCCAATAGATCTGATTAGCTTTAGAATAATAATATTTTACGCAATAATGGGATCGATCGTGTTTCACCTGAGTTATTTATTATAAAATTATGAAGTCGTTATAAACAAAGTACCTCTCTTTATCTTTTCTGAAAGAGTGTTACCTTTCTTACCAATCTAATGCAATTTAGACCTAATCGTGTCTATCTCACTGAAGATTAACAAACCACGGAGAACCTGACTATTTGTGCAACCTCATTACAGTTGAGGTAAGAATATTGCCTAGACCAGTGTCTATTTTCTTGGTCGCACGAGTAAAAACTTGTCTATTCAAATCTCATTGGACTAAGATCCACCAACCTTTGGAAAAATGTGAGAATGCCGCGATGAGATTTGATTCAAAAGGCTTAAATCTGAACTAAGCAGTACAACATAATATGGAGGACTCTGAGACCATTGGAAAGGTAAGTTATGAATGTATGCGATGCGGTACTCCTGTCACCGTCGAAGATCTGTCTGGTTTACCTGAAATTAAATGTATATGCGGCTTTCGCGTATTTCGGAAATCTAGGCAGCCAATTGTAAAACAGGTGAAGGCCATTTAGCAGGAGTTTCGTGCTCCGCCAAAGCCTTGAAATTTTTACTGTCCTTCTGGCTGAAACCTTGATATATGATCGAATGGAAAATAATGTATGAAAATTAGGTGCCCCGATTGTAAGGGTGCTGCAGATCTATCTGACGATTTTGGATTTGTAAAATGCTCACATTGCTCATTTGATATGAGCTATGGATCGTATGTGAAGTATGTTGCGTATAAAGATGCGCGATATCGCGATATTCTTACAGATTATAAGCCAAAAAACTAACGATACCCTCGGTTCCGGTTGCACTTTGTTTCAATTAGACTGAATTTAGAACTCTAAAGGGAAGGAACAGCGAAGATTTCTTAGGAATAAGTTTTGAACCAAAGTTGACTTTTCTGCTCATTAACTTTGCTTCACATAATTCGCCCAGCCATACAAAGATATGACACAATCTGAAGATAAATAAGACAGTAATCTAAACGAATTTTCATTCGTTGTATTTGATGTCGTAGCCTGAACCGTTAAATTGGTTCACTTATGTCTACTTTTTACCGCCGAAACGATTGATAAGATGTCCCTATCTTTGACATGATAATTGCTAGGTAGGCGCAAACCGTCACGTATGTCAATTGCGTAAAGTAAGCCCTTGACCAACTCTGTATGTATCTCCCTGGCAAGATCTTCTACAGTTGACCCTGATTTCATAAGAAATACGTCGGGAAGAATATTTCCATCCTTGTCAGACAATTTGTTCGAATCAGCGACAGGGTAAACTGCGTTCATTCGTAGGAGCTTAAATACAGCCACGTTGATTGCAAATTGCACTCCTGTTCTCAAGTATTCACCTAGTATGTCCTTTCGAATAAAGTTCAAGGCCCATTTCTGTTTATCACTCAGCTTTTGTTGATCTCTAATTTCGAATCGCTCGTCTCCAGGTAGATACTTTATCATTCCGCGGCTTTCTGCGCGTCTTAATGTGAGCTCCGCATCTGCACTGCATGGAACAATAATCATGTCCTTGTATTCCTCCCTCAGTCTTCTGAAGTTCTCGGAGGCATTATGCAGATCCACTTTATTCGCAACTATGAGGGTTGGTTTAGATATGTCCCTTAAACTCCATACGAAATCTCTAGTTTTAGTAGGATCCCAATCATCAAATTTAGTATTCATCATGTTATTGGCCTCTAGGGCATTCTTAACATGGTTTTCTCGCACACCTATGCCCCTAAATATTTCAGTTATTGCCGTGATTGTATCAGCTCCTGAATTAATACCCCGCGAGATCTTGTCACGATTGCCCTCGAAAAGCTTGAGATACCACATCACTAATTCCTCTTCAATATCTCCTATGTCTGCTATAGGGTCGCCAGTACCTGGTTCTGTGATCTTTCCTGACGCATCTATGCCACCTGATATATCTACTATGTGCAATAGCGCATCGGATTGAGCAGCTATTGAAAGAAATTGGTTACCTAACCCCTTTCCTTTCCACGCTCCCTTTAACAAACCAGGTAAGTCAACTAATTCTATAGGAATAAATCTCCAGCCGTCCACGCATCGGGAATTCTTAGGATTATCATTGACATTTAGTTCCCTGTGGACACAAAGCGTGACTGCATTGGCATTTCCGATATTTGGCTGTTGTGTTGTAAAGGGATAGTTGGAAATCTCTCCACTCCCGAGAGTAGCAGAATTAAAAAACGTTGTTTTGCCAGTATTAGTCTTTCCGATTAGACCTATCTTAATCAACAAGATCGAATGGGTTAATACTAATTTATTCGTCACTAATTGCTGTTTATATTCGAGTCGGAGGCTGGATCAAGATTGTAAATTCGATCCAACACACGTGGTTTCACAAACTTTGGCAGACTGACATGGCTATAGACTAGAAGACGTCTAGATGGCAATAGCCCGATGCCTCTGATCTAAGGACATTAAAAGAAATTCCTAAATCTATGTCGGGTTATTGCGTTAATTTGTGTATAAAGCAAGTACACGCCAAAAATATGCGACATCGATCACACTTATATATAGTACACACTTATAATTGGAGAGAGGGTAAATGTCAGTAGTTGAGCAAGGGATATACCCGGCATTCGGAATTGGAATACCATTGGCGGTTTGGGGATACATGGCGTACTTGAGAGGAAGAAATGGTAAAAAGAAGAGTGAAAATGAATCTTCGTCAGGGGAAAGAAAAGCAAAGAAGTATACAACCGACGGCAGGCCTATACAATAATAGAGCATTACCGGTAATAAACACGAATAACTTAGATTATATCGGATTACACCAAATGGGAAATAGGCATCTCGCCCGAACTGAAAAATTTTTATCTGAATTAAAAACTCAGTTTGATAAAACAGAGACACCAAACTACAACTCCCAATTCCCAGGTTTAAAATATTAATAAATCAATCTTCAATACGTGGGCTCTACCTAATACTAAATGAAGGCCTTTCGAAACCAATGCTCTACAGGACCTTGTTCAGCATCAGCTTTCATTTCTAGGATTTTCTATTCGGCTTTCGGCATGTTCCTGCTCATAATCATCGACGAAAAGAGTAGATGTTTCTAAAATATCTAGGCCTAATCACCGGCTTTTGCTAAGGTATATTTGTTCCCTGTGTATTTCCCGGATCGTACCAACTAGTAGCAGAAATCAGCAAATGTTAGTCTTGAACACTAGACTGACGATCGATAAGTTATGATTTATAATTCATTTGCAGCTATTACTTCCATTAGATGTTATTATTATGAGTGTATCTTCATGCTAGACACCAATTCTCCCCAACAAATCAAAAACCTCGTCAGATGTTGGGGGCTCAGCAAGATGGTTTCTCAGATAAAGTGATACCGCTGCATTCGAAAACGTCAATCGTTCAGCTGCATCTAAACCAGCAAGATAGCCAATAACATCAGCAGAATTCCATGTATCCCCAGCCCCAGTTAGATTTTTCACTTCAACTCGTATTGCTCTGACGAAGCTTGTTTCATTTCCGTTAGACCAAGCTGCCCCTTTGCTTGTATGCAAATCAATACTCGAACCGAGTTTTTCTGCGAGTTGCTTTGCTGCACTTTCTATAGCAGTAATATTGTCAAAAGAGGCTTCAAGGGGGATAAGACCAGTTATTTTGGCTAGCGAATTATATTCGCTCTCGTTTATACTTAGAACATCGGTAAGCTCAACAAGCGATTCAAGTGAATCTTTGAACTCCTGGTTCCTGGATTCAATGTCTGCAGGATCGATAAAATGAAGTGCTTTTGGAGATGATTTGAAAGCATATTCTGCTAATTGACTTGCTTTAATATTACTACCCCAATTAACTACAACGGTGGCATCAGCATCCCTCAGACATTCCAAGTGAGACGGAGAGTTAATCTTGTCAGGACCAAAATTTTTAATGTCACCAACATCGCTTACCATTATGTTGACCTTCGTGCCGCTGTCGTTAGGTAGTTCTAACGCAGTGGTAAGACCGTGTTTTCCGTTGGCAATAAAGAGGCTCACACTATCGCCAAATTTTGAAAAGGTCTGTCTGAGGATAGACGCGCCAATGTCATTTGCTACGGTGAAAAGAGAAACCTTTACTCCTAACTTGGCTAAGCAGTAGGCCACATTTGTTGCATTTCCTCCTTTGAGGTCAAGGGTGGTGATATCACGAAGGCTACCACCACCTTTTGCAGCTTTATCGTTAATCGTGCCAAAGAATTCTTCTTTTGATCTTAACTTGATAATGCGATCAACAAAAAAATCAGGCATAACTACAATTGGATTCATGTACGAATAGTATGCCTTTATTTTCTCTGAGAGTGGAGATCTAATATCTCTAACACCTAAGAATTGAAAATACTGACACTCTTTATTTGCATATCTCTAGCAAATAAAGAGTTGGCAAGGCTGGTATTCGAGTCTATCGATTTATAGCTGATACTTTTTAATCTAGCAGCTGCTAACGTAGGTACATCTACGATCAATTTATGAGTCCTCCTCCCCCTCCAATAGATGCTGCAGAATTTGACGCACATAAAGATCTGAGTGACATAATTGTTCAATTCTTGTGCAGGAATAAGGAAAAGGGGTTCTCTGCAAAAGAAATAGGAGAGGCAGTTGGATTAAAGGAAGATGATGTAAACAATTCTTTAATGAGGCTGAGCTTGTCGGATCTTTTTGGTGGTCTCACAGGCGGCTTAATTTCACGAAAACACACCTCTTCAAAAATTAAAGAGGTAGTCAAAATCGAAGATGTCACAATTAATGGAATAATATACTATAGGTGCGTTAAGAAGTAAAGTTATCATAAAGCCTATTCAGATTGTACTTATTCAAAATTCGATATGGAAGAAGAAAGCAAACCATCTATCTACCAACTACATATTACTATCAATAAAAAAGGAAGGGAAAGTAGGAAGGACGAAGGTTATTCCATGTCCATGCCGCCCATGCCGCCCATGCCGCCCATGCCGCCCATGCCGCCCATGCCACCGCCAGGAGGACCAGGAGGCATTTTGGATTTGCTAGCAGCAATGACGTCATCTATCCGTATGAGCATGGTAGCTGCTTCTGTAGCAGATTTTATGATCTGTTCCTTAACTATAAGTGGCTCAAGAACATTCAGCTTATACATATCTGCAACCGTTCCACCACGTACATTTATGCCAGTCCATTTAGAACCTTTAGTTTGTTTTGCACGCAGCTCTGCCATAGTATCAATTGGATCCATTCCTGCATTCTCTGCAAGGTAAAGTGGAATGGTATCAAGAGCATCTGCGAATTTTTGGGCGGCAAGCTGCGCACGACCTTCTAAAGTGCTCGCCCATTCTCTCAACTGACTGCTTATATATGCTTCAGGGGCACCACCTCCAGCAAGGATGGCAGGTTTTTCGACTACGTCCTTTGTTACCATTAAGGCATCGTGTAAGGATCGATCAGCTTCATCTACCACTCTCTGAGATCCACCTCTTATCAAAATCGTCACAGCTTTTGGGTTCTTAGACCCTTCTATAAAGACCCATTTGTCAGTTTCCACTTTTCGTTCTTCAACTATATCAGCTGAACCTAGATCCCTGTTCACTAAATCTTCTAGGTTATTTACAATTCTTGCACCAGTGGCTTTCGATAATTTGTACATGTCACTTTCCTTTACACGTCTCACCGCTAAAATGCCCTCCTTCGCAAGATAGTGTTGTGCGATATCGTCTATCCCTTTTTGGCATAAAACAACATTTGCATTGGCAGACTTTATCTTTTCTACCATGGACTTCAGCATTCTATTTTCTTCATCAAGAAACATTTGCATTTGATGCGGATCATTGATGCGTATTTCAGCGCTCATCTCTGTTTTTTCAATTTCGAGTGCAGAATTGATCAACGCTATTTTGGCATTATCAACGCGTTTTGGCATTCCTGCGTGGACAACTTCTTTATCCAGGACAATACCCTTCACTAGTTTAGTATCGCGCATCGATCCACCGGCTTTCTTTTCTACTTTGATATTGTCCAAGTCTATCCTTAGACCTCCACCGGCACCCTCTTCGGCTATCTGCATAATGGCGCTAACCACGATCTGACTGAGGGTAGGGCTGTCTTCAGAGACTAGTTTGGAATCCATACTTGTTCTAGCGATTTTTGTCAACATTTCTCTGTCATTAACATCTACCTTTATTGCAATCTTCTGTAACAATTTTAATGCCTGTTCTGCTGCTGCAGTATATCCGTCTACGATTACAGACGGATGGACTTCTTTGCTAACTAAATCTTCTGCTTTCTCCAGCAACGCCCCAGCAAATACGACCGACGAAGTAGTTCCGTCACCAACTTCGTTATCAACAGACTTGGATACCTCGACAATCATTTTTGCTGCCGGGTGCTGGACATCAATTTCCTTCAATATGGTTGCGCCGTCATTTGTGATTGTCACATCACCCAAAGAGTCAACCAGCATTTTATCCATGCCCCGAGGGCCAAGGCTAGTCTTGACAACCTCCGCTATCAATTTTGCCGCCGAGATATTATTCTTCTGTGCATCCTTTCCCTTATTTTCACGCGTTCCTTCTTTTAAAATTAATACTGGCATGCCGCCAGCTGTGGTTTGAATTGTAGCCATATCCCATTTTCCTCTAGTAGAATGTTAGAACTTTTCCGAGGCCTCTTTTATAGTTTTTCACGTTGTACTTTCGGTTAGCTTCTTTTGCTTATTGGTAAATCTCTCCCTAAAAGTGGGTACATGTATGACGTACCTTTCATGTTTCCCGTCCCCGATAGTTTCGATGCTGTCTAAGGCTTTCACTTCAAATAGAACCCTCTTTGACTCGACCGAGATTATCTTAGCTTTGAACGATACATTTGAACCTACAGGAGTAGCCGCTAGGTGTCGCACATTCACGTAAGTCCCAACTGAATCCCATTCCTTGTTAGAGAGAAACTGCTCTTTCAAAAGTAGCCTGCAAGTTTCTTCCATTTCTGATATCATTGAGGGAGTCGATAGCACGTTTTCTCCTTCCCAAAGAAAGCTAGTTGTCTGGGTAGGCTGGATTCGAACAGATCTCTCTTTAGCTGCGCCTACACTTATTGTGAAATTCATCTGTTTAAATTTATTTAGAAAAAATTTAAATTTTCGTCATACGGCTTGTCACCTGTTTCATTTCAATCCTGTCCTGCTATGCCTTCGAGCATCCGTTTTCCTTTCATTTTCTTCTCGAACATGATGCAGCCTATCTTTCTCATGCAGGAACTCTTTGCCACAATTACGGCATTTAAAAAGAGTCTGCCTATGCACGTTCTTCATGTGTTCGGTCAGATCGTCTAATTTGCTAAAGCTCTTATGACATTGTTCGCATCGCCTTCTTTGAGGGATAAACAGTATCATTTATCTAATTTATTCAAGTACCTTCCTATTAAGCATCTCCGGAGTCTTCACTATCGAGTAGAATTTAGTTACCCGAAGCTCAAAAAAAGAAAAGAAATGTCAGAGCTAGGAACTATCTTCTATGCCTTAGGGCCGAGGCGATAACATAAGCTAATCCTACACTCAGTCCAAAGGTGAGGGGGATCCATACTCCAAAGCTATCCCAGGTAGCAGGGACTACTTGTTGAAGCAGTGTCTCAAATACCATGCAATAGTGTACAGAGCATGACTATATTAGATTTTCTGAGGTTTTGGTTGATAAACGGGATAGGTCGATTATCGTACCTGAAACGCACAAGTGTCATTTTGATTTATGTCGTGTGCATATATAGGAAACAATCTCCAAAATATCGATTTAATAAAATGAAAAAGTTTTTCCGGTCAAACCCCAATGTTTCCAATTCAGGCCCTAGTGTAGTCTTGATAGGTGTACCAGATGAATCTAAATCTCTGGCGCGACGCAGAGGTACAAGCAGGGCTCCTGATGTTATTCGTGACGCATCCAATGAATCAGAGTATTTCGAGAGAAATGGTAGCGTTATTCCAGTATCACCAATGCGCGGGACATTAGTAGACAAACGAGTAGTTGACTTGGGAGATTTTGCTAGGGATCAACTTTATGACTTGATAGTCGGCATAGTACGTTCTAACAAGATACCTTTCGTTATCGGTGGAGACCATTCTATCACAACAATAATACTTAATGCAATAGGTAGCTCTTTGGGTAAGCTTAGTTTAATGTATTTTGATGCCCACCCTGATTTCGTATCCTCAACTAGAAATTACTACGGTTCAGTAATCACAGATTCAGCTGGGGTCATAGAGTTTGAGCATAGCATGCTAATTGGGACAAGGGCTGCGGAGCAAGAAGAGTTAGAGAATGCTAGCGAGGTTGGATTGGAGATTTGCTCTCCATTAGATATTCTAGAGCTTGGAATCGTAAGCTTTGCTGATAAAATCGTCAAAAAATCAAGGGGTATCAGAAGATATATATCAGTCGATCTTGATAGCGTCGACCCATCCAGTGCCCCTGGAGTCTCCCTACCCTCGGCTGGGGGATTATCTAGCATAGAACTTATCTACCTGCTAAAGCGCGTAGTAAGTCTGGGAATAATCGGTATGGACATAGTTGAGCTTTCTCCAGATTACGATTTTAACAATATCACTGCGAATCTAGCGGCTCGGATCCTCACCGAATGCATTGCTTCAATCGTGCCTGTTGGTTAGCTACTATATCCTTTCTTTAGATGATCCCGGGTTCAGTTGTTGCCTAATGGGACTGTGGCTAGCCCAACCTTAGATGTCTTTGATAAGTCCTAAAGCTCCAATCTTGATAACATTGTTTTAACCCTCGTCTAATGGAAGATTACTAGTTGAAGAATTGTATTGAATTTTGGATGAGTAGAGTTGGCACATGAATTTTTGGACATATTTTTGTTCAAGAGTAAATCTTTCTTGACATCTTGTCTCTTGATTCACCCTGCATATCACATGCGATGGTTATACTCTATGAAATTCACTGTTATCAAGGTGAGGTTTTCCAATACGTTGTTGCTAGGACTAGTAAACTCTCAGAAGAGAAAGTCCGAGAAGATGTCGAAAAGATGAATCATGCATTGAGGTCTGAGATAAACGGAAAAGGCATAAGGTACGTTTTTGTGCTAGCTTCTAATTCAAGGTCAATAGGCGACGTTCGGGAACAAACCAAGCAAATAAAGAGCATTTCAGTAGAACCGTTTGATAGATAGTAAATGAATAATGATATGATCTACTCAAATGGATTTAATCTAATGGTATTCTCATGCGAATAAGGAAAAAAAATGACGATCGGATAACTAGCTTTAGAATATTTGAGTCCTGAATGAGCCCATTTGCAATGAAAGTCTCGTTATCCGTCGCTCGAGCGATGAACTTCGAATCCAATTTTGACTTCTGCCTGATATTCTAGCACCTCTTTTTTTACTAGTACAGTAACCCTGCCAAGTTCAGCCCATTTTATGTTTTTTACGGTTTTCGAAGATTCTTGAATAGCCTCCTTTATTGCACCATCTATCCCTTTTGTTGAAGTTCCTACAATGTCTATATACTTGTAAACCATTGACAAGACTAATCGAACTACTTGCATATGAATAATGCGGGATCGTGGTTCTGAGTAAAGCCGATGGGTCATGACTTCCAACACAGGTATGACGATTCAACTTAATTATCACATTATTTGTATTGGAAGAAAGAATAAATTAAAAACTTAATATGGTTGCAAATAGGTATTTTTGGAATTACATAATAGATACTCCTGTACACATATTATATGAAATATGTTGTAACGACCGAACAGCTAAGTGATCTTATTAATTATCAATCGAACTCTGGCAATTTACTCTTGATTGATACTAGGCCATTTGCTAATTACATTAACGGACACATCCCGGGAGCAGTAAATATTGACTTGATGCATTTTCATTGGATTGACTCTTCCAGAAGAGGAATTAGTCAATTCAATCAACAAGCACGAATATTGCTCTCAAACTTAGGCGTGGATTATAACAAGACTATCGTCTTTTATGACGAAACATCCGGTCCTTCTCCTGCTAGGGGAGTTTGGCTACTCTGCTATTTCTCTCACACTCAAGCTTTCCTTCTAAACGGAGGATATCGCGCATGGCGAAGAAATCAAAATCAAATAGAATACGTTACTAATTGCTATAAGCCTACTAAGTTCAAGCCCAGAATCAATACTGGCCTCCTTGCCAATCTGAGTCTGATTAGGTCGAGCATCAAGTCAAATTCGACAACTGTTATCGATACGCGCTCCAGATCTGAGTATAACGGCTCTGTCTCACGTGCAGCTAGAACAGGGCATATTCCTTCAGCAATCAACATAGACTGGGCTCTTAATCTCGATAAAGCTGGTTTGTTCAAAAACCTCACGCAGCTCCGACATATTTATTCGAAGGTAGACTTAGATGAGCGTGTTATCACATACTGTCAAGGGGGGTATAGGGCCGCAAACACGTTTCTAGTGTTGAAGATGTTAGAATATAGAGACGTCAAAATGTATTTGGGGTCTTGGGCAGAATGGGGAAATAGGTTAGATCTACCAGTTCAGGGAACTATTTGAAACTATTCCATAAAATCAAAGGCAGTCAGGACAGTGAGTTTCTCGCCAAGCTTGATAACATCGAATCGCTGATGCCTATAAGTCCATCAAAAGTATAAAAGTGAGTACTTTTGACCCTACTTCGTTCCAATGACGCAGCTTTTTCAAGAATTTTGCGACAATGTGATCCAATCGGACCCATCCATCCGGTTCGTTGGAATTGCCGATGAACATGGGCTCTTAGTTTCTACCTCGGAACGAAAAAATCTAGAACCTCTGTTAAATAAGGAGGAAACGCAGCAATATGCCTTAACCGCTGCCACCCGTCAATATACTAGAGTAAGATGGCAAAGCCTTTTGGGCAAAATAGACTACACTTGTTCACACTATGATAAACTACTTCGAGCGACTATCCCAATAACTGATCAGGAAAACCATCTGATGTATGTAATTATATTTACATTTGACGTCCAAACACCCAATTTTCATGACATCATAATGAAAAAAATAATTCCATTAATTAGTAGGAATTCCGCCCTTTTTGCTAGTCACTAATGTTCATATCTATAAACAGTGGAGTTGGATTCATCTAACTGGTTATCCGGTCGTTTTTGCCCTTCACATACCTAATGGTATCTTGACCAGACAAGTTTAGATTTTATTTAGTCCTCTATCCTCTAATGTTCTTGATAGTATTGCAAAATCTATATCCTCTTGGCTCAGCTTTTCAGCCCTTCGAGGTATCCGTCCTGGTCTAATTTCTCTGCATGAGCTGCAATATAACGCCATACAATATCTGCCTTATCAGATTGAAAGTCCCATGGAGCTATTAAGACTAGATCATTGTCGCGGATCCACATTCTGCGCTTGATTTTACCACGAATACGACAAGTTCTGATTTTGCCATCTGTACATCTTACGATAATATTGTCCCCTCCGACTAGCTTGATAACGCGACCAAGCAATTCTCCTTGCTGTGGCCTTACTAATTCTTTGAGATGAGATTCGCTTAATACTTTCCTTTTGCCTAAGTTGAAAACCCCACAATCTATCGTTGTATCGAAGTTAAAAATCTATATGATCAGATATGTAAATTGAATGTCTCTATTTGAGATTAACCAACTCAGCTAGCCTTAGAATACCTGTTTTCCTCAGGTTTGTAGCCGATTAATATCTGCATGCAAGTCTTTACAATTGCAACAATATAAAAAACAGGAATCATCAACAGCAAAATTAAAATTAGTCTTTGTCAAATTTTTTGACGTATTTTTGCAATGATTGATGAATTATCAGATCTTTGTAAGAAAAATACTCACTTGGATTGCGAAGACTGTATCTGTAAATGCCATATTCCAGGAACTATGGAATACATGTCCAGGAATATCGCGCGAATAGAAAAGGAACGACCAGGAGTGGGCGATTCCCTTCCTAGCATTTAGTACTCAATTAATTGTCTCTACATCCCAAGCGTGCAAAAACTACTCTACTGTGCATTACCTGTAAGGGACTAGTAAATTTTGCATTTATGATGTTTGGTGCCGAGTCGTTATGTCAAAAGAAATTTGAGATACTGAAGTTGAAATTGTTATTCACCAAATAATTCGAGACAATATAAAATAAAAACAAGACCAATGGCCAAATTTGGGTTAACTATATTTATTTCCGAGGGGAAGTAGTGGAATGTGCTTCGTTGAACCCGAGAGCTATAGAGCTAGTAGGAGGAAGTACCTGTTGATAGTTTGTCGGATTTAACAGGCCAACACTATTGATCGTTTGTTGTGGATTCAATCCCGAGGACATCGATTTAATGTTATACTTTGCGGAATCGCTGATAGTGCTTTGCATCGAAATGCTTGTTGTTTTTGGAACCACGGCCTCATATACACATGTGGATCCAGGTTTTGATAACTCGCTTATAACATGCAAATCAATTAATCTGGTCTGAATTTTGAATCCAAAATTGGTCTCTACAACGAATAATTTCAATGGTGACGTATAATTGACGTCACATGGAAGCTTTGCAGCTATTTGGCCATTGGAGTCTTCAGACGCTTGGGCTTCGAATAAGAGTATATAATTCTTGGGCGGAATTATTTGTCTAGTTAACAATAGGACCTTATAGTTTCCAAAAAAACTCGAGGCGTTATTCCCATTTTCAAATTTGTTGCCCTCGCTAGAAGTCCCATTACGCATTTGATTAATCGCAGACCCCAATAGAATCTTTGGGTTGAGAAATGTTCCCATCACAGATTCAGCGCTATTAGCGGAGCTGCTTTGTGATGCGTTTATACTCTTAGCTAGAGATAAATTCGAAGAGGGAATTAATGCTTGCGGGCTTGGAATGGACTGAAGTACTAAGAACAACTTAGGTTGAGTAATTAAAATTGCTCTATCAATAGGGTTATTGGCTATATTTGTGTTATCTCCATACGCAAGTAATTTCGGAACTGGGCAAACAAAGGTATAAAGTGAAATAATTAAAGTGATGATAATAGAAACAGGTCGAACTAAAGTAATAAATACCACAAACTGACATAGAATCAAGGAGTTATTTTTTTTTACCGAGTTGAAAAGAGGATCTGTCATATTTTGTTGATATTTATCATTAGTTTAAAGAAGTCAATCAATTGGTTAGCTGAATCCAGTATGGGCGTAGGTCTATTATGTAAGGTATGTCGCTATATCAATCCCACTATAAAACAATCATTAATATGCTAACAATCTATGGGGGTAACGATTGAACTGGTGCCTTTAGCCATGCTATCAGCTAGGCTCGAAAATTAACGGAAAATCCTGCCTTGCCGAAGAAGATTCTACCTCATCAGAAGAGGATTCTACCTAAGCGGTCTGATAGCGCTAATCGATTGACACCTGAAAGATTCAATTGCTTCCGAGCATCTAAACCAATGCTCCTCCAATTTTGATTGTATCGCCTACTTTTTGTGGCGAAGCTCCCAAAAAATGGGCAGGGTGAGATATCATGTCAGCTAGGGCAATTGAGAAATGTAGGTGTAATTGATTAATATGTCCTTCAAAATAGACGATAAGTATGGAAAATCTGGAACCTATGCAGTTCGATACTCTGTTTTCCACCGGCGAAAAGGCAATAATAATGTTTTATGCAGATTGGTGTCCTTTTTGTAGGAGATTTAAGCCCATTTTTGAATCAATAGCGGAGTCGAGAGATGGCATCAATTGCAAGATGTACGAATCAAAAATAAATGATGATGACAACCCGTTGTGGGATAGGTTCTCAATAAATGCGGTTCCTACCGTTATCGCCTTCAACCACGGCAGAGTTCTTTCAAGGAGGGACGCAAAAATGGGAGCAGGTCTGAATGAATCTGATTTACGTTCTATTCTCAAAGAAGCAGATTGTTTAAGCACCGCCTGAGACCAAACGATATATCCGACTCGTCAGCCTTCCAGTTGATATTACGTATTACTCTGTATTCAAGGCTAATGTCCACCTTACTTTTGATTTCTGGTCTGCGTACGACCTGATAATTATTCAGCCTGTAAGGTATTGTGTTACTCATATTATTATCAAATGGTATAAGGAAATCCACTCATACCCTCTGTCCTCTGAAATTAAGTCGACTAGCCATCGTTTGTGCCATTAGATACCGTAAGCTAATTCGAGAGTAGCTATGGCCTCTTTTGTATTTTCATTCTTTAGGGCTCTCATTGCACGTTCTATAAATAACTTAGTTGTTTGATCTTCTCTTCCCAACGACATATTCTTATACGCCGCTGTCAAGCGAGCTTGCGCCTCTTGGTTATTTTCATTCTTTAGGGCCCTGATTGCATCATTTATAAGTGCTCTCATAAATTCTTCGTGTTTATCGCTCTCTTCTGGCCAGAAACTCCGTTCAATACCTACTAAGGGAGCAGCGACACTTTGTATGTTGACTGTTTCAAACCCTTTTTTTATTTCATGGCGTATTACGTTATTAACTTCTTCTACTGATTCATCGTTTCTGTGCTGTTTTTGAACTAAATCTTCGCCCATAACAATAAAGCAATTAGGTCCTAATTTATCCCTCAGCTAATTACATTTGTCTGAATTAAGAGCTATGATGAACATTTCATGATTTTGGTTGATATTTAACATCGGATCATTTTAAAAAAAATGATGTCAGACGACGTATAGCCTTGAATTCTGTTATTCCATAAAATTACAATAGTTGACCATAATATTTTGTCTCATTTGCCTAACTGCTTTCTTCTCATAAAACAGCTTATTCTTTCAATTACCAGTGACCCCAGCAAGTGTGTCAGCTCGTGTAGCTATTAATTTCTCGAAATGTTTTCAATTAATTGGTTGTTTATTCAAAGCCTTCTCTCAGCTAACTGAGTGCGAGAGTAATTTATCGCATAACGGTAATTTGATCCCTGCTTCCCGATGCCTAGTCAACAGAATTTTCGACAGGCGTCAGAATATCTCTATTGCCCCGCAGCAGATACTAGACAAACACTATCACTCAATTATTTATAAGATCATTAAGATTCCTCTCCAAACAAAGGCTTACACGGGTTTTTCTTAAATAGGGATTATTCGTTCTTGAATATAAGAACAAATTCTTCTCTCATTTTGCCCATAGTAGAATGATGCTTACCTCGCCTTATCTCCTTAACAAAAGTGAAACCTGCTTCAACAGCATAGCGCCTTACCAATTGATTCAATTCCCACATCCTACCTCTGTAAATGGGATTGCCTATTGTAACGCAGCAATATTTACTCCTTCGCAAGACTCTTTTCATCTCAAGTAATGCGGCTCTCATATCCTGAAAAAACCGTTGGGGTGTATCTAGTCGGCCTCTCCTGCCCCCAATCAGATTTTTTTCCAAATCGCTCGAATCATATTCGAGCCACCATAATGACAATCTTTGGTATTCCACGTAAGGAACGGCTGACATATATGGTGGATGTGTACAGATCAGATCTATGCTTTTATCATCAATGAATGACATATTTCTGCTATCCTTATTTAAGACCGTCACCTCTGAATTAGTCGCTGCTATGCTGAAATCCTTAGCACTTCGAAGCATTCTAGAGGTAGCTAGCGAGAACCGTTCAAATATCCTGTCTTTCGGAGCGGGTTGTTTATTAATCATAAGGTTTCCAAATCCGCTCTTTGTGTTGGAGACTCTTCTTAAAAGTGAAGAAAACGCTACTCCCAAAAACTCCTTCGCATATGGATCATTTAATAACTTGATATTGTTGAGTATTTGATACAACTCGCAAATTACGTTTGGATGATACCATTTTGTGAGATTCGAGTTTAACCTACTTTGCATTGTGAGATCTGCAAGTGCACTCTCGAATCCACCCGACCTTGAATTTTTTCGAAGATTAAGAATATCACTTCGTAAGGTAAGTAAGAATCGGCTTATATCCTGAAAAGTCGAATAGCTGATTGTGCTTGTCTTAACCCTTGAAATAAGGCATGCGAGTGGATTAATATCAATACCAATAGAATTCCTCCCCAACAATTTTGATTCTACCAAAGTAGTACCACTTCCCACAAAATTGTCTAGTACGAGGTCATTCTTTTTACTGAAAGAGGAGATTATTCTATTGGGAATCTGAGGAACATATTTTGAAGAGTAGGGGTGATAACTGTGAGTATAGTATTGTGTGCTGGCGGAGACCAGTTCCCAATCTAGCTCACAAAGTTGTTGAATTTTTTTTAATTCTAATTGTGACATCTTCTAAATTGAACTTGAAATTTCGTGTCCAAATCACAAGTTTCTTCCCAGCTTACATTTTGCTTTATGACTTCCTCATAATCAGCATTGACCTCGTAAAGTATTGAATTTCGCTTCAAGCTTTTGGCAGCCTTCATAGTTGTCCCACTACCACCAAATGGATCTAGGACAGTTTCCCCCTCGACAGTGTATAATCTAATTAGTCGTGCTGGTATCTCGTCCGGGAAAGGCGCAGGATGCCCTTTGGTACAAGATACCCGTATTTCCCACACACTCCATGAAACCTCTTTAATGAATTTCTCTGACAGTCGATGCTCAGGCTTTAAGCAAAGCTCCATTTGACCTTCGTTCCGGAATATTAAGATATATTCGTGCTGTATATTCACACTAAAAAGGCAAGGGTAAGGTTCCCTTTTAAGAAATTTGGTTACGCCACGTTGCCACAGGCCCTGAGTTCCCTTTGGTTTCA
The DNA here is from genome assembly GCA_051985775.1 of Candidatus Nitrosopolaris sp. Classification (GTDB taxonomy): domain Archaea; phylum Thermoproteota; class Nitrososphaeria; order Nitrososphaerales; family Nitrososphaeraceae; genus Nitrosopolaris. The sequence continues at coordinate 3,552 of JBPYDP010000032.1, read as the reverse complement.
TCCAGATAATCTCCTTTACATAGGTGAATTTGAGACTCTCCATGATCGTTATTATGTCGGCATTGATAGGTCTAATTCCGGTACTTGAGATTGCAGTGCCAATGATTATGGCAACAAACCTTCCTGGCATCATGACCCTTTTAACCTCTTTAAACACTGTATGGATATCTCGTAGATATTTTGCGTATGATTTGACCTGCTCGCAGGATCCATATCTTTTGAGGTTGTAATAAGGAGGAGAGGTGACGACTAACTGTACTGTCTGAGGTTGAAGTTCAAGCATGTTGGTCGAGTCTCCTATAATTAGAGTATGGGTGTTCACCTTGGGATTTTCAATTAGATTTAGATATTAAAGAGAGATATTAAAGATAGCAAATCCGTTTAATCACGGTAGATGTTAAGTCGAAGTCGAATTGACTGATAAGCGCATTCGATCATACGAAGCAGTATATTTGAGAATACGAACCATGTGGAATGGGAATACGACGAGGGTGGGGTGGTAATGAGGCCAATGGGAGAGGCATTGCGTTAAACTAACGTGAGAGTTGTAATTTGGCAATAGGCGGCTAGTGTTTGAACCCCCGTGGACGGCAGCATGTTAGAAAATACCATCGAATTACATGTGAAGTTAAGTGAACAGGAATGGAGCTAGTGATGATAAATGCTCGCTAACCTTAGACATCAATAATACTGGTATTACTAGTGGGTAGGAGTGTAGTAAACGAAACTGATTTGGGCACATAGAATACATATAAAGACTCGACCGAGTCTAGGTCAACGATAAAATGAGACATTGCCATCTCAACGTCGATCAGACACGCGAACGAAATGCATATACGAGACGAAAGAGGGATAGCACTACTTTCCCGACTGCGACAGAAGACAAACAACGGCTAGCTCCCCAGATGTCACAGTTAGTAAGACGATCCCTGACAATGACTCGAAAGGACTCAGCAGCGACTTGATTACGACGAATAGTGGCTTCGACGAATGGTGGCTTTGCAAAGCTGTGATGTTAATTGTGAGAAACAGTACGGTTTTATTGTCTGCCCACGACTCATGTTTCTATATATCTAAAAACCTCTAAACCTTTAATTGGCCTACTGGATATAACGTCAAAGAGTAGATAGTATATTTGTCTACCTCATACAATGAAGATTCCTCGTTGCATCCACATCAACAACACTTAGTCCGTTCTTTGGGTTTTCTGGATGTAATGATGATCGGGATAGCAGGACTAGTAGGAGGAGCTATTTTTGTGCTTACTGGTCCCGCAATCGGTCTAGCAGGTGGTGCAGTTATTATCGCCTTCATAATCAATGCAATAATCACGCTTTTTACAGCTATGGGATATGCAGAACTAGGTTCTGCAATACCGGAAGCTGGTGGCGGTTACCTGTGGGTTAGGGAAGGGTTACCAAGACCAAATGCGTTCATAAGTGGTTGGATGGCTTGGTTTGCTCATATTGTTGCGGGAAGCCTGTATGCTGTCGGTTTTGGATCGTTTCTTTTTAGTCTGTTGAAAATGCTCAATATTCTTGGAGATCATCCTCTGCTAGGATTTATTCCCTTTGATAAGTTAATAGCTGTGGCATCGATAGCGGCCTTCACGTATATCAATGTAAGAGGAGTTTCAGAAACAGGCAAAGCTGGAACAATAGTGACAATAGTTCAGCTCGGAATCATCGCTGCCGTGATAGGTGCAGGTTTCTGGACTATTAACAATCATGCTAATTGGAGAGAAAATTTCGTCGATTTTCTCCCAAATGGTCTTGGTGGGATTGTCGCTGCAATGGGTTTGACTTTCATAGCATTTGAGGGCTACGAAATAATAGTTCAAACAGGAGAGGAGGTAAAAAACCCGAAGAAAAATATTCCCAGGGCGATATTTATATCACTAGCGATAGTGGTTGTCCTTTACTGTCTTGTGGCGTTCGTTTCCATAGGGGCAATATTTCCTAAAGGTATTCCAGCGTGGGAATACATAGGTCATTACGGAGAGCTTGGTATCTCAAAAGCCGCTTCACTCTTTCTGCCATACGGGGGATTTGTAGTACTAGTAGGAGGCATCGTCTCTAGCCTGGCAGCATTAAACGCTACAACTTTTTCTTCTTCAAGAGTTTCATTCGCAATGGGACGACACTACAATCTCCCACATCGGCTAAGCACTATCCATTCTAGATACAGAACACCCTACGTCGCCATTGTAATATCAGGTGCCATAATGGCAGTAATGGCTTATGCACTTCCTCTAGATCAAATAGCAGTTGCTGCTGGAGTCATATTCTTGCTGTTATTTACTCAGGTAAATATTGCAGTCATTAATATAAGAAGAATATATGGCGATAAGCTAGACTATGGATTTAAGATTCCTTTCTTTCCCGTAATTCCAATTGTGGGCGTCTTCCTTAAACTTGGTCTTGCATTGTACTTGCTCGTCACTCAGCCTTTCAGTTGGTTTATCTCTGCTCTCTGGATAGCAGTTGGCTTTGCACTTTATCGTATGTACACCTTCAAAAAAGAAATTGAGCACTATGCCCCTCTGGTAACGAGCGAAGGTGATATGACGAGAAAGGATTACAGAATTTTAGTTCCATATACTCCCGATAATCCAGATAGACTAATACATTATGCAATAACGGTTGCCAAAGAGAAAAATGGAGAAGTCGATATATTGAGAGTTCTTACAGTACCAGATCAAACTCCGCTTTCTGCGGGAATTGCTTTTGCGGATGCTGCCAGAAAATCATTCGAACCTTTGGAAAAAATGTTAGAACAAGAAAATATTTTGAATCATTACCTATTCAGGATCTCGCATGATACAAGTGAAGCAGTATTGGCAACGATCGAGGAACAAAGAATTAATTTGGTAGTTACCGATTTTCAAACCTACAGAAATAATAGGATCCTTCAAACCCTAGCTACCTGTAACGTTCTTGCGATTAGGACAACTGGAGATGACGCTACCTTATTTGAGTCTTTATATGAGGGTAGGATGGACTTGTCACCATATGACAGACTAAGTATTAAAAAGAAAATGGTTGTTCTATATGACACTGCTGGGGATCACTCAGAACTTGTACTGAAGGCAACAAGCTGGTTAGAGCACCTCGGTAAGTTTAATGTAAGCGTATTAACTGTAAACAAAAAAAGTGAATTCGATCCTGTGAAGGATGCCCAGGAGTTCGAGGACCTTGTTGCCGAAGATAACAGGCGTAGAGAATATCTAGAACACATCGGAGTTGAATTTGGTGAAATTCATCTGTCTGAGGAAACTGGAAAGAGTGGCGAGAAATCAGCTAATGTAATTTTATCCGCAGTTAACGCATCCCAGCCTGATGTAGTAGTCACCGGAGCAACCGTTGGAAAGTTTAGCTTCTTCAATAACAGTCACTTCTTAGCTCTGGTAGATCAGCTGAACTGCCCTGTAGTAATCGCAAAACAGTTTACTTTGCCGGGTGTCCATCGCGTAAAGGCCTGGTTTCTCAAACTGATAAAGAGATAAACTAACTCTCAAATAGATAATTAGCAGCTGGAACGATTCCTCTTCCC
>JBPYDP010000031.1:0-53834 GCA_051985775.1 Candidatus Nitrosopolaris sp. | reverse complement strand
AGCTATTCTTTCAGCCCGTTCCATAGCCGTTGTACTAATGTCATAACCATAAGTGTCAAATCCCCTTTCCTTTACATATTTTGCCACGGGGAGTCCTAATTGTCCTAATCCAACAATTAGGACTTTCAATTTAACTCGGGATTGGTGCTGCAGATGTTGCTGATGGTGTTGAGGATTTGGCTGATTACTAGTGGTAGCTCCTTCAATGTCACTGTTTCCTAACAATCGATTCTATATTCGACTTTTATTTTATATGCACTCCGGTTAACAAGCATAGTAAAGTTCTACTAGGTACTGAATTAAATTACACACTACTATTTAGCCCTCCACGGTCAATCCGATCTAAGTGAATGTCAAAACGCTGAGTTATTGGTGATTAACAGGTTTTCCATTCAAACCTGAAGCGTGCTTCTTTTCAAAGAGGTAACAGGAATTTAGGTTAGAAAGAAAAACTCGACTTAATCACGGACATAGACATACTCGTGATATACCGTAGAAGCCTATTCACTGTCTTCTAATCACAAATAACTGGAAAGCTTAATTCGTTTTTCACCCGGTATCTTGGCTATTTCAAATCTTTCCTTGGGTTTGAGCAGAGTACCGGTTGCATCGATTCCCACTTTAGTAGTTAACAAATTCAGCTGATCACTTGACGGGTCTAAGCTCGAGCCCTTAGCATTCATTATTATCATAAATCCCTTGTCTGCCTGACATCTTGTGCAAATGGCGTATTCAACAGCATCAGGATTCCTCGGATCAATGTCATCGTCCACCACTATAGCAATCTTGAGTGATGGGTGTGAAGCAAATGCAGCTAGGATGGCATTTTTAGGTTCTCCTTCCAACTTCTTTCGAATTTGAATTACTGATTCTAACCACGTACACCCACCTTCTGTGAGGTGAACTGCAGTTGTGTTAGGAACAACATTTTTGACTCCGTCAAATAATTTTGCTTCAACAGGCAATCCCATAAGAAGCTGATGTTCATGATATCCTGGTAGGATATCATGAAGTATGGCATTGTTTCTGAAATATATTCTGTCAAGTTCAAAAACTGGCTGGCGACGTTTTATGTCATAGGTTCTTAAAGCTTCTACCATCCACTCTTCTTCAGTTCTATCACTTAGTATACGACCTTCCAAAACAATCTCGCTGAATGTTGGAACAAGGAGCCTTGAATAATTACTCCTTGTTAGACTGAGGGTTCCATGTAGCAGGGCGTTGGCTATTGATAGTTCGTCAGCGCCGTACGCCGCCTGGTAAGCCGCGGCAATGCTAATAACTGGATGGGCTCCAACAATTATCGACACTCTTAGGTCCTGACCCGAATCCTTGGCTTCTGAAAAGCATCTATGAAGGTGCCTACCTTCAACCATTCTTATTACAAGATGAGTATCATCTAGTAATAGCAAGCGATGAGTTGAAGCGTTCTGATTTCCACTTTGCTGGTTTTCTGCAAATACTACAGATGAGGTGATATATGCACCAGCGTCCTTCTCGAAGTGAGTCACTATAGGAAGGTCAAACAAATTCTTGCTGCAGTTTTCCTTGAATGGGGCATTTACACTTGTTTTCTTTGGTATCAGAGCGTTCTTTACCGCTGCGGATATACGAGAATGAATCTCTGTCTCATTTTCAACTCCTAAGGCCAGACAAAAGCTTGAACGTCTGCTCAAGATGTTAGAGACTACTCTCAATTTACTTCGTCTAACCTTCTCGAACAACACGGCTTGAGAATTGCTAACCTTACTTGCAATAGCAGCAATCTCAAATTTTGGGTCAACACTCTTTCTTATCACGAGTAGCCCTTTTTCATCCCCCAATAATTGTAGAAAGGTTCGCAAGTCTTCGTGCTTATGTGAATCCCCTTCATTTACAGAAATTTTTCTCATTGATTTTCTCGACCATGTTCATGATTTTTTCCATAATTGACTTCATATCATTCAGCTCTAGTTTTTTCATACTGTGTACGCAAACTATACACACGCCGTTAATTAGCGACGAAACCCTTTGGGAGAGAGTATTAGTAAACATCGAATCATGTTTACTTGGAATTACTTTAGCTGTGTTGGTTTTATTTGCAGATGATATAGAGACGTACATAGCACCAATCCTGTTCGAACCCTCCGAGACAGCAATAAAACAGCCATTCTCAAAGAAAAGTAATTTCACGAAAAAGTTCCTAGTGCTTGGTGCAACAACGGTGCTACAAAGAAGCGAATCTGACTCGTCTCGTGCAGTCAATGACAGCATCATGTGGGCCTAATTTAAATATCTAACTAAACGTAGTATCGAACCTTTGAATGCAAAAGCGAACGCATGTTGTGACCGTATATTGATTCATTAATTCTCACTAAATCTACTGCCTTGGTTAAATCCGCTAGAGTCAACGTAAGAAGGTGTGATGTCAGTAATTGTTTTACAATAGGATTCAAACTTACAATATTTGACGATGTCTAGCATGCACAAAAAAATAGATTTTTATGATTTGGCTTGAATTTCACCCGTTTCAATCCCTTCTGAATAATTGTTCGATGTGTCTCCAAAACTGTGGTTTTGGCTCTAATGTAATGAGCCAGGGTCTAATGTGCAAAAACATGCACCTCAGATAGAGATCATCATACTCCCTTCAGACGAAATCCAAGCATCTGCTGGTGAGTTGCCAGTGACGTATGAACGGTTGCACCTCTATGTAGCAACAAATAACAAAGCCGACTCCGCTATAAGGTATAATATTGACCGTTTTTGAGTGAGCTACCTATGTAAAGGAATGGCCTTTACGATTTGAGTATCCTGATTCTTCCTTCGAGCTCTCAGCTTTGCTTTATATTTGAGATTCCGTGGTTTGGTCCTTAGTCTATATCCACAACAAGGACACCAAAGCCCCTCCCACTTGATAAATAACTCACAAATTTGGCATCTCCTCTGGCCACTAGCGTAGCGGCCCGAACCCACCGGCTTCTGTGCCTTATGACGTATACATATGCCCTTACATGTCATAAACTTACACCCCGTAAAACGGTTTTGATCTATGTCTAAATATATCAAAAAGAGTATTTAAAGATATTCGGCCATTTTAGTTATAAAATTATCAAATCATAACTATTTAATTGATAAAATGAATATTAAGATGTGAAAAATTGAAACATGAAGTAACTATAAGGCAATTATCCCAACCCTCAAAACTGCGTTCGTAAAGATCCAACGGTTACCAAGGTGATTACATTAATAGACTATGCTCTTCGACTTGGTATAAAAACTCGCCCCTTCCGAAGAGCTATAGCTCTTGCGGAAGATTTGTCCCTCATACCCCTCCTATTCGAATCCAAAAACTTTGGAAGAGAAGTTCCATATTCATTAACAATTTCAACGTGGACAAGGTCTTTGAATTTTCGGTGTAACATTGTAGCAATTGATTTGCTAATTGAGAGGTTACCATCTCCTATTCTGACAATTTTTCTTGTTGAGTATATTCCCGACAGTAGAACCGATATAATCTTGAATGCAGAGTAAGAAGATGACTCTACAAAACTATCGATCTCATCGTGAAGATAAATAACAGATATGCCAATCCTATCTCCTGGATCTACCCCAATAATCAATTGGTCATCGTGGTAATTACCCATGACCGTACGTAATATTTTCGCCTTTAGGAGGAATGGATAACGATCTACTTCGCTATCTAAAATTACATCCTTTCTCTGAACAAGACTTGCCTCATTTGCCGTCGTAATAATAATTTTTGCAGGCGACAATGCGGCCTGCTCAGGTAACAAAGACTCGAAAGGGATACCTAGAAGCTTCAAGGTGTTAGTTATTCTATAATAGGATAACCCATTCACTGTAGCCACAGCAATTTCATATTGCAGCAGCTCCTCCTTCAGGGGCGCTTCATCAAATCTGCCTAATACATAATAACTATTAAATTTTGTGGGCTTTGCACACACGACATCGCTGTATGCTGAAATTGTTTCAAAATAATATCAACCATTCAAATAAACAAAGAGGGACATAGAAGTACAACTTAGGACTAAAATTCACCGACTACATACGACGGGTTGTTGGCCGTCCTTAGCTATATCATGTAGAGCAGAACCGGATCGCGCTAGTGTGGAAAGGTAGATGTTGCGAATAGTACTAGGCGCCTTCATGCATTGCGTTGGATGGACCCATAGATCACGTAGTCAGACTCAATATTGCCTGTGCAATGTCACCGCGAGCGTCAGTCAATGCTTGAACCGCCTTTTCCCTCGTAGTATTTGATTGTTGAATAACTAGGATAATATCCTCGTCCTTAAAAGTAGGTGTCTCTCTCTGCTTCTCCTCTATATCAGAGGCAACAACTTGAAAAATGGTACTGTCCTTTCCTTTCATTTCAATCACCTGAGGCTTTAATAGATAAAGTTCCTTATTATCCGTTTTAATCACAACCTCTTCAACGTTTCCCATGTCCTTCATCTCAAGACCCATTTTATCTAACATTCGTCTCATCTCCCGATTGCCCCCACGCATCATGGCTATTCGTTGCTCCTGAGGGACTTTTTAACGCTTCTCTAATTTTGACAGCCACACCCTTGCCATACTTCTTCATATGAGCACATCCAATAAGCGCCCTTCCTACTGCAATTAAATCTCCTACTCGATCTACTACAACAGCCTCCGATCCGACCCTTACATTCGATCCACACCATTCAACATGCCTACAAAATAAGGAACCACCGTTCCTCACATATGGAATGACATCAGAGATGGGTACGACACAGTTCTGAAGGAAATCTTTAGTTTTCAAAAGTTCATTTGCGCCCTTTAGGGTTAATGAGATCCCGCCATCAGTTCTGAGAGTTGCTGCTAATTCATTCTGTACGAAAAAATATTTGATGCGCCCAGTTCTTTTCGAATATTGGAAACGAAAATCTGAGGATGTATGGTTGGATTTTACTCTTTCAAATATACCATTGCCAAATAATGCGTCGATATGCTGACCAATTTTCATCTCAGGGTTTAAGTCAATAGGTTTCACAATTGACGTAATACCTTGGTTCTGTTCCTATTATGTCTATTTTTGTCTGCTGGAATTGATACCTATATAGTTAGAATCTATATAGAGAGTAGTAATAATATGGACACTAGGGAAACCGTGAGTTTGGATGTCCAAAATGAAGAGACAAGAAAAATTCAGTATACTGGCGGTTCATCCTTCATAGTATCATTGCCCAAAAAATGGGTCCAGGATTTAAAACTGAAGCAGGGTGATCTTGTTGCGATTGCTAGGCAGGGACATTCAATTTTGCAAATTGCGCCCGTCTCTAAACGAGTAACCAAGGAACAAAGAGAGGCCACGATCGAAGTGACAAGGGACAACAGTCCATATTTTCTCGCTCGCAAGCTGATATCCTTATACTTCCTTGGATTTAACGTGATAAATATATCTCAGAAAGAAGGGGGAAGGCTTTCAAGCCAACAACGAGAGGTTTTGAAAGATGTGGTGAGACGTGTCCTTATGGGAACGGAGATAATTGCCGATTCAACTACTACGATTACCCTCCAAGTGTTAATCAATCTACTTGAGCTCTCCGTGGATGGAGCTCTGAAGCGGATGGTATTGATCGCGAAATCTATGCACCGTGACGCAATACTCTCTCTGATAGAAAATAACCTAGAATTGGCCAAGGAAGTTTTGAAATCTGATGATGAAGTCGATCGCTTCAGTTTCTATATCGTAAGGCAACTCAATATAGCTGTAAAAAATGAACATTTACTCAAGGAGATCGGGTTGGATGATTCACTTAATTGTTTGGGGTACAGATCTATAGCAAAATCCACAGAAAGAATCGCGGACCATGCTGCACTCATAGCTAAAGATATAATAGAAATGGAGAAACCTCTCAACAGGGACATAGTAGAGAAGATCGCCGAAATGAGCAATTTTGCACTTGATGTTTTGGAGGAAGCTTGTCTATCGGTATTTAAGCGTGACTATGACTCTGCGGACCTAGCAATTGAGAAATCCCGCGGAATTGATGATTTGGAAAGGGGAATCGTGCGTATTGCAGGCAAGCTGAAGGATATAAATGAGATATATCGAATAAAAATCATAACAGAAAATATCAGGAGGGTTGCCGAGTACGCCAGTGATATTGCCGAGATCGTATTAAATATGACAGTTCAACAAAAGTTGAGAAAGGGCTAAATTTGCAAAAAGGTATATCTAGATGATGCCGTCATTCTGTGAGTTATGCGGACGTAAGCTGATCGAACGAAAGATGAGTACTGTAATTGATGGTGTAGTACTCAATGTTTGCAAAGGCTGCTCAAAACATGGTAAGCCATATTCTTCAACAAATCAGCCCACCGATAGACGGTTCCCACAAAGACCTACTATAGTTAGGAATACTGTAAGCGTAAAAGCAAATATACAGATTTCCGATAACATCGTACTTACCCCAGACTTCGCAAGACTGATTAGAGAGGCCCGCATGAAAAAAGGATTAACACACGACCAATTGGCAGCACAGATGAATGAGAAAGCAAATTTACTGAAGAAATTTGAAACAGGGTCGCTAAAACCAGACCAAATTATAGCTAGAAAATTGGCGCGCTATCTGGGAATTCAGTTATACGAGAATAGTCAGGAGTGAAAATACCCATTGAGATCCTATATAAGTTTCCCCAATTGAGATTCCTGAAATCAAGATAACAAGATCGAAATTTAGAGTGGAACCTGAATGCAAGTCACGGAGTATTGCTTGGTTGCAGCATTGGCGAAATTCCAAATTATTAGTATCAAAACTTTATTTCAAATCGATAAATTCATGGGGCTCATCCTCTAAATAGTGTGAATCTCGAGGGTATTGGTGAAGTAAGTGAAGTGAGGATATCGGTTCTCAGAATCGGGCATAGACTTGTGCGAGATGATAGATTGACAACACACGTAGCACTAGTGGCAAGGGCATTTGGTAGCGAGAAAGTTTACATGAGCGATGTTGCAGATTCGTTAAAGCAAACTGTAGATAACATCACAAAGAAGTGGGGTGGAGGATCAGAATTCAGTATTGAGCTAATTTCACGTTGGGATAAGGTAGTTAAGGATTGGAAGCGAGCTGGTGGAAAAATAGTGCACCTTACAATGTACGGATTACCGATAGATGAAAACATCGATGCCCTAAGAAGAGAAGAGAACATATTAGTGGTAGTTGGCGCGGCAAAGGTACCCAAGGAAATTTTTGACCTCGCCAACCATAACATAGCTATTGGAAATCAACCTCACTCAGAAGTAGCCGCTCTGTCAATATTTTTAGATAGAATGTTCGAGGGCAAACAATTCAATAAAGATTTTCGCAATGCAAAACTCAAAATCATTCCAACCCCAAAAGGCAAAAGAGTTAGTAAGATAGCCCAAGTTTTGGATGGAAAGCTCAACTCAAATGGATTTTAACTATGGATCTTAATACAAAGTCAACCCGAGTTTGATTTTCTCACATTTGAAGCTTTAGTTAATACAGAATTATATCTTTTCAAATCGTATGGATTTCGTTAAATCAATAAAAAGTGCTGCGAACCGCATGCAGGGGGTGGCCCCTAAATTACGTTGCCTACTGCGAGGTTATTTTTTATTTTGGTTTAGATATTCTAAATTCTAGAGTTGTCAGCCGATACAAATACATTTTTGGATTGTATTTTTTTAATGAATTCATCCTGAGATAATACCCGTCAGAGGATTAAAAAAATACGAAACTTTGGAAACTGAAAGTCAACAAATTTTCATGATCACCTATCAAATAAGTATCAAGACATTCAATTCACTTCACTTTTTCACGTCAAGTTATGCGAGTCGGCAAGGAAAAATGTTGGCAAGAAGCGAGTAAGATCAAATAACTAGAATATATCGATTGTAGAAGTGTTAGATTGTTATCAAACTGGATCTAAAGCCCATCATTTCTTGCCGCTAATTTAGATTGCCATTACCATTATGAATCGTTTCCACAAAAAATATATGGTTTCGTTTGGCTGATTTAAATGTGGAAGCCACTGTAAACTCCGATTCTACACAAAATAGGGTCTCGCCGACACCGAAGTCAATGTGGGGTAGATTAGAGGAATCAGAAAATTTCGCCAAAAATGTCAAACATTTCAGACAGAAAAAACTCACTGATGACGAATTTCGTCGCTTCAGATTGCAGCATGGTGCTTACGGTTCAAGACTGCAGCCGAATTACAGCATGATTAGAATCAAAGTTCCCGGTGGTCACGTATATCCAGACCAGCTAGAAAAAATTGCAAGCTTATCGGAAGCATTCTCAATAGGTTCTGCTCACATTTCTACTCGTCAAAATATCCAGCTCCATTGGGTACAGCTAGAAGATGTTAGTGAAGTCATTAGGGAGCTGGCAGATGTCGGTTTGACGACTAGAGAAGCTTGCGGCAATACCGTTAGAAACGTGATGTGTAGTCATTTAGCAGGTGTCTGTCCAAATGAAAAATTTGATCCGACCCCTTACTCTAAGGCGATAGCACGGTTCTTCATAAGAAATCCGATGTGCCAGAATCTACCTCGTAAATTTAAGATCAATTTTGCTTGCTGTGAGGATCACGGATTGGCTCGAATCGCAGACATCGGTTTGATACCTTTGACGAGAGATGATATTAGAGGTTTTCAAATTTATTTAGGCGGTGGCTTAGGGGCGGCTTCGTTCATAGGCCATATACTTGAAGAATTCACACCTGAGGCTAGGCTACTAGCCACAAGCATGGCTACAATACGACTTTTTGATAGACTTGGTAACCGCGAAAATATGGCGAGGAACAGGATGCGTTATTTGGTCCAAGATCTTGGATGGGAAAAATTCCAGAAGTTGGTTTTGAAGGAGCGCTCAATAGTAGAAATGACTACTTCGACCAAAACGGCCAAGTTATTTGATATTAGAGCCGAAGAGGATGAATCGATCATTCCGAGGACGCCGGAATCTAAATTCTCAAAGCTTCCGATCCTTGAAGAGAAGAATTTCGCAGACAGTCCTCCTTATCAAAGATGGTTACACGGCAATGTGATGGCTCAAAAGCAAGATGGATATTTCACGGCCTTTATAACTTTAGCTGCAGGAGACATAACCGCGAACCAACTTCGAGTCCTTGCGGATTCAATCCGTAATCTCTCGCTGGAAGGGAGTGCGAGGAACACCCCCAATCAGAATCTTGCCATCCGCTATGTAACCGGCGGTGGATTACAGGAATTATACTTTAAACTTTCTTCAATTGGATTGGCTAACCCAGGCGCACTAACTATCTCTTCTGCGGTTGGTTGTTCTGGGACCACCTCCTGTAATTTGGCCATAACAAATTCACATAGGCTAGCAAAAGAGATAGAATACAAGTTTTTGGAGTTAGGACTTGATACAGATGATAGTTTGAGAGATACTACAATCAAAATAAGCGGCTGTCCAAATTCTTGTGGGCAGCATGAGATTGCAACGATCGGATTTTTTGGTGGTGCCTCGAGAATTGGAGCTACCATGGCTCCAACGTACACAATGTTGTTTGGAGGCGATTCAGGAGAATTCAGTGTTTTGGCCAAGCCAATTATGCGTGTCCCTGCAAAGCGGGTAATTGACACAATCCTCAAAATAATTGAAATATACAGGGAGGAGACCTATTTTGGGGGATCACTAAAGGAATGGGTCACCAAAGTCGTGAGAGGAGAAGGTACCGGCAAGGTCAAAAATATCGAAAGCATGAAGCTATTGCTTTCTTCTCTTGTCCAGTTGCCTACTGTGGAGGAAGGGCCGGAGATGTATAGGGATTATGGCAATGATATTAAGTTTTCAGCCAAGACTGCCAGAGGGGAATGTGCTGCTTAATATAGCAAGGCAATGAAAAGCAAATCAATCTCCCATATCGATAAAAAGGAAAATTGTGTCGAATCTGATGTCATGCAGGACATCCAACTTCCATTCGTTTGTCATGTAAACCTATTATGTAGCTTGATCGAAAAAAAATCAGTTCGTGTTGTGGATGTACGGAAAGTAGAACAATACGATCAGGAACATATCCCCAGTGCTGTCTCACTTCCGCTCGCAAATTTATTGGAACAAGATTCACCCACCGCTACGAGAGAAATCATAGAGGATCTGGGCATCGGTGACGGATATCCTGTGGTTGTGTATGACGATACATTTGGTGCTTTAGCGGCTCGTGTTGCTTGGTCCTTCCAGTATATTGGTCATACTAATGCTGCTTTACTGGAAACTACATTCAGTAGATGGAAGCAACTAGGTTTAAGAACGGAGTCTAAATCCAATTCTTTTCCTAGGAAAGACCATTCATTGAATGTCAACCACAAAATTTACGCAGATGCATCGTATGTGCAATCTGCTCAGAACTCACCTGACAAAATAATCATTGATTCAAGAGAACGCCTAAACTACCTAACTGAGCATATACCTAGTGCAAAGAACATGCCTTATACCATGTTTGGAGGGAATGGAAGTGTATTGCGTAATCCAGAAGATATAAAAAGGTACATTGAAAATAGAGGGATTTCACCTGATACCGAAATTATTGCCTATTGTGGGAGTGTTGGTACCTTGTCCGGCTTGACATTCTATGCATTAAAGCAGGCAGGCATAAGAAACGTGAGGCTTTATTCAAAGTCGTTTAAGGAATGGAAGTCTCTCGGAAAGCCTAAGGAAGAGGTCAATGATGCAAATTATTGGGACCTTTCAGCGGAATAGTTAGTATTCATTATTTCAGAATATGCCGTTGTCAAAAACATCAAATTCAAATAGTATTCAGGTTCCTTTGGTTGCAATCCTTTCTTGCGAGAACACCGGGCCAGTTGAACTCGAAGATATCCTTAAGTGTTATGAGTTAGATTGACCCGACCTGATAGTTAGATCATGATCAGTCCGTTTGTAATAGTTGCTTCGACCCAAGATTCGGCGAGTATGACGATGGCGACGTATTTGATAGAACAACAGGATTTCTCACTGGAAAAGAGTAAAGAATGCTATACTTCAACGAGACATAAAAATGTCAGTATTCTTATTTCTGACGATTCTTTGCTTCAAATGGATTACCTAGATGACATTTTTCCCCACGCGAATGCTTTTGTATTTCTTTCAAAACATAAGTCACAAAGTGGAATCCAGGCACTAACTTGCCATTTTCCGGGCAATTTTGGGTCCAGTCAGTTCGGGGGAAACGATCGAGAACTCTCAATTGCTCATCCATGCTTACAAAAGCAGTATTTGAAAGCCCTGATGACACAAAGAGGGAATATTGCAGATTACCATATTGTAATCGAGTCGAGCCACCATGGGCCCACTTCACTTATGAAGCCAGCCCTTTTTGTGGAAATAGGATCCACAGAAAGAGAATGGACAGACAGAGTTGCCTGCTCGATCATATGCGAGTGCATTCTGAATGTTATAGATAGCAAACTACCGTCATGCGACAGGATAGCAGTATGTCTTGGTGGAACACACTATCCATATAAATTCAGTAAGCTAGTCATAGATTCAGAATACGGTTTAGCTGCAGTAGCAGCTAAGCACGACCTGAGCCTAATTGATAGAGAAATGCTGTGGCAAATGCTCGCGAAGAGTGTGGAGAAGGTCAATACAATCATAGTCGATTGGAAGGGACTGGGCAAGGAAAAAGAAAGAATAATGACTCTCGCTACTGACACAGGGCTTGAAATTGTCAAGGTATGATATGAACTAGCAGACGCAAATACCATCGTTAAACTAGCCTGTTTAAAAAGCATACCGAGGGGGGATGGAAAATATCATTATTATTCAGGCACGACTAAAGAAAGCTCAAGATGGTAGGTCCCCCCACAAAAACTAGGGCCAACGTAGTGACTGTCATTTTAGAACATGACGGAAGGATCTTAATTTTGAAGCGAAGCGGAAATGTTCGAACGATGAAGTTCTTATGGGCTGGAATAAGTGGCTATATTGAAAATGAGAGTCCATTGGAGCGCGCTTTAAAGGAAATCGAAGAAGAAACCGGTCTGGTTAATGAATCTGTTACACTGGTTTATCCTGGTCAACCTATAGAAGCAGTTGAGTATAGCATGCCTGAGGTAACGTGGGTCATACATCCTTTCCTGTTTAATTCGAAGACCGCTTTAATAACTATGGATTGGGAACATGAAGAGTACAGATGGATAGCTCCAAAAGACATAGTTAAATATAAGACCGTGCCCAGATTGGAAAAAGTAGTTTGTCAACTAATTCACCACACAATCGATTAGGAATAAGGATAGAGCCCAGATTTGAATTGATTATGGAAGACTGACTCGATATTGAACTTTGGCTAACTTACTCCTTTACAATTTCCCTAAGGTGAGCCAACGATCTAACATGCCCGCCGTTGATTTTGTTGTAAGTCCTCCAATAGGTCTGTGAAGTTATATCTTTTCTATCCTTGAGCACTTTTAGATGTCGTCTCATGGCTCTTATTCTTACTACATAGAATTTTTTCTTACCAACTCGGGTAGATTTTTTTCCCTTCTTAGAGCCAGGTCCAGTTCCATGCTTCCTTCGGACATCGAGCTTAGCCTCAGCACGTGCTCTGGAAGTCCCGCGCGGTTTGACTGTCCAAATTGTGCCATTCCCGATTAAACTTCGCATATTCTCCCTAGTGATTGAATCTGCAACATCTTCGAGCTTATCGGGCTCAAACCTTACCCTATTGACACCAACACCAAGAATCCTGGAAATTAGTTCCCTTTTTTTCTTTATATTCACAACCATTTAATGATTTTCAGTCCTTTCACTAACTTGACCCGATGAGTCTGCTTTTGGATATTTGATTTGGCTGGACGCTGATAATTTCCCAGGGTTCAGCACCTTGACGCCCATCTCCGAGGCTTTGGCAATAATTTGGATTCTTTTCCTTCCCCCAATAGTGTGGGACAACCTCGCAGCATCCTTACCCGGATCTAGTCGCAACAAGTCATTGGCATTGAAAACTAAGCAATCGTTATATCCTGAGGGATGAAGGCCTCTGGCCACCTTTGGTCCACGATAACCAATTTTAACGAGAGCGGGAACCCCGGAATATTGTTTTCTCATCTTGTTGTCTTTTCCCTTTGGCTTTCTCCAGCTCTCAGATAATCGATCATACCGCCAACTTTCTTGCCTGACGAATCTGGGTCGGCACTCAGAAATTTTCCTTCTGAGTTGAAGTATATCTCTATTAATCACAATATTCAATTGAAGGAATTAATTTTGAATAAATGTGTTTCTGATATTAGGGTCTAAGAACTAAATCTAAGGTTGCAAAGTGGGTAGGTGTTTCTTTCAAACTTGTAAGATGAAGACCCAGTCTGTTTTAGATCGAAAGGTTAATAATTTTTGTCGTGACACATGGATTATGAAAAAATATGAACTACCAAAGCTACCTTATGCCTATGACGCGTTGGAGCCTTATATAGATGCAAGAACAATGGAAATTCATCATACAAAGCACCATCAAACTTACACTGACAAACTTAATGGTGCGCTCGAGAAGTGTCCTGCCGATATTCAAGCAAAAGATGTAATTGATATACTGTCAAATCTGGACGGGGTACCACCTGATCAAAAGAGTGCTATCAATTTTAACGGCGGTGGTTTTGATAACCATCGAATATTTTGGAATAATATGAAACGAGGTGGGGGAGGCGAGCCCGGTGGCAATGTTGCCGATGCGATAAAAAAGTCATTCGGAGGCTTTTCAGAGTTTAAGGAAAAATTTTCTTCAACCACCGCCTTAATTCAAGGGAGTGGTTGGGGTTGGTTAGTTTATAACCCAAATTCCAAGAAGGTAGAATACAAGGCGATGCCAAACCAGACGAGTCCAAGAACCGAAGGATTAATGCCTTTGCTGGGCTGTGACGTTTGGGAACATGCTTATTACCTCAAATACCAGAACAGGAGACCTGAGTATCTCTCAGCTTGGTGGAACGTTATAAACTGGGATGATGTCTCAAAACGATTGAATGAGTCCTAGTGGGTACTACCTTTTCTTGGAAATTGAAGGGAGCCTTTTTTCTCCCCTCTTCTATTTAGCCTGTTTGTTGAAGATTTCAAAACTGAGCTTCCAACCCAGGCTTCCAGAATAGCATTTAACAAACCATGTATCTTGCAAACTAGGATGACATATGTCCTAACCCACCATCCAGGGTATTGATTAGGTTTATAGAGCAATAATTTTCCCTCGAGGTTCTACTTACTGCCATATTGTAGTCATAGATCCTCTTTGAGTATTGCTCAAGGATCGGCATCATAGGATCCAAGTTCTTGCTAGAATAAAATCCGGGGCAATCACCAGTTAGCTGGAAGGTGGCATGGATTGCAGATAAACCCTTGTCCGCTTCCATCCATGATGCAAATGGATATAACCAGCAAACCCCAGGTTTTTGTGGATGAAGCCCACAGTACCCGAACTCGTCCAAAAACCTGCAGCGAAGCGGTGTACCATCCTGATCCGGTCTCTCATCGGACCTCCGCTTGAGTGCAAGCATCGTAATAGTTGTTATGACGTTATTTACTGAAGTCATCTCCTCCCAGCTTGAAATTCCTACTTCTCTGAAAATGAACTCCGATTCTAACGAGTATCCCATCTTGCGAGCAATTATCTTGACGTCATCTTTTGTAAGTGGCAGTCTGCCTTGTCTGTCGCAGCAATTATGACAGTCAGGCCATAAACACTTCCAAAGTATATACAAACCGTCATCCTTTAGCATGGGAATATGAAAAGTGACTTGGTTAACGTCTACTCTAGTCTCAACTACGTCGCGTCTTTTGCCAACATGTAAATCATATACTTCAGGGTCAATTTTCCAAGATTCAGACAGTAGATCAAGTGATTCCTTGACGCCTTGACCGCATTTCAATACGCATAAATGTAAACCCGGAGTTTAAATGTGTGCCGAACAACACCATTAAGCAGAGCTCAGGCAAGAAAATGAGCAATCCATCAATTCAATTTGCTGCGAAAAGGAGGATCGAGAGCAAGGGGAAGCATGCCTCTTCAACCGAGAATCGGAGGTTAGTGTGGGAAAAGATCATTTGGCCCTTGATTTTGGATGTCAACAGGGCGTATTTCAATTCGAGAGAATATCACGCAAAAAGAGACGAATTTTGTAATTCTTTGGATGTAAGACCGTCCAAAGTAGCGGGAGGCCTAGTTTCATTACTGGTCAAAGGAATACTCGTCAAACAAAGGAACATCTATTCGATTCACTATAGACTCATACCTTACATGCGGAAGAGGGTAAATCTAGATTACGGGCTCGTACTTAGGGAAATCAGCGCTAAACGGTAAAATCAAATAATGGTCTCTTGTTAAATGTCATGTAGCTCGAGTGAAGCCCGGTCGAATCTGTTTTCCTAATCGAAGCAGGTGCCGAATCTAGTGGCCAATCTCCAAGGGGGCTAGGGATTTCAGGCTCTGGATCTCAACGAGAAAAGAAACCTGGAGACAGCAGTTCGAATCTGCTCCGGGCTACCAATTGAGCCCATATCCATCAAATAGATGGACCTGCGTTTCTTATATCAGTAGTGACATTCTCAAACTTTTGAAAGTTTTTGACAAATAGAGAGGCAAGTCTCTTCGCAGATATTTCATATTTTCGTTCGTCAGACCAACTTTTTCTGGAATTGAGCACCGCCAATGGGACGCCTGGGCAAGATGTCGGTGTGTCCAGATTAAAAATGTCATCATGAGCGAACGGGATATCATCGAACTCTCCATTCAAGGTGGCCCTCACTATAGCCCTCGTGTGTCTTAGATTAATTCTCTTTCCAACACCATACGGACCGCCAGACCAGCCCGTATTTATGAGATAAACCTTGGTATCGTGCTTGGAGATCTTTTCTCCAAGAATCCTTGCATACACTTCAGCTGGGAGTGGCATGAATGGGGCACCAAAACATTGCGAAAACGTTTCTTTGGGCTCTGTAACTCCTCTTTCAGTGCCAGCAAGCTTGCTTGTGTAGCCAGACATAAAGTGGTACATTGCTCCTTCTGTGGTAAGCCGTGCAACCGGAGGCATTACTCCGAATGCGTCTGCCGTTAGAAATATTATGATCTTCGGGTGTGGAGCAACACCCGGTATTACTGAGCGGGGGATGAACTCGAGGGGGTATGCTGCCCTAGTATTTTCTGTCAATGTCCCATCCGCAAATTGTGGCTCTCGGCTTTTAGGTTCAATAACGACGTTCTCCATTACCGTGCCAAATTTAATTGCAGCCCATATCTGAGGCTCATTCTCCTGTTTAAGATTAATACACTTAGCATAACACCCTCCCTCAAAGTTAAATATCCCGTTGTCTGACCAGCCATGCTCATCGTCGCCGATAAGTCGCCGCTCCGGATCGGCTGAAAGGGTGGTTTTCCCTGTGCCTGACAAACCAAAAAACAATGCGGTATGTCCGTTAGTCCCCAGATTTGCAGCGCAATGCATAGGAAAAACGTGTCGACCTGGCAAAAGATAATTCATTACTGAGAAAAAAGCCTTCTTGATCTCCCCAGCGTATGATGTTGACCCTATTAAAATTAGTCTTTTCTTGAAGTTGATTATTATAAACGTCTCAGATCTTGTCCCTTCAGATTCAGGTAAGGCGCCAAAATCATTTACAGACAACAATGTAAAGTGTGGCACATGGCTTAAAATTTCAAAATGTGTAGGACGAATGAAGAGCTGAGTTGCGAATAGGTTTTGCCACGCTCTATCAGTAATTACTCTGATAGGCATCCTATTTTGCAGTTCAGCGCCAATAAATCCGTCAAAAACGAATACCTCCTTTTCCCTTACGAACGTTAACATTCTACGATAAATTGTTTCAAAGTTCTCCTCTGATATAGGGTGGTTAACCCTTCCCCATTCGATACTGCTGCGGGTCGTTTCATCATCTACAATATATCTGTCATCAGGAGATCTGCCGGTAAATTTGCCCGTTTTAACTGATATTGCACCGGTCGAAGAAAGCTCACCCTCCAATCCTAGAATGGCAACCTCTACCAATTCCGGTGTCGAGAGGTTTCGGAGAATCTTGTTTGGCCTTATGCCTATTTCCTCAAGTTGCATCAAGCACTTCAAAGTCAGATTCTTGTGGTTGACATTCATTGGCTGCTCTTAAACCTAAAAATGCATATTTAATTGATTTCCTACTAGTGCTCATAGGTCTTTCGTAATTACCTCTAGTAGGATAGTATAACCAACACCTTCTCACTAATCATTTTGAGTTTTGATTCATATGTGTTTCAGATCATCAATGTTCCTACTTGATATGGATGTATGCTTTTCACATTTCTTTAGGACAGAGTTGTAAATTTAACTCCAATACTAGAATTTGTTTGCATATCGCTCTAATAAGCATTAGATTACGTGGTACCCATGGCCTCAACAGGTCTGCCGGATTAATTTCTTCAAGCCTGACGATCCTGCCATTACAGCCTCGACATACAACCAAATCCTCAACATTCAATAAATCGAATTGACTTTATGGGAGCGTGGAATACACCAAGCTTTGTGAATCAATTTTTTCTCTGCACGACGATATCCGCTATGCGGCCGTTGTTGATGATGCAGGATTGCAAGTAGCAGGCGGCATGCGTAGCGGCATGGATTCCATTGTGGATCAAACTAACGAAGATCTATATCTCGCTCAGACAGCGCTTCGTAAATCCATGAGACAAAGATTCGATGACACTATGGGAAAGGCGAGGTTCGCATACGTTGAACGCGAAAAAATTTCGATATTGACATTTTACATGCATAAAAATATTCTCATCATTACGATGGAACCCAATATTGATTCACATACCGCGATAGATATAGCAGAAGACGCGTTGGAGTTGATTCACGGCAAATAGCAAACAACTATCGGACTTGTACTTTTCTGTTGCAAGAGTCAATAATCTGAGAATGCGGTCACGAGGATACAAGATTATGCATATTGATCAGATCTTTTTTGAACGAATCCAGTTCAGGAGGTATACCAATATTACTTATCGAGTCCTTCAATGATAAGGGCTTTCCTGTTTCTGGTGACATAGTGCCCTTCTTTTTATTCCAAACTCTCGAATTGAAGTCCATAATCACCCTGGTGTATTTTGTCAGCTCGTAGTGATGCTTAATCGGCTTCGGCATTTGTTCCAAATGTATGGTTTTAGAGGAGTAGATTTTTGTCCATAATTCATCCGTAATAAAAGGACATAAAGGAGCTAACAAGAGCAAGATAGTAGAGAAACATTTATGGGAAGTAAAGACGCCTGAAATTTGCCCTGATGCCTCCGTAGAGTCATAGATTCTAGTCTTGACCATTTCTATGTAATGGGATGCAAAAATATTCCATGTGAACTCTCGTACTGCATTAGCTGGAATGAAGAAATTAAAATCTGCGTACCCCTCTAGACACCGATCGATCAACTTGTTCAACTCACTCATGACCCATTGATCAGTCGGGGCGATAAAATCTGGCTCTTGGAAGATAACAGGAAAGGTGGATAGGAACCTCCCAAGGTTCCATATTTTTGACAAAAAGTTCTTTGTATTAGCTATCCTTTGCTCGGAGCACCGAAAATCATATCCTAAATTGCTCTCCGAGGCACCCCAGAATCTGAAAACATCAGCCCCATATTTTTGTATGAGAGGGAGAGGATCGATGACATTTCCCTTGCTCTTGCTCATTTTCTCGCCTTGTTCGTCTAACCCATATCCCATAATCCAGACGTTAGACCACGGCAATACATCGGTAAGTTGAAAGCACCTCAACATAGTATAATATAGCCAAGTTCTGACGATGTCCTTTCCTTGGGGCCGAATGGTAGTCGGATAAGTAGAACGAAAGAACATTGAATCATCCATATATCTAGTTATAAATAATGGTGTAATGCTCGAATCCATCCATGTATCAAATGTTCTATCTTCTCCAGTAAACTCAGAACATCCACAAATACTACAATTTTTGAATGGAGGGTTTTCCTTCCACGGTTTATAGTACTTTCCAGCTTCTGGGATGTTAGGAAATCTGCATTCGTTACAATACCATATTGGTACCTCTGTGCCGTAGAATCTTCTCCTGGTGATGGGCCAGTCTATCGCAACCGAATCAAGCCAGTTAAGTAGAATCTGTTTATGCATGATAGGATGGAAAGTGATTTCCTCTGTAAGTTTTCTTAGTACTGGAATATAGGCCAATTGTTTCAGGTAGTAATCCTCTAGCGGAATAATTTCGACTGGAGTTTTGCTTCGCTCACACATAGGTGTCCTATGCATAATATTTTCCTCTTTAGCAACTAGGCATCCTTTTATCAAATCTTCAATTATTTTTGCCCTAGCTTGTTTGACTGAAAGATGGGCATATTCCCCTGCAGCCAAAGTCGTCTTTCCATTACCGTCTAGAGCGCCGATCTCTTTTAGGTTCAATTCACGAAATAAACGAACATCGTTTTCATCCCCATAGCTACAAACCATTACTGCCCCTGATCCAAAATCTGACTTAGCGAACTTGTGTCCGATTATCTGTACTACTCGATTAAATAATGGCAGGATGGCATGCATACCCGTCAGTTTGACGTATCTGTAATCTGTAGGATTCACAATAATTGCCTGACACGCAAAGAGTAACTCTGGCCTGGTAGTTGCTATAATGATGTCGTTACCGGTTTCAACCACTTTAAATTTCAAGTAGATCAATTTTGTGGGTATATTTTCATAGATAATCTCGGCGTCTGCGATGGTCGTTGCGCATTGTGGACAATAGTTGTTTGGCCTATTTGCTCGGTAGATAAGGTTCTGTGTCCATAATTTTATAAATGTGGCTTGAGTAAATGCACGATATTTGTTAGAATCGGTGCGATAATAATCGTCAAAGTCCGCACTTATGCCCAAGGCTTTCATTATTCGAATCATTTCGATTTCCAATTCGTCAAGTGCATGAGCACATAACTCGAGGAATTTCTCTCTGTCTGTTTTTCTCATTGAGATTTTGTACTTCTTTTCTGTGTAGATCTCCACAGGCAAACCGTTTCTGTCTATTCCTATTGGAAAGAGCACATTGTAACCATTCATTCTGGAGGCTCTTGCGATCATATCGATTTGTGAGTAGTGCGTAGCGGCGCCAATGTGCCAAGGTCGTCCGGAAGGATAAGGAGGAGGAGTATCGACCACAAACTTTTCTTTATTATTTGTGGTTGAGAACTTGTGGACTTTGGTAGCTTCCCATTTGCGAAGTATGTCTTCTTCTAGAGATGGGTTCCATGACTTGGCTTGAATTCGGGATTCGGTCGTGACATTCATTGTATTAGTTTTATTCTATCGCGTATACATACGGTTATTAATGTTAGTCTGTTGTCGTACTTGAGTAGGAATGGCTCATTCCTTAATGGCCGTACATTTAATCGGTATTACGATAACAATATTTTTTTTCTTGTTCACGCTTGTTCTTTTCATTTTCATTTCATTGGCTATTTTATCGTCTAAACCTATTGAATCACAAACAGGAAATTTAATGATTCTGGCATTAATCCCCCCGTCAATACTGACAGTTATTTTTCTACGTATGGTTCTGGGAGCAATATACGATCGTTTGTTTAATTTAGCAAATAGACTTTCAAAAAACTAGCAAAATTTAATTCGCTCTTGCTGACTCGTCAACGGCCTATAAATGCTATGAAACGTCATCAAAAACAGGATCTCTTATCCCAAGAGATTTGAACGCATCCAGTCGTTGGCGGCATGCGTAACACATTCCACAATGTTTTCTGGTTCTCCCGTGACAACTCCAAGTTAATTCGAGTGGCACCTCTAAGCTAAGGGCTAGCTTAACAATCTCTTTTCTGTTCATTTTACAAAGTGGAGTTAATATCATACACGGATCATGGTTAGAAAAAGGTGAGCCCTGCCTGAATAACGAATTTATTTTGTCAAGGTAATCGGAGGTTGCATCCTTGAAAAAAGTTCCATCATGTCCATTATGTCCTCCTATAATCCATTTTATCCTTAGCGACTCTGCAACGTGCGCTGCAATAGAGTAAAACATTAGATTTCTAGAAGGTATGTAGGTTGGCAACCTCTCGTCTTGTTTTACTTTTTTTGCATTTGCAAATTCCGAATACTCTTTTACAAACGGGATATCTACCTCGACAACGTTTGGCAAGCCAGCCTTTCTCGCTATCTTAATTGTAGCACGTTTTTCTTGCCTTCCCCTGTCAAAGTAATTGAAGGTTATCACTCTGATGTCATCAAATTTCTTCATTGCCCAATAGAGACAAGTCGCAGAATCTAAGCCACCTGACAGTAACACAAGTGAATCGGCATGACCCTTTTTCCTCATCTACTCGCCGCCAATTTCTGCAATCATATGCGCACCCTTGTTAACACCTTCGTAAATATAGACGCCTAACGCCTCTATATTTGGCGGCATTTTTGGCGCCAGGAGCTTTATTATTTCTGTTGAAAGGGTTTCTACTGTTGCCTCACCAAATAACAAAAATGTAGTTTGTTTTGGCAACTGCAAGTTGAAGTGTCCGTTTGGTCCTTCGAATGAAATGAAATAATGGAAGTCATCCTCTTTTCGCAAGTATTTCCTGCTAATGAAGAATTTATGATCGATTGCACTAAGAGTTTCCTTAATTATCTCTTTTGCACGTCCAAAATCAACAACAATATTGTTATTCATGCGACCGATGATCTCCACCATCACGGTGGAAGTATGACCGTGCAGGATGGAGCATTTTTCGACAAGCGGAAGGATGTGCGCATAATCAAATGCCAGGGAAGGATCCTCGATAAAGATTGAGGACCTTTCGATGCCGTCACCCCAATCATAGTAAAAAGGTATGTCTAATTCAGACACTTTGGCAGCATATTTGGAGTGGCCAAAACCACAAATCTTAAGCTCCGGAACACTTTTTTTGATCAGATCGAGCTTATCGAAGTCTGCTTTCGAATCAATAATTTCTACATACCTGTCACCAAGTTTGAAATCGACATTTACGTTTTTACTGTTTTGAGTTTCTAGCTGGACGTCATACTCATAGTCTTTACCTAGGAACTCTAATATCTTTGAAAATGAATATTCTGCCCTGGTTCGGAATAAATTGCCATTGTTATTGAGATATTTAATATCCTTATCGAGTACAGTCCTGTCCAATGATAGAACTAGACTAGAATTGTTACATATAAATTCACTCACATATCAAACCCACTTAGACATGTTTTTCTGGAGCTCTTCTGTCAATTCGAACTGACATCGCTGGACGAGGGAACAAAAACCGTATTTTTTGGCGTAACGCCAGTAGCAACTGATTCACCTAACTTCTTTGAAGTTAGGCCTCCCTTAATCGAGTCAACTTCCAAAAAGCGCATCCTATCTACGATGTTTAGTGCGGCAGAAATGCCATAAAGGTGGCCTGATGTAGCTCCTGACGTACCATTAGTTATATGCAGTACTGGTGTGGCGATTATGAATGGTGTTTTATCATTGTTATTGGGTAGCTGAGGGCTTTGAGCAGGGCTTTGAGCAGGGGCAACATTCTGGATAAGGGGATTCGAATTGGGGGAATTCTTCGGAATGTTTGGCACACTAACTTTTGGACTTTTCGTCATATTGGTTTGAGGGGCGGAGATTGGTATTTTCGTCATATTAGCTTGAGGAGTAGAGATTGGGATTGATACTTTTCCATTGGTAAATGGCAAAGCTCCAGCGCTTATCCCACTGGTACTACTTGGGATATATACCCGCCCATCCATCTTAATCTTGATGCTTTCTAAATATGAGGAATTTTGCCTTGGAGCTAGCGGCAATGACTCATGAGGCTGCAGGGCCGCCTTCGAAGTTGTTGGAATATTTGCAGACGCTAAAGGCATCGATTTTGGGCTGTTGGTTGAATTAATTAAATTGCCATTCACTCCAAAAATTGAGGTGGGATGAAAAGTAGGACTCACGCCGGCGACCGGGACTACTCTTAGCATCTTTGTAATTGAATTATTCTGATACCCTGGGGCAGATGCGCTCATGGTCAACTTGTAAGAACCATTGGTACTGTCGTTCCCAGCAATGAGCCAAGAATACCTGACCTTCCCTTCATTGTCTGTGGTACCTGCCAATTTCTTATAGACACCGGTAGGGTCGACGATTCTACCATAAACTGTTGCTCCGACAATGGCATGAGTTTTATTTCCATCAGTAACACCCAGAGTCATGTTTTCCCTCTCACCTGGTTGAGCTACATGCTGTGACAGATGTATTGACATTGTCAAAACACCTTTGATATTATCACTTTTGGATTTAATACTAGACACTGGTTTGACAGAATTGTCAGCTGCTTGACTTACTGAATTGCTAGGGTTTTTACTTTTAATATTACTACCAGTCGCAGTTGATGATGGCGCCGAAAGTGAATTAACTCGATGCTCACGGCCTGGGGTTGAAGACAACTGACTGTCTGAGGCGTTATTTTGGTGCATGCCAGCTTGATTTTTAGAGATTATCCCTGCTGTGGAAAGAAGCGTCGCTGCATTAACACGTGTTAACTGATTATATTGGCTTGCGCCAGTTGTTTGAGTCTTATTCTCCACGATGTTGTCTGAGCTTGTTCTGATTGAGGGTCGGCTAATTGCCTTTGAATTTGTCATCGTTACACCTGCAGTCGTTGAATGTGTTTGTGGAGAGGCGTGGAGAAGTTTCGCATTTGTATAAGCTGGGCTTTTTATACCATTCGGGTTAGCTCCAGACCTTGTAATTCCCGTGAAGTTAATGCTGTAGAACTTTGTGAGAGTTGTTACACCATTAGCAGCAGTGTTGTTGTTACTTTCGCATGCCAATTTTGAGGTGACTTTGTTTGCTCCGATCTTGATTGAAGTATAAGTCGGGACAAGATAATAAACCCATGTCGAAGGATTACTTGATTTATTATTGGTAACGCTACTGATGGCCTTTTGATAGGGTTTGATATTGTTGACGATCACGTACACATTACAATGCAATAGATCACCTTGATTAGAAAACCCGTTAATCTTTAGACTATTTGTGTCCGCTGGGATTTGTTGACCTCTCGTTGGTGAGGTTATTTTTATTCCTAATGGGGTTGTAGCTAATTGGGCAGCTGCAGAGTTTGTTAACATCGTGGAAATTAATACAATCGAAACGAACCCAAACAATGAGAGTGGTTTCAATATCAATAAATGGCAGCACCTCCGGGAGGATAGGTAAACCAAGAAGATTCGGTGAACATACAATACCTGGTTGAATTACTATTTGATATCTCGATTCTTAGGTATTTTATAACTCCGTTCCACTGTGGGATAACGAGCATACTATAGGCCATTTCAGTCTTAACACCTGCTACACATATTATATGAAATTCGATTAAGGCTCTGATAAGAAAAATTCAATTGAATTTAATTCTCATATATTTAGATGCTATAATACGAATGAACCATAAGAGACAATCTATTGAAAGCTAGTTCAGAATTTATTCTCAATGAAATTGTATAATTACACTTGCCATGCCCGTTACCCCGCCCATTTACTTCATTAGCAAAATCGAAAGAGTTAATTGGTAATACTCGTAGGACTTGGTTTACAGTATAAGTAAGATTAAGGGATGAGACTTAATGCAAACTTTTCGTAAAGGCACAATCTAGTGGTACTACCCACTCTACCTGTTGCAATATTCCCACCATCTGTAAGGAAGAGCAGATGTTTCAATTTCTGAGAGACATAATTATGATCGAATTTAGGCGGCGTCCAGTTGACTTCCGGACGCCGCAACGGGGTTTCTGATATCTGTGGAGTGCCGAGAACCAAGAGTATCTCAGCCGGTGCTGTAGCACAGATATTTTATTAAAACAATATGATACGTTCGACGAATGTATTATATTCACTGAACATTTAAAGCTATCGCAGATAACAATCTCAAACCTATTTGTGACTTTTCAAGGAATGACTACTACTATTGTGAATCAGCTAAGTTATGCCAATAAGTGTCTGTTTGTTTGCGTAACTCTCTGTCAGGCGAGCTTTATTAGCTGGCCACATCTCATCTTAGCCACGCACCACGGAATTTGGGAAATGAACGATAGGTGGATGAACCTTTGATACATTGCAAGCATAAACGATGCTTGTGACTAAGCGATCAGTTAAGTGGATCATAGTTGGGGTACACTTTAGGTTAGAACTATGGTGGTGGTGATGTGTGAAGCTGCCATTTGCATATACGGGGTAAGAAATGGAAGTTAACAATACTATTGGTATTGATATTGCAATGGATGCTACAAAGGCGAATATAATTAGATTGGTTGCTTTCGTATACATCAGATTGCTAGCTGATTATATCATTTATAGGGACTTGGTTAGTCTTCATTATAAGGAAGTTTTTAGCTAATCTTTATTTGTTTATTGACGAATAAATTTGATAGGAGAAGATTCGATTATAAAGATAAGAAATTCAGTCTTATAAAGCCGGATTTGGGTCACAATTTATGGTGCGTCCGTTCATAATACAAGTCACATGATTCTGATTTTTTACACCTTGTGAATGTCTGTCCCGAAGTATGATATATCTGAATCATACCGAAATTTCGATTCAACCATGTCTTTCGAATACGAAGGAATTATTGCCCGAATTAAACCAACTACTCTTGCCATAGTTGCAATAGTTGTAAATTTCTTTAGGTTTAGAAGGGAGCTCCGTCCCTTTTTCCGGGTTGAGTTGTGAGGTTTGTCTTCATGGGCTCGCCACTGATATTTGGTGGCCTAATCCGCGATGTCAATTTCCTACAATAAGCAGTAAATTTGCTGCGCCGTTCAATTGACAAGCGAAG
The DNA here is from genome assembly GCA_051985775.1 of Candidatus Nitrosopolaris sp. Taxonomy (GTDB): domain Archaea; phylum Thermoproteota; class Nitrososphaeria; order Nitrososphaerales; family Nitrososphaeraceae; genus Nitrosopolaris. The sequence continues at coordinate 28,012 of JBPYDP010000031.1, read as the reverse complement.
TAGCAAAAATATGCCTGCACCCAAGGCCAAGATCAGAAGTCCAATTAGTATAGCTAGCCAAGGAGAGGAGTTTTGAGGTTGTTTTGGCTCAATCTGGAGAGGGCTGCTTAGTATTAATTGATGAATATTTTTTAAGCCATCGCTATACGTAATTCTTAGTAACACCGGATAGGTACCAGCAATTTGAGTATTGCCAGCTTGCGAATCACGAGATTCATTATCTGAGGAGTTTTCTGCGATTCTTGTTTGAAATGGTGATTTATCTTTAGTATTCTGATACAATGTCATTTTACTTAATGGTTGGGTCCTCGCGCCTAAAAGATGGACTTCTTGCAAAGGCACATTGAGCGAATGAGGAGAACTTAAAAGTATATTTCCAATATACTGCGTAGAATTTGCCGTTAAGACCGTTTCTAAATTATTTTCTGAAGCTAAAGATGAAGAAAATGGAAGTTGAGCTTGTGATGGGCTTTGACCTTGTTTCACCGTCTCGACGCTAGCGTATAACGCGGGCGTATTCCCCTCATTCAAAATATTTCCTACAAGGGTAGGAGTATTTCCATTAAATTGCACTCTAAGGTTATCCAATTTCAACTGAATATCGCCTACAACCATTGCCCCTAAATCGAAGTTGGCTGATTTTACTTGGTGATTATTTTGGATATATTGAATTGCCACAGTGAAAACGATGGGATTATACATTAATGATACCGGGGCAAAGACTTGAGTGGTAAGGAGCTGGCCTGAGGCGGACGCTATAGTTGGAATATTCCAGCTTGAAGGACCAAGTATCTTAACAGAATTGTTTTGAGGTGTTAACGAAACTGCTAGATCAGTCATTGAATTCTGGGTAGGATTGATCAGAGCCGATGCAATAGCGTTTTCATTATGTATTGCAAATGTTACGTTTTGAACCCTTCCAGCAGCTATCTCGATTAGCGAGGGACTATTACTTTGAGATAAACTAGATGGGTTTGCGACGCGCAAATTTGAATTCGTACTCGTACTAGCCAAGTTAGTGGATGTTCGAACGAGCGATGCATCGCTGGTCAATAATCCCTTTCCTGTGGCCGCCATTGGAGAAATCGAAAGTGGAATTGATGATGACGGTACTGCAGTTGATGGTGGTGCGGATGATGGTGGTGCGGATGATGGTGGTGCGGATGATGGTGGTGCGGATGATGGTGGTGCGGATGATGGTGGTGCGGATGATGGTGGTGCGGATGATGGTGGTGTGGACGGGGTCACACTTAATCCTGATTGAGGAGATATTGGCAATATTTGCAGTCCGATGATTTGATTTGTAGTCTTCTTGTTGCCGTAGGCATCATTGTACATAATTCCCAGGTTTAAAGTTTGGACAGATCCTGCACCTGAAATACTAGGATAGATAACTACAGTAATTTGCTGTGATCCGCCTGCAGGTATAGATCCTACGTTAAAGACCTTGGAGCCGAGTATAACAGTTGACGATGATGGGGCCTGCGGGGCTACGCCAGATGTTACATTAGTTCCAACAGTGACGGTGGTGCTAGACGGAGATGCGCTTGTTAACCCAGCAATGGAAACTATTACTCCACGCGCAGTTGCAGATCCATCATTTTGAATAGTCAGCTTTACTGCATTAGGATTTCCTGGTATCAGATTCAACGTTTGGAGCAACGATGGTGAATTAGCTAAAGACGAAATATTTGACAATGCGGCTGGGGATGGAGAAGAAGTAACCACATCAAGTATCACTTTTCCACTTATGGTAAATGGTACTGTGATCATTGCAGTTCTAAATAGTTTCTGTCTTAGCTCTGTAACTTTTACATAGCCAAGTTTCAAGTATGCGTTATACTGTTTTCCCACTTGAGCGTTGCTCAAGACCTTAACCGGAAAATATAAGGTGAATGCACCACCAGGATTAACAACTCCATCGTAACTAGATAATGCAGTTTGAGGGTCTGAACCTGGAATGCTACTTTGTTTAGGAGTGAGCAAGGGTTCAAAGCCCTGAGGAAGTTTTAAAGAACTTGTTAAACCAGTGATAGCAGAAAAACCTTCATTAATAAGAACTACTGCGAGTAACGATTGGCCCTCACCAGGGCCCACCTCTTGTTTTATTACCGGAAGTATGCTCTGACCCGGCGTACGTGCTGATGTCGTGCCAGCAACGAATTGGTCTTGTGCTGTATTATATGTCCAATAAGAGTTGACAAAGTTAACCTTAACTGGGCCCCGTATATTAGTAAAATTCTGCACTATGCGTATAGTAGTGAAATTAGATCTAGCAGAAGTCATGTTAGCGGGCCTTGTTGAGTTAGACTTCTTAGTAACGTCCGACGTGTCGTTAGATGGTACTGGTGTTTGCGCTGAATGGTGACTTAGGCTCGGGGAATCTTGAGGTGGTGGACTCAGATTCTTCGTGTGGAAGGTGGTGAGGGGTATAGCCTGATTTTGAGATAAGGCTGGAAGTGAATCTGACCATATTTTTAATGCTTGCTGTTGCTGTTCTTGCGGTATGGGGAATATCGATGTTCTCGCCAACAGCGTTCCAGTTAACGTGGTAGATGCCAAAAGAATGCCGATGAAACTTATAGCAAGTATAATGTTTCCCCCTTTTTTGAAGGTCGAGTCATCATTACTTCTAAAACGTGAATGACCAGACATATCGAATGTCTCGCAGTTCTGACTATTATAAAAGTCGCTTAATTTTTTAAAAAAACCGTACCTAAGAACAATACAAAAACAGTCTTGGATACATTTGTATAATTGGTACTGCTCTTACAAAAAGCGTCTAAAATTTTTGTAATAAGCTTTGACGGCAGCTTTCGTTGTTTCCTCACAAGTTGAGCATGCAAAATGATATCCAAAGGTTTGGGATTGACTTAAGTAGTGTGCCTTATGCTGATACTTCAAAGGTTTAAAGAGAAGGTATAAATGGTCAGCCGAGTCATAATTGGACAAAAACAGTCTCAGATGGTATGTTCGTCGAATGTATCATATATTTTTTATAAGAAACACGGTCTTTTTAATAAGGCCGAGTAAAAATTTTAGAGGAAACAGTAAATAATGTCAGCCGAGCAACAAAGATCATCTGTGAGGAAGGTAAGACTTGATACCTAGAGCTGGTATTCCTTCTGAGGCCACTTTAACCGTTGAGAACTTGACCAAAGTTTATGTATCCTCAATGGGCAAAGTAGTCTCACTGAGAAATGTTAGCTTTTCAGTAAACAAGGGCGAATTTGTGGCAGTTGTTGGACCCTCTGGAAGTGGTAAGTCCACATTGTTGAACATGTTAGGAGCTTTGGATAGGCCGACCTCAGGCAAGGTTTTTATGAATGGAATAGATATTTTTTCGTTAAATGATTCACAAATTGCGGCAGTTAGGAACAGTACTCTTGGATTCATTTTTCAGTCCTACAACTTAATTAATCGAACTACGATTTTAAAGAATGTTGAATTCCCAGGGATAACTGGTGGTATGAGTGATGGCGACAGAAGACGTAGAGCCTCGAAATTACTGAATTTCTTAGGAATAAAAGATAAAGCGAAATACAAACCTGCGAACCTTAGTGGAGGTCAACAACAAAGGGTGGCCATAGCAAGAGCTTTAATGAATGATCCGAAAATAATTCTTGCAGATGAACCCACTGGGAATCTCGATACTAAAACCGGCAAAGATGTCTTTAATCTCATGACTCTCTTGTCACGAAAATTTAGTAGGACTGTAATTATGGTAACACATAATCCCGAACTAGCTGAGGCAACTGACAGGGCAATACACATCAGAGATGGAGCTATAGAAAAAGAGGTCATAAACATTGAAAGATATTGAAGTGAAAGATAAAACTCTTGCATCTTGGATGGCCCTATTGATGTGCGCCATCGCCTTGGTATCAAGTACGTTGGTGTTACCTATAGTTGCGGAGTCGTCATATGCTTCATCTTTCTCATTTATACGAGCCTCAAGTTCGCTAAAAACATCAAATGATAATTTACACTTTGTCTCTCCCACGGATCCACCACTAATCTCACCACCTGTTTCATCACCTATATCCTCGCCAACTCCTAGCAATATCCAAATAATTGCAGGTAAGGTGCAACCAATAAGCTTCACGATAAATACTAACAATGCACTGGCTGGCCCATTTATGGTGCCGTCTGTTCTAACGAATTTGGCGGTCTCTCTGACGTCGCAAACTACATCAGTAAGAATTTTAGGGCCTTCGAGTTGGAATTTACCGAGTATACCATCACGTACTGGTCAAGTATTAACTACTGAGGTCTTTGCATCCACATCTTTAATCAGCAGCCCAGTTTTTTTTACAGTCTCTATACAATATATTCAAAATAACCATCAACTAAAATCGGCTTCGTTTAACTTGGGCGCTATTGTAGTTGGATCTATTCAGCTAGGCGCGAATAGCTTAGGAATAAGGTACATAGGGAGCACTCCTAATTTGGTTGGCAACGTTCTAAACGAGGGTAACACTCCTGCCCAGTTTGCAAGTGTCGAAATGGTTCAACAACCAATTGATCAACTCTCTGCAACATCTGGTAAACAGCTCAGTACAATTTTAGTACCTACTTCCTCGCAGTACTTGGGGAATATTGCAGTCAATACTCCTGCGCCCTTCAATATTCCACTACAGGTTGTTTCATCACAAAAGCTTCAGTCTCCAAGTAGTCTTTCTGAAAATACCCCTTCAGGGACTACTCATCTTGCCGGTTTGACCAATACCACATTGGAGCATCCCGAGTCGCTTGGAGCAGGAACAAGCAACTCATTGCAATCTGGTATTTATCTTGTTTCGATTAAAATCACATACACCGATGATCTGAAGAACTCAAGACAGACAATTATCAATGATTCGGTTAGCGTACCTAACATACCAGGATCTGTTGCACCAACAAGTGCTAATGGAAACGGCATACTGGAGAGTAGTTCCCCAGCACCAATGGATTCCCAAATGAGTTCGACGAATGGATTCGTAGATGCTTATTGGGCCTCTAATACCGCACGCGTTACAAACGGCAATGGAACTATATCTTCATCATCATTGCAGGCCACACCTGTACCGGTGCAAGAAGAGGTAGGACCAGGAGATGGTCAATCGATTCTTGCTGTAGAACTAAGCAATCCAGAATTTTCAACTATTAGTGGTATAACTGCTTATCTCACCTTGCCTCCTGGATTCAGTTCTACTACTGGCGGCTTAGTGACGAACAATTTCAATCCTGTGAGTACGAACTCTACAATTCAGGGACAGCAGCTTCATCAACAGCAGATTGCTGTTGCAACCTATAATAACCTCGTTACGGCCGGTCAAATGTATACACTTTATTTCAAGGTGAATGTTGATAGAAATGCAATACTGGGGAAGCATTTGGCTTCCCTTACTATATATTACTTCAAGGTGCCAGAGCTACAACCTGGACTATACAGAACACAAAACTTTGCTGTGCCATTCATACTTCCGGGCAGAGTGATAATTGATACTGTTCCTACCACCACTTCGCTCAATCCTGGGGTTTCAAATATTGCCAGGATACAGATAACTAATGAAGGCAGTGCAACTGCTCATGGTGTTATAGCCACAATTACTAGCATCAGTGGTAACAGCATAAACAGTAGTCCTAGCACGGGCAGTAGTTCCACTTCCTCTCCAGGTAGTGGTACTAATGCTACAACAGGTCCTGGTGCCCAAGTCACTACACTCACTCCTCCATCTTCGATTCCAACAGTAAATATAGGAGCTAGAACTTTTGACGTTGGAACCATACCGTCAAATGGTAGGGCCGAAATAAATCCGGTAATTTATCCATCGTATTCGTCTGGTGGAACTTTGCAAAACCTGAATTTTCAGATAACTTACACCAACTCCGTTGGTCAATCAATTTCATCCATTTACTCGGTTGGATTTCTGGTACAGCCTACTCCTCCTCAAGCTGGTATCACAGTAACTCCATCTGCAGGAATAAGTGCTAGCCCCTCAACTGGTGTGCCTAACAACAATACTTCAAATGCCCCAAACTTAACATCGACTAATAAGTTAGGTAACTCTACAAGTACGGCTAATCTAGGCAGTCTAGCTACACATTTGTCAAATAGTGCCCAGTTACCATCGGTTGTAAACTCTACTAAATCGATGAACTCAACAACCTCACATTTGATGCCAACAGGTACGACTAATTCAAGCACTGGGGAGAGCCCCGGAATTAACCGAAAACATATTGGCAACACAACAGCAGGCATAACTGTCTCTCCAGCATACTACAACCCCGGTCTTGAACCTAAAGCTATTGCATACGACAACTTAGCCAAATTTAACAATAATAGTACGTCTCAACTTGCTCTTGCGCAAAAGAATACGAAGGTTGACAAAGCTATAACCGGCGAGGTGGCCAAAGCTGCTTCCAATCAGATGCAAGATCCATTGGCCAGACCTCCAAATATTCAGCACATTAGAAGTGCTACAGTCGGTAACAACCCTAATCAACAAGCTAATAGCAGTTCTTTGATTCTTGTCGCCGGAAACACTGAAGATATGCATTTTAGTGTTTCTAACAACAATGATTTACCGATTACTAATGCTGTAATATCTATTGCTTCTCAAACAGCTGGACTAAAGATCGTTGGAGACACCCTGTGGAGTGTACCTAATATGGCACCACATACCTCCCACCTATTCGCTACAAAAATATTCGCGTCATCAAGTCTAATCGCTCAACCGGTTTCGTTTCTCGTGACTATGCAGTACATTTCCCAAGGACAATCTCAAATTGGTTCATTCATTCTTGGTGGAACAGTTATTGGAAGCATTAAAGTCAGTGCTAATGGACTTGGTATTAATTACATCGCAGGCGTACCCAACTTAGTTGGAAACCTGCTGAACGAAGGGAATACTATAGGGCTTTATAGCACAGTTCAATTAATTAACCAACCATTTCCAACCAATGGAACGTCCGGCACGAATCAGCAACAACAACATCATCACGGCCAATCTGGCACTACAGGCTCTGGTAGTAATCAGGTAGCGTCATCTTCTTCAGATGCTTCTGCGACAAACTCTGCCCTTCCACCACCACAATATCTCGGCGATCTTCAGCCAGACTCTCCTTTACCATTCAGTATTCCACTTACTGTTAACGTGAATAACACAGCTCCTGGCGTCTATCCTGTTATGCTTAAGGTTACGTATAGCGATGACTTGAAAAATAGTCATACTGATTACTTGAACGATAGCGTGCAGATAGTCCAACAACAGCCCCAACAACATACCGAACAAAGGGGTGGGATCCTTGGTTTTCTAACTAGTACAGGTGCCCATGCTGGGGGTGGCCACCGTGGTGGCGGTGGTGGTGGCGGTGGCGGTGGCGGATTTTTAGGCCTTCCTATGTTATTTTGGATAGTGATTGCTGCTATAATCATAGCAGTTCTACTGTATATTAGGAGACGGAGAAGACGAGCCAAGGCCGCATATCTGGCTCAGACAGCTTTGCCTGATGAAACTGGGCCTAATGAAGATATTGAATCTTTGATTGATGGTTCCCACAAATCAGTAGATCCAAAGAAGGATGAGTGAAATAACAAATTCGATATAGTAATATTGCAGGAGCGATAGTTTAAGCCATGGGTCTAAGAGAGGATTCCCTCAAAAATGATGAAAAATCAGCTCCTAAAACCAAAGTAGGACTCAAGGCTTCAAGGCCAGTTCCTATAACTTCTCCTGCCAAGAAGAAGAATAATAATAAAAATTTCAAACAAATATTTATCCTGTCATTTGATGCTTTGAGGGAAAGGAAAGCCAGGTCTGCTCTAACGATATTAATGGTTATTGTTGGCGGAGGCTTGATGATTGCTATAAATGGTATGAGTGCAGGCCAGAGTGCCTTTGTAACCAAGCAATTAAACTTTTTAGCACCTAACATAATGTTTGTTAGTTCAGGCCAACATGGATTTCGTGGTCCGGAAGGTCCTCCTACTATTATATTTAACTCTGAGGTCGTGAATCGAATAAAATCATTGCCCTATGTACAACAGGTCATCCCTCAATATCAAGGACAGCTACAACTTAATGCCATGGGTAACGTTGAGAATGCTCAAGTTATGGGTATGGATCCAACTAAGCTTGTAGTGATTGCTCCTTCTTTACAACTGGTACCTGGTTCTTCGATTCAGGCAAACAATCCCTCAGGTATGTTGGTTGGCGATAGCATTGCCAATCCTCCAGGACTGACAACTCCATTCGTGACAGTCGGTCAAACTGTAAAGGCAACATATTCATATGCAGATCCTACCACGGGAAAGCTCCAGACAGCATCAAGGAGTTTTATAGTAACCGGAGTGATAGCACCTACAGGCAATAACCAAGTGGACAGAGCGGTGGTGATTAATGAAGCGACTGCAAATTCCCTATTTCATAAGTCTGGGAAATATGATTCAATGGCTGTTGCTGCACTTTCTGCTGATTATGTTAATGCGGTACAACAAGAAATCACTAACATATATGGCAGCAACAATATTGGAGTGATCACACCAAAAGCTATATTACAGACAAGACAACAGTTTCAAAGTGGCAATAGCTCATTTATCTTAGATATAGCTTTTATTTCATTACTTGTTGGCGCTGTTGGCATCATTACTACTCTTTACACATCTGTCAATGAGAGAGTTAAGGAAATTGGAACAATGAAAGCCATTGGTGCAAAGAATACATTTATTCTTTCCCTTTTTATGAGCGAGGCGTTACTTATTGGACTAATTGGATCAACTCTGGGTATTGTGATGGGTGTAAATCTGGCGTACATGCTAACAGGGTTTGCTCCGCATGCTCCAGGACCAGGTGGCGGAGGTGGTGGCGCCGTTGCACATATCAGCCCTATTTTCATACCACAGGATATACTTAATGTTTGGATCCTCTCGGTAATTCTAAGTTTAGCTGCCGGGATATTTCCTGCATGGAAAGCTTCACGGCTTTCACCGTTGGAAGCATTAAGAAGATAGACATGTTAGATAACAAAGTGAAAATATGGAAAAAACAAGTAGCGCCTGCAACATTTCTGGGAGGGTCGATTATCTGAGATCACTCTGAACACAAGCTAGTTTAATGCTTTCAATTCCTGAATTTTAGCTGACACTAAATCAAATCCTTGCTGCCAAAATTCATCCTTTGATACGTCTATCCCAGATTGTATTAACAAGTCTTCAGGTTTTTGTGATCCCCCTGCAGCCAATATTTTAAAGTACTTTGGAATGAAGGTTTCTTTACCCTCTGATTTATACTGTTGGAACAGCGACAGAACTAGTAGGTTGCCAAAGGAATATGCATAGCAATAAAATGGAGAGTGATAAAAATGAGGGATGTAAAGCCATTCCCAACGAAAATCGCGAGTTATACTTACTGAATCTCCAAATTGTTCAACCAGATTGGCCAGGTAGAGGTCTGAGACTTTATCTATGGTGGCATGCTCTTCAGCGATAATTCGGTGGGCGTCAATCTCAAAAAGTGTAAAATATGCTTGCCGCATTATAGTGGCGTACATATCATCTATTTGCTCGGCAAGCAAAATTTTTCTTTCTTTGCTCGATATGCGTTCCAACAATGTTTCATTAAGTAGCATCTCAGCAAAAACTGAGGCGGTCTCAGCTAGTGGTAAGGGGGCGTCCCACACTAGAATTGGTTTGTCGGCAGATGCCATACTATGAATAGCGTGACCAAATTCGTGAGCCATAGTGGAAACATCCCTAGCTTTTTCGTCAAAGTTTAACAAGATATAAGGAGTCAATTTTGGAGACAAGGAAGAGCAAAAAGCACCCCCTAATTTACCCCTTCTAATTTCCGAGTCTACGTGGTAATCATTGAAGACTTTCTCCGCATATTGTCTAAAGGTTGGATGAAATTTTCCAAATGTCTCAAGCACTGTATGTACTGCCTTGGGATAGGTGAACTTTTTCTGATCAGTTGACTTCAATGTTAGAGGTGCATATAGGTGAGATCGTTGCAATTTCTTAATGCCTAACAAACGAGCTTTTTGTTTAAAATACTCGTGGAAAACTTTCGAATTTCGTCTACACACCGAAAGCAAGGTATTTACAGTTGAGTCATCTAAATCATTGTGTAAGTTCCTGACTGAGATTGGAGAGACATGCCCTCTCATACTAATATTTTCATCTCGCCACTCAATTACACAGTTTTGATAAATCTCGCCCAGTACACCACTGTTTTCTTTATACACTTTCAGAAGTGCATCGTATGCGGCTTTCCTCTCGTCTGCCTTTGTACTTCTCGTGAGCGACATTAATCTTTCTTTATTGGTAAATCTCTTCTTGATTAGCTTTTTACCATGCTTAAACGTAGCCATAAATTCGAAACCACTCGTCATTCGATCGTAAATCTTGATCAGTGCGCTTGTACCTGTAACTCCAAGGGTTGTAATGATTTTCTCTTCAGGCTCCGATAAGGTATATTTTGCGAGCAAACGCTGATGTCGTAGGTGGTGTCTATAGATAGGAAGCACGGACTCTATCAAACGTTGTGCAGTCTCTGCACTGGCTTCCTTCTTGAACCAAAGATCAAAGAAAAGGAGTCTATTCGAGAGACTTGATCCGAATACTCCTATTTTCGTCACAAGAGCAGCGAGTTCATTTGAAGAGGTGTCCGCGGCATAGCTCAGATGAGCATAACCCCCAACTAAGCTGATCATTTCTGAAATCTCTTCTATTGAATGGAGAATGCTTCCGAATTCTGTCGTTGATATTTCATCCTTTAAGTATTTACGTCTGTTTTCTACCTCCTCAACCTTAAGAGTTATAGCTTTTAAGAAATTATCAAATTTTTTCCCTTTTGGCTCGTCGAATAGATCGTTTAATCTCCAAGACCCTAGCTTAGGCCTAAGCAACAGATTCATGATAATTGGACAAATTATGGCCTATTAGTGTCTATCTTCCTGCTGCCCATGCTAATTCTTTAAGTTGGCTCTTTGAGGGTCATGCCTATCTTGCTTGTCGTAATAACCTCAGATCTAAATTTTGAAAATTCGCCATCACAAATGTGAACCAAAACAAATCCCTCCAGACTGATAGTGTAACGGATATCAAACTAACCAACTAATCTCTCTCATATAGCAGCTGAGCCAGAATGGTTTTCAATATAGTAATATTTGACATAAGGATAAGTAAATAGGGTTTTGGCAGATAAAATAAAATGTTCACATATACTTGTGAAGAAACAAAGCGAAGCAGTAGAGATTATCGAGCGTTTAAAAAGAGGAGAAGGTTTTTCCAACCTTGCGAGAGAGTTATCAATCGATAGAGGAAGCGCAAAACGAGGCGGCGATCTGGGTTTATTCGGAAGGGGCATGATGGTCAAAGAGTTTGAGGAAGCTGCATTCAGGCTAAAGAAGGGCGAGCTCACACAAGTGCCTGTAAGAACAGAGTTTGGGTATCATATTATAAAAAGGGCCGGATAATTGATCATTGACTGGACAATAATACTTAATCTGGGGAGAGATCTCGATTCTCTTCGGAAGCGTTAAAAATGAATGCACAGGAAGAACTGTTACTTATTAACTGCGTAATCTAAAGTGTGTACTAATTAGATTATTTATTTTCGTTATATATTTGGCATCTAGGAGTACATAACCCAGTAGAATTGTAGTGGCTAATCGAATCGTTATCCCCATTTCCTCTGTTGGTATCCAGCAACTTGCTTTTACAATTTGAGGCATTTAGCTTGAGCTGAATTGTATAAACTTACAAGATTTAATAAAAGCCCTCTTACTTATTTTCAGCACGATAGGATTTGAGCACCATAAGTGAGATTAAGCTCGATTACGGTAGAATTATCAGGCTCGTAAGAGGAGACATCACTGAAAGACGGGTAGACGTCATAGTTAACGCCGCTAACTCCTACTTGCAGCACGGGGCTGGTGTCGCAGGTGCAATTGTGAGGAAAGGAGGAACGATAATTCAAAAGGAGAGTGATAAAATAGGAAACGTATCAGTTGGTTCAGCGGCGATTACTAATTCTGGAGCGTTGCATTGTAGTGCAATAATACACGCAGTAGGCCCAAAAATGGGTCAAGGAGATGAAAATTATAAATTAAGGCAGGCAGTTCTGAGCGCATTGAAGCTTGCTTCTGAAAGGGGCTTCAAAACTATCTCCATGCCGGCAATTAGTGCCGGCAGTTTTGGATTTCCGAAAGACGAATGCGCCAAGATAATGTTGGAAGAATCGAAAAGGTTCTTAAGGGAATTCAACGACAAGACCACAATTATTTTGATCGAGTTTTGCATACTTGATGACGATACATTGGAATTCTTCAAAAAGGAGTTCATGTCAACGGTACTGCCGTGATTGCCTCAAAGAATTGTTCAAAAAGCTTCCAATCCTGTTGCTAAATAAAACGATAGTCTTTCACAACAAGACAAATCAGATTTGCCGTAAGAGAGCAAAAATAAGAGCTATGGAATAGGCTCTGGTTTCGCATGAACATTTTAGAAAGATTTTTCTGCATTTCGTCGTTACTAAACTTATTGCGTATGAACAATAAGAAGAATTGTCTACATTATACTGGGTCAATGGAGGATGTTTCACCTAATGCTAGTAGGTGCGAAGAGTGTCAAAAGGAAGAACTGGATTGGGTAGCGCTAAGAATGTGCCTAACGTGTGGGCATGTAGGATGCTGTGATTCCTCTATTGGGTCACACGCTACCCGCCACTTCAACGAGACGAGGCACCCCGTTATGGTCGCTCTTCCTAATAGATCATGGAAGTGGTGTTATATCGATAAAGAGTATGTTCACTGAATCACTATCTCCATACTGAAGTAAGTAAGATCTGAAATACTTAAATTCGAACTATAACTGAACGGATTAGAGCCCTTAGGAAATATAGACACCGTAATTCAGATTAAGTTGTAAGTAATACAAATATTTCTTCAGATGACTTCCTCTACATACAAAAATACAAATTCAAGAACTTATTCGGACGAATTCTTTGTTTGTGTATCTGTGAGGCAACATTTGTGAATATGTCTAATCCTGACGTTCACACTATCTTTCATGGTACCATCGGGTGTATTTTTTCATCTAGGATGTATTATTTCTCTCACGCTAAAGTTCTTAACATCCATATCGTCAATATTGTCCCATCTGAATATAGCAATTGGCCCCCCCAAGTGATAATCTGGTTGTCCGCACCACCACAATTAGGATTTCCTCCACCCCATTGATCATGATCGACATAACCAACTACCCTGTGCCAGTCATTATTGTCCGCGCTAGTCCACTGTTCAAGCTTTACTGAATGCCCATCTGGGAGAGTATAAAATACAGCTTTAATCCCGATCCAATGCCCAAGCAGCGGGGCAAAGGCATGCAGTCTTTCCGGATCACTGGTCATGTAGCCCATAGTATGTTCCTAATCTTTTTCAAATTTCACCCTGCCATCTACATACGTATTCGAACGATATGTTGTTGCTTCGCATTGTCTTAACAGAGTATTTCTCCCGCCACGTGCAACTAGTTCTATATGTGGAGGGCCGTTTTGGGTCGATCGGGTAAGTCAGTAGCCAGTCATTTCGACGTTCTTCCAGTCACTTGGGGATTATATGTATCCTTTCGATGCCAACACTCGCTGGTCAATGGAGGTAATTTGGTCTGGGTGATATCCTGCCGACGTTAACACTCCATAACGTACTTCTGTGCTTTGCACTTTCCAACTGCCATCATCATTCTGTTGAAGGAACGTAGTTCTTGGTCCCTCACCGTCAATCCTCGAATCCTGTGATGGATCTTCCATCCTCATGAACCACTCATCTCCCCCAGGTTTTGTAGGATAAATTTCTTTTATCCCGAATTTGTCAGTACCCGCGCCCTAGGCGAAATTAAATAATAATCGCGAACGCTGCGAGACCAAGACCTAAAAAGATTACTTTTGTTCATAAATTTTCTGATGTTACGATTTTGTGATAAATAAGCTGTATTCCACTAATATTAGCCTACTAGTACATAATCCCAAAAATGTCAATGAGACGGAGATCCGTTTGTTTCATTACTGACGAATGGGGATTAAAAAGTAATGACAAATCAGCTACTAAATTATTGATAAGCTACCCGATCTGTCGAAATTGCCTGCTACGCTTCGATGCACATATTTCTAAATAATTATGTGATAAGCATTCATGAAAGCTATTGCAACTATTACACACCTCTAGCTAGAAGCAATTCTTGAGATAGTTATAATGCATGGCATTTCTGACTATTTCATTAAATAAGCCCCCGTTACTGGAGCATTCGACGAATATACTAAAAAACTAAAATGACCTGGCCAACAACAAATAACGTGTTTTTGTTAGATTTCCCTTATGCAGGAACGTTGTACTGCGACTATTTTGTCATAGTGATAAAACGAGACCTTTGGAATGATGATGGCTCAACCGATCACAAAGTAAACTTCATGCGATGAAAATAGGAGATATATTTGTTCAGTAGAAGCGTAGGCTTAGATACGAATGGGAATGCTAAAATGCCTTACCTGCTCCCCAAATCTATAGGAATGACATCACCTAAAATGATCACTGAAAGAATTATTATTAATCCGCAATTCATCCATAGTCTACAGTAGTAGTGAGGATTCATTATTGGAGATGTAATAACTACGGGGATACTGCGGTGGATAAAAGACTGTTGATTTTAATCGCAATAGGCGGAGTTGCAACGGTTTTTGTATACTTTGGTTTGCAAAATTCGCTGTTATTTCCGACTTACTTTTCAACACCCATCACTGCTGATGAAGCAGTCACGGTTGTTGCACATGACTTGAATCTTACGAATTATAGTACAAGTGACTTCTCAACCAGATACGTGTATCTAAAAGGTGATGGCGAGATTTTTGTCTCTGACCCAAATTCTAATTCTATTGGCAGACTCATAGGCAAAACACAGCCGACTCTAACTACAGGAAGCTACTTTGGATGGGAAGTAAGACACAACCACAACTTCTACTTCTTAGATGGCACTACTGGAGAGATTGTTTCCACTTCAAATTCAAGCTCCAGCTGACCGTTCTCTTGTAGAATATTGTACTGTTTTTGTTCGAAGGATGAGAATGAACCAGAACGCATGCTTTGAACCATGGCAAATCAGATCCATGAAAACTTTCAGATTCAGGCAACTCAGGGAAAGAGGTCGGCTACAAAATGCTATGCATACTAAGTTTACTAAATCCTAAACTAGGGAGTATTAGATCTTAGTCCTTCTGATAATCGGTTCTCGTGGGATTGGTAATAGTTCTTTGGCCTTATCACCAAGCCTCAAACGCAGGTTTATTAGAGACAATGCACTGATTGCGTCCTAAATTTCACCAAACATTTCATAATATGCATCCGTGACCTTATCCTGAAAGCTTTCCGCATACTTGGATAGCACTTCATTTAGGGTGTGACTGTTCGCAATACTATATAACTGACAATCTTGTCCGAAAATTACGGAAATCACACCGGCCTCTGAAATACGCTTTAGGTACCATGATACTGTAGATGGCGCTTTTCTAGTGTGTTCTACTATCTCACCAAAGGTACATAAATCATGTTCTAGTATAAATGAGACGATTTTCCTTGCCACCTTGTTCCTGACGCAACCTAGAATATTAGACTCCTCAATAGAGATATTTAGAGAGTAATATCTTGTCCTTCTACCATCATGTCGATCAACCCTAACTTGATGTGATTTCTCAAGAATTTTTAAATGATATTCAAGCCCACCGTTAGTTAGACCAGTCATTCTTAGCAGTTCCCTATACCTAATACCTGGGCTCCTCTCAATTTGTTCAAGAATCAAGGTTTTGCTACCGCGCCTTGACTCGCGATAGGGGTTATTTGGGACCATTTCTAGATCTGTTACTTCTCCACCTTCAAAACACCGATCCCAAATAGTGCCAACATGGTTAGCAGGAATATATGAGGTAACTCGCTATAAGCAAGAGGTATCATAATTCTATTAGATCCATCAACTATTTGAAGCAAGAAGATCAGCTCAACAACCAAAAGCGAAAGAAATGCCACTGAAGTATACAAGATTTTGATACTTCCTGTCCTTTTATAGGTTAGAACGGAGACTGATATAAGAAAAATGGATATCGCAATACTTGCAAGATGTATAGAAGTCCTGTAAACAAAAAAGGGATTGTTAATCCTCGGAAGTATAGCAGTTGGCAAGAATACTGCGACAACAATCCCTGATATTATAATCAGTAATTTGGCCTTGTTAGCCTCAATAGATTTTCCAGTTAACGCAAACAAACCTCGTGATCTTGCTTTTCTTCGACAGATTAGCAAATAGACAGGCATAAAGACCTTGAACAGGAAGTGGTCAGTTTGATTAGCCATTATTTGAAAATGAACACAGAACTATTATAATTTTTGCAGTACATTCTACGAATATACTATTGTATAAATAGGATAGCCTCCTACGATTTGGAACTCTCCATATTCATTCATGCGCATGTATAGATATTTACATCTTTACAACCCCGATGCAGGTAAAAGAAATTCTTCTTAACCACTTGAAATACTTTAGGCATCCCTAGTTACCATTTAATATTAACACAAAGCCATACTCTATTTAAGTTAGAAATCAAACTAGATTCGACACCTTCCTCTTGAAGTTGTAGGATCTTAAAATGATCGTATACCATTTCCAGAAAAGAAGGTAGAGATTTAAGACATATATATTATCAGTGACCTTCATCCTAGGCAAAGGCACTTTATTACGACTATTGTTCCAAAAGATGATATCTCAAGGTAGGCGTAGTTGGATCGATAGTTCCCACTCGCTTTTCCATATATTAAGGAATTATGATATTGTTCCTGACGGCAAAGATAGGATTTGATTAAGAATCATATTTCCGCCACTTTAGGTAAGCTAGTGCTAACCACATAGAGAAGGCATTGTACAAGGATTACAGACCCAAGTTTGACCAGCCAAGGATTACAGACCTTCCCTGAATTACAAGCAAATTCGTTTTTAGCAAGAAATTATGTCAAGAAAGCATGACATAATTCACAGATGATCACTACATAAATTTGGTTATATTTGACACACCGAATCTAGATCCTCTTAAAATTTATATCTTTCTTTGTGGTGTATCTACCAAACCAAAGCTGCGTATACCCATGGTGGGTACTCATTTGAATTAATTCCATTCCAGTAGTTTTTCGAATCTTTTCCAGTGCCTTGGCATCTGCGAAGAAATCATTTGTCTTGAATATCAAGAATTCTTTATTCCCGTCTTTTACGAACTCAAACCCACAGTCTTTTGTGCTATCAAGAGCATCCCAAATCCACTCCTGGCATTCATCAATCGGCAGCTGCGTCGAACGGTTAGTGGGAGTCATGACCCGACCTTGCAACACTTTCAGTTTCGCACAATTGGATTTATAGGTTGGCAACTTCTGTTACAGGATAAAATCGCTAGCTAACCTCACTAATCCTTAATTTATTATCTCAGATTCGGCAATTCTAACATGTCGCAGCAGTCATGGAGTTTGAGCATGCGAAATTCAGGCTTAGAAAGGGCTCATGGAACAAGCATATATGTGGGTAATATGCGAAGCCAAAACCTACTATTGGATTGACAAAATCAAACTTATGAGATATTGTTACTCTAGATTTTAGCAATTGTTATATTAATGTCCTAAGCCTAAACTTAAGGCCGGGCTTATGTTTCGATTATCAGCACTAATATTTTTGCCATGGTCTGGAATGTTTGGCGAGATGGCAACCTTCGGAGCAAAAATAATCATCACACATGTAACAAAATAGCGGATAATCCTGGGTCTTCTTACCACAATTACCGCATGTCGATGACATATCCATATAATTATATTAACATAGGATACTGATAACACTTTACTCATAATGCTGGTACCTAAACGATAGCAATGTCCTTGGCACATGCAAATCACTCGATCTTATACTTAAGTGTACCTCATAAATCCAAATCTTGTTTGCAAATGGAATCTCGAAGTTAAGGTCTCATCGTCAAATAAGCTCGTTGCAACGAATACCCGATTCTTTGGGACTACATGCAAATACATGGGATATCAGTTACCGCTGACAGATACCGATTTTCTGGCCAAGTTGTGTACCAAAACCAGTTTCGAATCAGAATAATCCCCCCTTCTAGTTCTCGACAGATGGAAGATTAGGTAGGTTAATAATGCTTAATTATACTGCTGCATGCCGATAGTTTATAGTTGTGTATGCAGTCGGAAATGAAAAATGACAATGAAACATTTCACAAATGTGACTAGAAAGGGAAATTCGTATTGAGCTTCTGGATAAAAATCTCAAACTGCAAACCATACAAAATGTTTTCTGATAGCATAATTGAAGTGTTCAGTTTAATTTTTAACACTTGGCGTGACGTAGACTAAGGGTGTCTTGGCATTGCCAATGTTTTTTCCTATTAGGTCAATTAAATTTCTTATTGAAATGGGTTTTTCAACGAACTGATCTCGAACCAAAGTAAATAAGTGAGAATAAGTAATTAGCCAAGTAAAAATAGGAGTTTCCCGGAGGAGATGAAGTAAAATAGCGTTCCTCTGGCAATTTGGAACAGTTTTCAAAAAAGGTGTATAGTGATTAGTAGTTAACTGCTCGTAGTGGTTCATGTTCCAGGAAGTTATCCATTATTAAAAAAAGATAGAACAAGACACATTTACTTGTGAATATTTCGAAGATACTTTCTAGACTCAACTATCCAACGTTCATTACCTGAGATTGGTTGAATCGCATAACTACATAACTACCTACCTAGATCCATACTACCTACGAACCATCAATATGCATGCCTTTGAGACACCCCAATCAGTCCAAATTAAAGCTTATTTGATATAAATATAGATAGGTGAAATGATAGTGTATTGTAGTTCCACTACTATGTCACATCAAATATGCAAAAAGATTGACCGGTGCTCCGCTAACCCTTAATCCTACTCGAATTCTTCCTGGTTCATATTCTATATCTCCAATACTATCTCTAAATCCTCTAGATGCCAGGTGTATACGCTTGCATTTTAAATTGATTATATAAGTTCCACTCCTATCGTTAAATGTCCCAGAAACAAACTCGATGTCACCCCCATTCGCTAAATCGTACAACTCTCTACAGACTGGTTTGACTATCGCCCATGTTTCACTCTCGGTTAATTCTTTACTCAAGAATGTCAATAATCGCCTTATCTATTGATTAAGATATCTTCACCATAATTGAATTCCTTCACGCGTTTGAAGGGAACTTCATTTGATTTATATGCCAAATAATTACGATTTTGATTCAAGAATTTTGCAGAGACGAATTTGGTACGTAAATAGACAGGAAGATACTGTAACGGTATAGTGAAGGGCTATATTTAGCTGCAGTGGCAAAAACAATTCTGATTTGACCTAATGCCATTTCAGGAATGAACAGATAAAGGGTTCTACTTATTCGTAGACTGATTCAGCCACTATTCCTGACTTTTGATAAGGGCTTCACCCTCCACTTTCACCGCTACTCCTTTCACTCCTCTTGCGGATGAGTTACGCCTGAGATAGGATTTTCATATGAAGGATGTAATTGATAAGGAACAGGATTTCCACTGGAACCGCAAATGCAACGGACGTCGTTTTCTGATTTAGATTATTGGGGCGACATGTTTTGTGAGGAAAGGTCAGTTTCAGATACAGGAGTCTTCGAATTGATAATCTGTTTTTCGTCCCTCTCGGTTATTTTGTTAAGGCAATTATCACAAATACTGGGATTCCCTATGCCTAGACCCGGAGAATAAATACCAAGACCAGGACCGTAAACCGGGAAGGGCACATAGTACTAAGAGTATCGTTGGAAGTATCCACCAAAATGAGTAATCTCGCTACGTAATTGACACACCCGTTTGGATTTATCACATTGTGCAGATACTATCTTATTGGATTCTGTGTGAAGGTAAGCAATCATCAGCACAGCAATAACTGCAATTGATATGATAAATAGCACTATGAGGGTCCATCGCTCCATGAAGACATAGCACGCCATAATGTCATGTTTATTTACAAGTTAAATTCACACATATTATTTTTTCAAAAAGAGGAACTTGCCATATACATCCCCTAGAATAGAGTTGTGATAAATCTATAGTTAGATTGGTGTCCTATTACCGTTCAATAGTACAAGTCAGGTAAGAAAATCTCATTGAAAAATATATACGAACATATTTAGAATAAAAAAGCAGATATAGATACACGAATTACACATACATGATATTGAAGAGTACACGTTGTTCCTTGGTGATCTCTTGCCGCGCTCCCCATTAGTAGATGATTTTCCTGTGTTGATGTAACATCAAATCAGAAAATAAAATAGATATTGGCATCCACATTCCCCTTACCCTTTTAAAATTGCCTTTCCTAACTTGTCTCTATTTGCTTAATCATTTCGCCATTTTCCTTCTCTCCTCTATACTGCTTGAAATATTTCTAGGCCTGGAAGGAATGTAGGATATTTATTTAATGCTCGAAGCTACTCAATGCACTATCTTCAGAACATGCCTAGTACCAAATTGACATACAAATTAACTACACTGAAAAAAAATGAATAAGTAATATCTTTAATCCCCATTTCAATAAGCTAGTGAATTAATCTGCCACACATACGATAGCGTATCCATAAGTTCCATCCCATTAACAAAAAAGGAGTGAAATTGGAGGTCAAGTCAATGCATCACGTGTTTTGATCTTAGCCCGTGTTACTCACTCAAAATATGTACCAATAGCGGAATATGCCTCTTGCATTGTCTGTTGAGATTTCGAGACATGTCGACCAAGCTAATCAACCAAATTAATTTTTCTGTATCCGTTGGCTGTTTGTATGATCTATGAAATTAGACTCGATTCGAACCACGATTGAACAAGATAAGGATTAAGAATAGAAGTCTCAAGGACATCTGAAAACATGTCGAACTACATTTTATATAGTAAGAAGAGCAATATACAACAATGGAGGGAAAATCCTCATTAGTAGATCCCATCAAAAGAAGCCTTACGTTAAGGGAGGTAGCTCCAAAATGGGCAAAAAGGCTGGAGCAAGAAAAAAAATTGCCGATCCCCTTGTCATTGAAATGGTTTAAGTGGTATTTCGAGCTTGACATGCCTTCTAGATGTGTGGTTGGGGAAGCACACGGTTTCAGATCATCCTATGAGAACGAATGTGAGGAATGTAATAACCTAGGTTGGCGATTTGGACACTCATTTTTAGTGAGATCGAAGTCTGATCTTGAGAAGGATGTTCAGAATTTTCTCGTGCATTGGAACGAAAAACACACGGTCGAGGAGCCTTAGAATAAAATAAAATTCTTTTCCGCACAAAATTTTTGTACAATTTCCGAAGTATATGCTAGGCCAGCATGAGTGGGAAAATTTGGCACGACCTCTTCTCCTGATTCAAATGCATGATTATACCATGAATGACCTAAATTTGTTTAATATCCGCATCTCTGTTCATTCTGATCCGTGCCGAACAAGTCCGCAAACCTCATTCAAGCCCCTGTCCACACTTGAGTTTCGTTATTGATTCATTTGTTATTCCCAAGGAGTGTCGTCGATGCTATACATAGCTATTGAATCAAATTTGGAGAGAGGTATTCTTTTATCGACTCTTCCTTTAGTCATTTCCATGATGTCACAACTTTTAGATAAATTCCTTCCCATCTGAAATGTCGTGAACCTACGAAATTGGGAGGATCTGTGGAAAGCTCTTGCAATATTTGGAGTTGCTAACCTTTTTGCCTTTTTCGTTATCTTCTTTGTATTCATTACGAACAATTCTTTAGTTGTCTGGATTCTCATCATTATAGAGACAGGGTGCTATGTTAGCATAGTCATGGTTCGCCGTCATATCCAACAGCTTCTACGCTAGGATCATACACCCGGTTTAAGTTTCGGACTCTAAATCCAATCAATGGCGATCCACAAAGCGATGTCAAAAAGGCTTGTAAAACACATTTTTCGCATTGATATAGATGTTCCCATGATGCCTATGCACTACCTTGTTGCGACTCTTTCATCTACGCTAGGATTCGAAAGAAAAATTGGCGTTTTTCTATGCAAGACCAGAAGTAAATTTCGGGCTGCTATTTCGGCCATCTTTGTCCGTGTTGCAACGGTGGCACTTCCTATATGGGGTAATAGTACGACATTTTCCATTTTGAGCAATGGATTAGTTTTCAGTGGGGGCTCCCTCTCAAAGACGTCAAGTCCTGCTCCTGCTATCCATTTGGATCGCAGCGCCTTAATCAAGTGCAATTCGTTGATAATCTGCCCCCTTGAGGTATTGATTAAGAACGCAGTTGGCTTCATTTGTTTCAAATACCTCTCAGTTATCAAATGATATGTTTGATCTGTCAACGAGCAGTGTAAAGAGAGGAAATCACTATCAATTATGAGCTTATCAAAACTAACCAGTCTTGACCCACTTAGCTTTTCTGATGGGATATTCCTACCATGTTGATTGTGGTAGATTATGTTCATATCAAATCCTTTGGCCCTACGAGCCACAGCCGATCCTATTCTCCCTAAGCCAATGATACCTAATGTAGTTCCATGTATTTCCGATCCTAATAATAGTTCGGGATCCCATCCACCTTTCCATTTTTTGTGTTTCACCAGCTCGTGTCCCTGAATTATACGTCTAGATGTGGCGATAATTAATGCAAATGCAAGATCGGCTGTTGTCTCGGTAAGTGTATCACCCGTGGACGTAACATAGATTCCTCGTTTGGTTGCTTCTGTTGTATCGATATGATCTACTCCTGTGCTATAGGAACTTATGACTTTAAGTTTGTCTCCAGCTGCGTCCATTACGGTCGCATCTATTATATCTAACAAAGTGCATAGGATAGCATCTTTGCCTCGAACGTTTTTTAGGAGTTCCCTCTTGTTGCCTAATTGATTCCTGGTCTTCCCTACAGTTAGGTAACACTCGTTAGACAAGATGCTCAATCCTGGCTGTAGAATTTTCCTTGTTATGTGCACATTCCATTTTTTTTGTGTCATTAAGATTGCCTTCGAGAAGGGTCTTTGATTTATCCAATTGCATTGCTTTTAAGTTTACGAGAATTTCCAAATACAAATCTCGACAAGGCACAGACAAATACTTGGAGAAAATAATTTAAGGCGGCCGCGATTCAACGGAGAAAATTAATCAGTTCCAACTTGACTGCCAAAATTCTAAGAATCATTCAAATTTATTTTTTGAGTAGCCTGCATATTATCTATACAAATTCAAAACATCAATCACCTGTCAGCTCCTCCTGAGCCCTTGTGATCCGATATATCAGTTGATCGACGTTATCGTCCTTGCCAACTAGTATGTCGCGTATATAAAGAAGTGTGCTTTTCTTAGCCACGTCATTTTTCAGATTTAGGACATCAGAGGTGATTTTGCCGAGTCTAAACGCAAGCTCCCCGTAACGATTCTCACCTCTTTTAACAATTATGTGAAGAAAGTTTTTGACTTCACCAAGCTTTTCTCTCTCGTAGCCATCTACACTCTCGTAAACGCTTTCTGCGATTGAATCAAAAGGTGCGGGCAAAAAACGTAGTGAAGATCTAAACGCTATTTCAACAGTTTGATGCTTGTCAGAGTGCCCAGTATTGTGACTACTAAGTTTATCATTAACTTCCTTGTCAAATAATCTCCCCTTCTCTACAAGCTCTCTCCAAGAGGGATATACCGATGACATTATGTCTTAATCAGGTGGTCCATGAGCTTTTAATCCGCTCCAATGTGGGTTCAAAATGGGATTAACTTCAAGGTAGCATGGTTTCGACACAAAAAAGTATTGTTCAGTAAATTTTTCATTTTTTCGCAATATTATTTGAAGGTGTTATTGCACTTTTTTATTGCTTTCCTTTGGGTATTCAATATCATAGGTCTCATCTTGATACTTTGTAACACGTATGTTATCATACCTGCACTCATAGTATTTAACTGGAGGATCGTGGCTAATTGACCCATTGAGCCAGACCATTAATGCTCCACATAATGGACAAGTCATAGTCATATACGATATTGACAATAGCACAGGTGAGATTAAAATGTTTGATGTTGATGGTGCGTTATTAATCGGCTCATAATCTGGACATGGCCGGATTTTTTATTTAATTCTTTCAGACATTTTTCAAATAGTATAACAACCTATGCTTTTAGGTGAAAAATTTAGGGTTTGCAATTCAATTAATGCTAGACTTAAATTATCATACCAACATGATCGGTGATATTATGAATTGTGCGTGTTGTGGGTCCGAAATGATGCCAGATCATGAATTGCAAAATGTGCTGATTTACGAATGCAAAGGATGTGGACTGACTAATTCAAAGTTGAAGGCTAACTGTCAATGACTAGCTTAAGCGTACGGCATAACCGAAATGAATTATTCGAATTCGGGCATACCTGAATACTCTTGCCTCATAAATAATATGACTGAGCCTCGTAAATAATATTCAAATATTAGCATCGGTACCATTCTCTCTAAATAAAGCCTTTGTCTTTGCCTATCACGCTGCAAAACGGTAAAAAGCTGGAAATAAAACTTCGGAAAAGTAAAAGAGCAGAACATCTATGTTTGAAGGCAAACATTACAGGGATTTACCTTGTGATACCCATATCTCACAGGGAAAATGAGGAAGTAACTAGATTCATTGACAACAAAAGGAAATGGTTATCCAGAACATCATGTTATTACGAACTCCTTAGGGAGAAGTACGGTGAGGAGACATTCAGACCAAACACCATCCTTTTTCTTGGCAAACGGTACAACCTGCGAGTAACTAGAGGTTCGGCTTTAATGACAACTGTTTCAGACAATCTGAACACAATTACATTTCACGTACCTGATAAACGAAAATATAAAAGTGATATTAAACGTTGGTATTCCATTGAGACTACTGAAATAGTCTCGGAACGTCTAAGATTATTGAGAGAAAAGAATAAACATCTACCCTCACACAACAGAATCACGATTCGAGAAAACCATTCCCGTTGGGCCAGTTGTTCGAGAACTGGAAATATGAGCTTTAATTTGCTTTTGAGCTCCCTTCCTTTACGGCTTGTAGATTACGTTATTATTCATGAATTAGCTCATCTCATAGAGCTTAACCACTCAAAAGAATTTTGGAATATTGTCAAACTAAGCGATCCGAATTTTCGTCAACATAAACTTCTATTACACGAATATGAGGTTGTGCCAAACGTTTTGATTTAATTTTTATTACTAGTTTTAGGCGGTTCATTTAATATGGCATACCAGTGCATACGAGAAAACACCCATGTATTGGTATGCAAGAAAAGAATTATACTTTAGGTACCAGTGTGAGAGGTATTCTCTATTGGAGTCTAGAGGGCAAGAAAGTTCAATTAAATATGGAGTTGTTATCAAAGGCTGAGTCAACTCACCTAATAACAAGATAGAATTAATTAACTTCAAAAGAGAAGTTCTCGTTGAATGAACGATGATGGCTAGGGCCACCATCATCTCTATTGGATTGGCAATGGCACGTCAAGGCATCAGGTCAAACGCATAATATAAGTATAGTCCTTTAGGATACTATATGCACCCATATAAGACAATCATATTAGCTCTCCTTTTGTCTGGAGTCACTGTTTTAGGATATACCATAAGTCAAGCTTTATTTATGCAGGAGCAGGTTGCAGACGACCATAATACAATAAATAAGTGTTACGCAGTATTGGATCAACCGAATAACCCGCCCGCAACCGACGCACTTTTGGAGTGCCAGCAGCTTGAGCAAATCACTGCCAATCATGAAGGCCTCCTGGGATCAATTTACGATATTATGATTGTTGGAGCGTTATTATTGGCTAGCAGCGCAGGAGTTACAGTTTATTATTTAAAAGCACCAAAAATATTGTCCAACCAATAGTTTGAGTCTAGCACGTAACGAAAATTATACAGGGGTTCAACCTGATGATAGCAGGCAATTGATGAAATACATTCAAAATCAAAAAAATAATGTTACTTTGTGCTCGGGGTGCTTTTCAACTATTGGCTTCTCGCATTTTTTTACGAATATTTTTATGGCACTGTCGAGTTTTGGACTATTTTATTTTCGGCGCTGCTTCCGTTACTTGTTGACGCTTGGCAACCACCATTTATGCAAACTACGGTATGACATTCCGATCCGTCACACGTAGTAGTAGTCTTTTTAGAATTCATTTCACCATTTGCCAAATGTGCGTTTTCGGTCAACACTAGCGAGATAGAGGCTAACGCTACTAATGTCAGGCCAAAGATTGCTATATTTGCTTTCATCCTACCGAGTGGATACGGTTCATATTATATTTCACTTGAGATAATTATTGCTATTCATAAATCCAGCTAGATTTCTATAAGAGAAGTACCAATTACATAAGTAAAACCGATTATTTGTGGGGAAGACAACCTCGTTTCCCACCAAATATGACTCATCTTAATTTAATCGTGGACTATCAAATTGAATCTTCTATTTTTCTTATTGTTTTAAAACAATATCTCCAATCTCATCTATCCTCGAAAAGAGTCAGATAAATTTGACACTTAAATTAGAAACCATAAATTCGAAACACAAAATCAATTTTTCAAGCCATCTGCAGACGGGTGTTATGGTCAGAAGCAAGTAAACTAGAATATTTACTATTTAAGAGTAGTTGGTCCACTGCTTTGAAAAATTCGACTTATTTTTGAAGTATACTTACAAAGAAATCTAACAAAACAAAGTTTGATTTCTTATTTTACCAGTAAGCAATCGCTTCTTTTTTATTGCTGAATTTCGTGCTGATAGGGTTCAACTCTTGAGCCCTGTTGTAGATACGCAAGAAATTCATACCCTTTTCCGTGGTCTTGAACGTTCTTTCACCATCAAGGTATTGTATTAAGCCCTTCTCAATCAGCAGAGTAAGATATTCCTTAGTTACTGTATGTGAAATGTAAACATCGTACATTATCTTAGTAAGGCGCACCCTGTTCCCGTTAGCACTCTCAAGAATTTGGGCGATTATCTCATTTTTATCCCTATACTTCATACTATGACATCGTATGATGGACTATCAAATAAAAATATTATGGTTGTTTTAAACACTAACTTTTACATAGATAATTTATCTAACCTAACCATACACTATTACCTATTTATGGCATATTGCGGTGTCCCACTGTCTTTTTACAAGGAATTTATAATAAGCAATGGGGGCTTCTTTTTTACCAAACTCCAAAAGTAAATGACACCTAGTACATAATGTTATGAGGTTATTTATAGAGTTTAAAATTCCAAGTCTAGTAGGAATTATATGGTTAATTGCTATCTATTTATGGTTATGGCTCTTCCACAAAAGGGACAGTTTTTGACTTCGTTGTAGTGGAAGACTTCATTGTTATTTCCTCTAATATACATTTCAGCCGTTTCATGACCACCAACTGATAACTGTCGTCGCCGTTGTTGCGGCTCCAACCAGTATTCCAATTGCTAGGATAGCTATACCAAATTTTGTTGGTAATTTTGACATTACCTGTTTTACGCAAACATAGACCTTACGAGTTACTGACAAAAAACTGAACGTTTTAGCCCATTATTGTGCTTTTTCAACGAATACTTTGAATATTTTACTATATTCTATAGTACAGTCTTTCTTAATAACCCTTACTCACTCCAGATGAGTCTTTTCAGCCACTAGTTATTGAAACCTCTTACCACCACAGACTTAAGTATTAAGCCTTCTCCAATTACATATGGGTAAGTGCCCTAATTCCAAATGGTGGCATTGGTAACACCTGCATATCATTCAGTGCATACACCTCCTTTGGCGTCTTGGTTGCCTCTGTAGTCAGTTAGGGGTAGTTCGACAAGTTTGAATTGGCCCAAATGGTACAATATCTAGTCGCTTGTCCTTGCCAGTGATATTCTGATATTAGAAAAAAAATAATGGA
>JBPYDP010000030.1:0-4728 GCA_051985775.1 Candidatus Nitrosopolaris sp. | reverse complement strand
GGAAAATTAAAATTCCGAAGTTTGGATGAGCGTCAGCATTATATTGATTCCCAAATTCAGTTAAATATCAAAGCCCTAGGACTGAATGAACCCTGGTATTCTCCGACTCGACTCGTCAACACGATATTAAGACTCGCAGTTTTGGATTTGGGTCAATCGCATTTCTTTACTAGCGATTCAGGATCTTCTAGCGTTAGGGATATAATCCTCGAAAAGCTGCCGAGGACAATATTACTCTTCACCTCTTCGACTGTGATTATAACTATTATTGGCCTGCTGGTAGGTGGGCGATTAGCCGATAGGCCAAGTTCGGCTTGGGACAAACTAAACACTTTTCTTGCGGTCTCAAGCAGCAGTTTTCCTTCTTGGTGGGTTGGGATGCTTATGATCTTCGCATTTGCGTTTGTATATCATATTTTTCCGGCACGTTCAACACCTTTGGTCCCTCCGTCCGACCCTTATTACATCTTTGATTTGCTATACTGTATGATTTTGCCCCTCATTACGATTGTATTGGTGGGTTTCAGCTCATGGGCCTATATAGTTAGATATTTCCTAGTGGGTGTTTTGCGAGAGGATTTCATATTAGCTAAAAGTGCCATGGGGATTCCGAAGAAAAAGGTGATTTACTCTCATGGCTTGAAAAATGCTGCTCCGCCAATAATAACTGCGATAGCACTGGCCTTGGCTTCATCATTCGCTGGTTCAATCATAATCGAAGCTGTGTTTGATTGGCCTGGGATGGGCAAATTATACTACGATGCTATTGGCGTTATGGATGTACCTTTGATTATCGGAATTACTTATGTGTTTACGTTGATTTTCGTGATTACCATCTTTGTTACGGATTTGATTTACGCATACCTTGATCCAAGGGTCAAAGTAGGATGACAAGAGAAATTTTGACGCCCAAAAGAACTCTCCTTTGGGAGTTTGTTCATTCCAAGACAGGGATGACTGGAGTAATCATCTTGCTTTTATTGATTTTAATGACCGCTTATGCGGTGACATCGGTGCCATTACAGTCGTTCCAACAATGGAACAACCCTGCCTATTGGATAGATTATCCCAAAAATGCTGCGCCAGCTTGGACTAACATTTTAAAATTCGGGCAGAAGATGCCTGAACATATAATACTTACACAAAAGCAGGCGTCAATTACAAAAGGCTTGGAACACGGGATACGTACGGTAACGCATTCTTACTTTGTTAACTATGACTACAATTCTTACCCGACTGATTTCATGATACCGTATAGTGCAAAATATGGCCAGACCCCTCCAGTTTTGCGAATCGATATTGCGAGACCAGATGGTAGAGACTTTCTAATTTATGATTCTGCATTGCCCCCATCTCTCAGCGAATCGGGACAGAATGAATATAGCGACAGAATCTTCTCGACAGATAGCCTAATCATTCAAAATCTTGGTGTGTATAAAAGCCTCTTTAAATACCCTCAGGATGAAACCATGCCTCAAGTCATGATTTTTTCAAAGACAACTAATCCGGCTGTTCTAAATGGATTGTACAGATGGAACGAAAAGTTCTATCTTTTTGGCACTTCTGACTCAGTTGAAACGACTGGGTTGATTCTTGGTGGAACTGTATATGGACCGATGGGGACAGATGAACTTAGGAGAGATTTAGCTGTAGGCATCTTTTGGGGAGCTCCCGTCGCTCTCTTCATAGGATTGACGGTGTCGCTTGCATCGGTTCTTATTGGATTGATATATGGTATAGTCGCTGGGTTCAAAGGAAAAAGAACTGACGAAGGATTGATGAGGATAAACGATTTATTTTACTCGTTACCTACTTTACCTATCTTAGTCATTCTGACAGTGTTGGTCGGAAGGAGCATATTCTTAATTGCTGCCTTCCTGATCATTTTTGGTTGGATTGGGACTGCGAAGATTAGCAGAAGTCTGGCTTTGCAAATAAAAAATTTGAACTATATAGAAGCCGCCAAATTAATGGGAGAATCCGATATCAAAATCATATTTAAGCATATCATACCGCAGTTACTGCCACTCACTTTGGCTAGCATAGCTATAGCAGTGCCATCAGCAATTTTAGCCGAGGCTGCTCTGAGTTTCCTAGGACTAGGAGACCCCTCAATTCCGACGTGGGGACAAATTCTTCATCAAGCGAATTCAGCAGAAGCTGCAGCAAGAGGTCTTTGGTGGTGGATAATTCCGCCAGGATTAATGATCGCCCTCACAGGATTGGCATTTGCGCTTGTTGGAAATGCGATAGAATCAATAACAAACATCCGGAGTAGATAAGTCGGTCCACGTCAAGATTAAGTGTTATCATAAATGTCACTAGTTTTGCTCAACAAGCAGCTAATAGACCAAAAGGGTGAGACCTTCGAATTAACGATCTCTAGATGCAATGTAATCAGCCATCTACGATTTCTAAATGCATTGGTTTTCCATTCCTGTCAAATGCTCCCATTGTTTCGTATTCGTATGGGTAACTTATGATTATTGATACAACTCCATAATAATTATTTAGGTCTTCAAGTGATGGATTATTCGAGCCACCAGGGTGTGAATGGGCAGTCCCAATGTAAGAAAGATCGAAGGGTAAATCGTAACTAGGAAAGCCGGCGTAGTACGGCCCATGTGTGGAAAATGGAGGAATAACTAAACCCTCGATTAGGATTTGTTGTTTCTTGCTTTTTCCCCTTAGAATTAAGATTCCTTCATTTGGATGCCAAGATTTAGAATAAGTAATAATTCCATCTGCAGTTTGTTTTGTCATTATGACGTTTCTCGTAACTGCCGTTGCTTTTTTTCCCTTAAAGAGAAACAACGGTAGATTTGTGATTGGCATCTTTATTTTAAGATTAGCCGAATTATTCCTTCGGAGGAGGCGGTGAGTCATAATTGCACCTATGTCTCAACATATGATTCGCCGTGAAAGAAGATAGTGGGTATAAGATTATTTGGCTAGCTTTTTTAATGGTGTAATATAGAAGAAGACAGAATGGCGAATAAGCGTCAGCTTGTACTGTTGGAGTTGGGCGTAATCGTATTAGATGACACGAATGACATTATAGGGTCCCTTAGATTTAACGACCCTGCTAATTCCCACCGAATGATCAGGGCAGGAAATTTACCTGAAGGTTTGGGTGAGTTGCTCAAGAAAATTCACGACTTCGGTGAGATGAAGGTCAATGATCAATATCTAAATCGAATACTAATCTCCTCAGGTCTAAACAGCATTATGATGACTAGTGAAGAGCAAGAAGAGATTCAGCGGCAGAAACAAGCCTTACTAGTACTCAGCGGTTTTGCTAGCGATGAGAAGGATGTGATTCGTAGATTAAGAGACTTTGCCATTGAAAAGTCTTCAGACAGAGTAAAAGAGGAGTCTCAGAAGTTAGATCTGCATGTAGCCCAAGCTATTAATGCGCTTGATGAAACTGATCAAATTCTTAATACTGTTGGAGCCAGAATGAGAGAATGGTATGGGTTGCACTTTCCTGAATTAGACAACTTGGTTTCTAGTCTAACTACCTATGCGGAAATTATCAAGAAGGCGGGATCCAGACAATATGTAACCAAGGAGATTCTGAAATCCATTGGAATTGAAGACAGAAAAGCGGAAGTAATTATTTCAGCATGCAATAGGAGTAGAGGGGGAATTATAACTGAAGAAAACTTGAATGCTATTCGCGGATTGGCGGATGAGATAATCACTCTATCAGCAATTCGAAAAAAATTTGAAGAACATGTAGATTCCATGATGGAGATAGTCGCCCCCAATATTAAACAACTATTAGCGGCCTCTGTGGGGGCTAGGCTAATTGCTAGAGCAGGAAGTTTGAACAAATTAGCGGTTCTTCCCGCTAGTACTATACAAGTCCTAGGAGCAGAGAAGGCTCTATTCAGATCGCTACGGACAGGAGCTGATCCTCCTAAACATGGCCTCTTGTTTCAACACGCCATGGTACACTCTGCGCCGCGCTGGCAACGCGGGAAGATCGCAAGGGCATTAGCATCAAAGTTAGCTATTGCAGCCAGGATTGACCTTTTTCGTCCTGGCGTGAAGAACATTGCCATCTCGGATCGGTTAAATGCCCGCGTAGCTGAAATCCACGATAAATATAGTCAGCCAAGCATCAAGAAGAAAAAAACAGACAAGTCAAGATACAATGGTTCATTTGATGTAGATGAATTCAAACGCAATCGAACCAAGTCTCATAGAAGGAAAAGATTCGGTAAACGGCGTTTCTAGCTTCGAGGATTCGTCTCCAAAACACGGGAAATGTACAGTTGTTCTTACGGTGATATAACCTTTGAATGAGCACATGAAGGGCCCTGTCGCGTGGTTAACCATCCATGGAGAACGTCGATTAGGAACACTGAATTTGGTGAAAGGTGAAGCAGTTTATGGAGAGAAGCTCATAAGACACATGGGAGAAGAGTATAGGATGTGGGACCCATTTCGGAGTAAGCTAGCCGGCGCACTAGAAAATGGCCTTTCTGAGCTTCCTATTTTTAATCGGACAAAGGTCTTGTACCTAGGCGCCTCGACAGGTACAACAGTAAGCCATATTTCAGACATAATTGGATTAAATGGCATCATCTTCGCTGTTGAATCCTCATCTAGAGTGGCCAGGGAGTTTTTACAGAACGTAGCCTCGAAACGCGAAAATGTCGTACCAATACTTGAAGATGCTAGAAAACCTAATCAATATTTCTCGATCTTAGGCAACGTCGA
>JBPYDP010000029.1:0-68108 GCA_051985775.1 Candidatus Nitrosopolaris sp. | reverse complement strand
GTGATAAGTTGAGCGTTAATTTGCTAGCGTCGGTCGAAGACATTACTAGGTTTGATGATTATGATCCCCTTAGCCAAATAATCCCACACAAAAATATTCTCGATTGGGATGATCTGGATAGCTCTCCGGACATAGAGATGACGATCGCAAATATCGAATGATTAAAATTCTCTTTTGGAAGCGCGATCTTAGATCCATACTAAATAAGTTAATTGCTTAATCCAAACCGGCCGAATACCAACCGCCAAAACTTATTTCGAAGCTAATCAGAATCATGTATCTGACTAGCTTCCGGCACCTTTTACTCAGTCCCTAGCTGCTTCCTCGTAAAGAGATACTACTACTGTGCCATCATCATCTTTGGCCATTCTCAGCCTAGCCCTCCTTGGAGGATTTGTCTTACCTCTCTTCCAGATCTGACGGTTCAGATCCTGATCGAGTTTCACGTCATCGCTCTTCATGTTTTTTTTGGCGAACTCTATAATCATCTTTACAACCCGATCTGTCCTTCTATAACGAGGAGTAATCCATGCCTTTCCGAGATTCACTGTTTCAATCCTTGTTTCACCTTCAGATGACAACTATACCAACTCCTCCTTGATCATTATCCTACGTTAACATCCGTCCTGCGCCATATGCGTCTTTTTGGATTGGTTCTCACGTGCCTATGAGTTCGAATTATAACCCACGCTGGAACTGCTTTATTTTGCTTTGTTCGCTTTATCAATCTTAATTTCAAGGCCGTTTTCTTTCTGGCAGGCATTAAGACTTCTATCTCCTAGCCCTATTTTTAAGTGTCGATTATCATTGAAACCCCTTTGGCATGCATGAATGACATCGCAAACGCGTATTCATAGTTAGTCTTCTCCCTTTACTTGTCGCCTTGATCTGAAAATGGGGGTTATCCCAAGGTTGGAATAATCGCCACTGGAACACGTAAAACATAATTCTTTTTTGGAAATACCTATTGCTCTCGCGAGGCTAGTGGTTGTGTTGTAAGCGAGGTAGTCTGCACCTAACACTTTTGATACAGAGCTAGCAGCATCAAAAAATCCATCATTCCTGGAATGTTTAAAAGCTAATAATTCTTCTTGTGACGGAAAATCTATCCCGGCGTAACAAGGATACCGAATAGGCGGATATGTAACTATCATGCTGATTGTCCTTGCACCGGCAGACCGCAGAATCCTGACCATTGACTTGGAGCTGTTGCCCCTAACGATACTATCGTCGACAACCACTACGTTCTTCCCATCAATAAGTTCACGGATCGGGAGAATGCCCTTATTGATTTCATTTCTGCTTTCTTGAAAAGGTTCTATGAAGCTTCGCCTCGAACCTTGTCTACTATATCTATCCTTAAGTAGTGCCTCTTCAAAAGGCAAACCCAATTCAAGAGAGTATCCCAATGCTGCAGGTCTTGCGGAATCTGGAACAGGAACAACAATGTCAGCATTAGAGACAGGAAACTCCTTTGCAAGATATTTCCCTATTCTCCTCCTCGCGGAGTACACGCTGATACCTTCCATTATACTACTGGGATGAGCAAAATAAGTGTATTCAAATGCGCAATGAGCATGTGGCTTGTCTACTGCAAACTGTTCAGAATGAACTCCTTCTTTACTCAGCTTTATAATCTCACCAGGAATAACATCTCGATTTAGATATCCTCCAATTGCAGAAAGTGCACAAGATTCTGAAGCGACTACATTTGTGTTTGTTTCTTTATGATATCCCAGTACGAGTGGACGGAACCCTTTTGGATCTCTCACGGCATAAACACAACCTGAGTCAGTTAAGATTGTAAAAGAAAATGAACCGACCATTTCGTTTTTCAAAATAGCTACAGCCTGGGTGAAATTTGCGGACACATCGCTCAGATGCGAAACCAGACGTTCTGCTGCAATTAGGGTATCGCTCATTGTCTGGGGAGTAAAGCTGCAGCCCCCCATCAGGGTTGAAAGCTCATCAACATTTGCTATAGTACCGTTATGCGCTACACAGAGATTTTTTACCTTGAGAGGTTGCGCGTTCTGTAACGTGCTCCTCCCGAAAGTTGAGTATCGGACGTGACCTATCGCGACATTAGATTTGAAGCTTTTTACAATAGAGGCGAATTCGGATGCAGCGGCAGATACCAGCCCAAGTCTCTTTAGCGGCAGTTTGTTAGGAACTGCGATACCCCAGGATTCTTGGCCTCTATGTTGAAGCGCTCGCAGGCAGTCTATCACTATGGGAACGACATTTGAGCCGTCGAGAGAATAGGCTCCTACCACACCGCAATTCTCATGAACCATATTCGCTCAAATTCCGACAACTTCAATCGATTTAATCATCGAACCTCATAGCAGCCCCTTGTTGTCAACATTTAGAATTGATCTACACCATATAAAATGTTAATTTTACCGGTAAAAATTGAATCGTGATTACAGCTCTTTCCAACTGTTCGAGTTACAGCAATTTTAGATGTCTCGTGATCTTATCGATCAGGATAGATTGTGCCGGCCCAATGCAAATGCAAATCCAGCGGTCAGTCATGACTAGTGTAGGGACAACGTCTGGAATTACAACCACCAAAAGAGAGAGGTTCTCCGCTCTTTGTCGCAAAGCTGTAAGTTCTTCAAGATTTTGCACCTTTAGTATCACCTTTGCTTGGCCCGATTCGAACCACTTATAGAAGGTTGCAAAATCTTTTTGCCTTGATTTCTCGGCGCTAAGAACTGCTGCGTGGGCTACATTGGTTGCAATTTTCCCCACCTTCATTTTGAGATCTCTTCTTACCACGATTACCTGCTTGTAGCTCAGATGTATACCTTAATTACCAGATCAAGAAATAGTTGCCTGTCTTTATTATGTCAAATTATTATGATGTGGTAGTGGCAGGGGGTAGTATTTCAGGCCTCTTGGCTGCGCGGGAACTTGCCGCAGCAAATAATTCTGTTGTCGTATTTGAGGAAGATTCTGAGATCGGAACTCCTCAACATTGTGGGGGGTTAGTTAGCGTTGAAGGCTTGAAGCAGTTGCGCATAGTACCAGGACGTAACGTGATTGAATGCAAAATCAGAGAGGCCAGGATTTATTCTCCTTCTAGTTTGTTTGTCATAAATAGTAAGGCCCAAAGGGTTATTTCCATTGATCGGCGCTTCTTGGATAAGCAAATTGCTCTGCAGGCTCAACAAATGGGAGCGGAAATAAGGACTAGGTGTTCCGTGCGTTGGGCTTCCGAAGAGAAAACATCAACTAGTCTACACGAAAATACCTATAAAACTGTTACAACAATTCGAACTACTGAAGGAGAGTTCAAGTGCAAGTATCTTATAGATGCAAGAGGTGCCACCTCAGTTATACAGAAAAACCGAGGGGGAATACTTCAATCTGCCCAATATGAAGTTTATGCGTCATGGATAAATGATGAATTAGTGGAGATTAATTTTGATAACGAGAAATATCCTGGCTTTTTCGCATGGACCATCCCGACACAGGATGGGGTAGGGCGGGTAGGAGTTGCGGGTCAAGGGATCAACGCCGCAGATGTCATTAACACATATATGAAGTCAAAAGGCAAGGGTTATTCTATCGTTCGGAAGGTTTATGCTCCGATTTGGGTTGGTGGACCGATTCGGAATTTTGTTGCTGGCAATACAATTGTTGTAGGAGATGCTGCAGGTCAGACGAAACCTACTACTGCCGGCGGAATATATAGTTGTGGGATGGGTGGAATATTAGCAGGTAGGGCAATTTCTAAATCGATTCAAAAGAACGACGAGAGGATTTTGTACGAATATCAGAGGAATTGGTTGGATATTTTTGAGGCTGAGTTCGACAAGATGTTGCTTGCCAGAAGAATACTTGAAAGGATCGATAATCGAACACTTGATCAGATTTTTGAAAGTGTTTCTAATTCGAGCCTCAGAGAGGTATCTCTGGAAGGAAGCTTCGATTTTCATACAACTTCTTTAGCAAAGATTTTGGGGTCGAGAAATGGATTGAGGATTATGAAAGCTATCTTGGGGAATGAGATCAGAAGATTGTTGAGCTAAGGAAGATATAAATTCGGTTTTTAATCTTTGATTTTGCATGTCTCAGTCATTGCAACTGCCTGTTTGCACATCATGTAATAGACCAATTATGCCTAACGACGAATGCGTAAAGAATTATTGTCCAAATTGTGGCTATGTTTTGATTTGGAGATGTCAAAGCTGTCGGGAATTCTCTAGAGGTTACAAGTGTATAGGATGCGGGTTTGAAGGGCCATAGATATGACCCGCTTAGTTGCAAGAGTGAGGATCCTACCAGCTGAGGCAGAGTCCGATTTGGACTCGATAATTCGAATTTTGAAGACCAAAGCTCCTGAAGGAGTCCAAATGTTAGCGCATGTAAAGGAACCCATTGCTTTTGGCTTGCAGGCTATTCTTGCAGACATGGTAGTTGAAGATGATGCAGGTCAGATGGATCGCCTAGAAGAATTTGTAAAAAGTGTTCAAGGGGTCGGTGAGATTGACGTGTTAAGCATGAGTCGACAGTCGGTGAAAATCAAGTCAGGTACGTGAGTAGGAGCTCAAAACCAGGATTTGAAAAAATCAAGTGGCAAAAGCAATGGCGCAAGCGATGAGTCTTTCCCAAAGCTCCAATTGCGCGTTGCAGAAGCGAAACACCGTGATCTAGGTAAACACAGGGCCCGAATAGATTCTGAATTGATGCGAAGAGTAGGTGTAGAAGCTGGCGAAGTTATAGAATTAACGGGGAAGCACAGAACGGCGGTCACAGCCTGGCCTAGTGATCCTAGTGAGGGCGGAGGCGAAAGCGATGTGATTAGAATAGACGGCCAGACCAGGAAGAATGCCGGAGTAGGATTGAACGAGATACTCTTTGTTCACAAAGCATTATCGAAGCCTGCTAAAGCTATTGGTCTAACTCCTCTAGGTAGTACTAATGTTTCATTTGATAAAGAATTTTGCGAATTCGTTAAGAACAGACTAAAAGGATTCCCAGTAACTGAAGGCGATGAAGTTTCTGTGATCATATTGGGTAACCCTATGGAATTTCGTGTCGATAGACTAACGCCTAAGACAATCGTTAAGATTGAAAAATCGACAAAGATAACAATCTTGGCTGATGGTTCTCTTGACAAAAAACCACGAGTAACTTACGAGGAAGTGGGAGGCTTAACAGAGCAAATTAGACGACTAAGAGAGATTGTTGAATTGCCTTTGAGGCAGCCTGAAATCTTCGCTCGGCTTTGTATAGAACCCCACAATGGCATTCTGATGTACGGTTCTCCAGGTTGCGGTAAAACTTTAATCGCCAAAGCGTTAGCGTCTGAATCCGAGGCAACTTTTTTCCTTATCAATGGTCCTGAAATTGTAAATAAATACTACGGCGAAACAGAGGCTAGATTACGAGATATCTTCAAGGAGGCAAGAGATGCATCACCGAGCATCATATTTATAGATGAAATTGATGCCATTGCCCCCAAAAGGGAGGAGGCGTTCGGCGATGTTGAGAAAAGGGTAGTTGCACAGCTTTTAGCACTCATGGATGGAATGTCTGAACGCGGCAACGTAATAGTCCTAGGTGCTACTAATCGACCCGAAAGCATTGATCCTGCCCTCCGACGTCCTGGTAGGTTTGATAGGGAGATTGAAGTCGGAGTTCCGAATGCTGCAGGTAGATTGGAAATACTCCAAATTCACACAAGGGGCATGCCTTTAGCCACTGATATCAATTTACCGGCTCTTGCAAAGGAGCTTCATGGTTACACCGGTGCGGATATAAAGGCATTGTGCAGGGAGGCAGCCATGAAAGCCCTGAGGAGATATTTGCCAGAAATAGATTTTAAGGAAGAAAAGGTTTCGCCAAGGACATTAGAAGTTATTGATATAAGAAATAGTGATTTTAGAGATGGAATGAAAGAGATTATTCCAACGGCAATGCGGGAATTTTATGTGGAAACGGGAGCGGTCTTGTGGGATGACGTTGGCGGCTTACATGAAGCCAAAAGTGCATTGCACTATAATTTGATAACAGCCATCAAGGAACCTGAAAAATTCACATTTATGGGAATAAAGCCTCCACGCGGCGCATTATTATTTGGTCCGTCAGGTTGTGGCAAGAGTTTGATAGCTAAAGCATTGGCTTCTGAGAGCAGCGCTAATATTATTATGGTAAGAGGCCCCGAGGTCCTATCCAAGTGGGTCGGAGAATCTGAGAAGGCTATTCGCGAGATTTTCAGAAAAGCGAAATCTTCTGCACCATGTGTAGTTGTGTTCGATGAATTGGATTCTCTGGCTAGACCGAGGGGTCAAGAAGACTTTTCAGGCAATGAGAGAGTTCTCTCTCAGCTTCTCACAGAGATGGATGATTCTGGTAGTACAGGTGTTACAGTTATTGGAATCACTAACAGACCAGACCTCATAGATACATC
Source organism: Candidatus Nitrosopolaris sp. (assembly GCA_051985775.1). Classification (GTDB taxonomy): domain Archaea; phylum Thermoproteota; class Nitrososphaeria; order Nitrososphaerales; family Nitrososphaeraceae; genus Nitrosopolaris. The sequence continues at coordinate 61,684 of JBPYDP010000029.1, read as the reverse complement.
GTTGCTCAGACCCGGAAGACTTGATCTGATCCTATTCATTGGGGCACCTGATGAAAGCGCTCGAACTGAAATTTTGAAAATTTTGACGACTAAGATGCCACTCGCAAACGACATAAGCTTATTAGAGATAGCTCACAAAGTTGCTGGATTTAGTGGGGCAGATCTAGGTGCCCTTTGCAGAGAAGCTGCAGTAAGCGCAATGAAAGGCGGATCACACTTAATTACTGCTCGTCATTTTGAGGTTGCTTCAAGGATGGTTAAGCCATCAATAACCAAGGATGTTGAAAACTGGTACGAAACGATGCGAAAGAATATTTCAGCCTCAGCTCCGAAGCACATCGACAAGTCCTTCTACGGCTAAAAAGCGGCTATTTAGCCGAACCCAAGCTAACCACCCAATATCAGCAAATCAATATTCATTCAGGCTCAGGATATTGCCGTCATTTACTTCTAGAATTTATGGGATTTACCTGTTGGACGGGCCACCATACAAAAGCTACCCTGGCACCCCAACAGAGGAGTGCGGCAACAGTCACACATACTTCGTCTAATAAGTTTGGATGATTCGTACTTCAGCACTTTGCGCTTGAGCATAAAAATAATTTCCAAAAAATAAGGTACTTTCAAAATCTGAAATAGAACAATGCGTCCAATGCTATAGCAATAAAAATTATAACCAAGTACGGCGCAGTCACTTTGTAGGCCTTCCAAGCAAATTCTGGCGTTGGCCGCTTAGTTAACTTGTAATGATATGTTAGTATAAACGAACCGGCAACGGCTGCTGTGAGCGTATAGACAACACCTAAACCAAAAAAATACAGCGACAAGGAGTACGGGAGTAGAATAGCAGTGTTCACGAATATGTAACTTGAGGTTTTTTCGTTCCCTAGCAGTACGGGAAGCATAGGTATTCGTACGCTTGCGTATTCTTCGCGAGTCTTGATCGCTAAGCACCAAAAGTGCGATGGAGTCCATACAAAGACTAAAAAACCGATAAGGAAGCCAAGCAAGTTGATTGATCCAGTGGCAACAGCCCATCCAGCCATTGCCGCAGCGCTGCCCGCAAAGCCCCCTATAACGATATTCGCTGGATTGTCGCGTTTCAACCAAATAGTATAAACTACAACGTAAAAAAATATACCAATAGCAATCATAAGTGTGGCAGTTGGATTTAAAGTGAACCAAGCCAATGTAACCGAAATAATGCAAGCTGCCAAACCGTAAATCAAAACTTTTCTGGGTGAAAGCCTGCCAGCTGGTATTGGCCGTTTGGAGGTCCTATCCATTATCTTGTCGATGTCCCTGTCATAGTAATGGTTAATGGCACTTGAGCCCATCGAAGAAAGAGCCCCTGCCAAAGTCAAAAATCCTAACTGCCAGGCAGTCACATGCCAACCTGACATATTATCAATCCGACTTCCAGCGAGTAAAGAAGCTACAGCCGTTATTACTAATACTACTACTATGCGAGGCTTTGAAACTTCGACGTAGTCCTTTATCCTCACTGTACAAATACCTTATTTTTGCTCTAACAACCCTTGCATTTAATTTATTCGCCTTGAAGCATTTTATAGAAAAACCAGAACATCATGTTAATACGGTTTAGGTTTAAATCCCGTGTATTAACGACCTAAAAGATACAATTTTTATTATAGATACTAATAAAAATCAGCACGAATTGTGAGCATCTATATTCAAACCTGCCTTGTTCTTGGCGTTTGTTCGAATAATCCTAAAGGCTCTTTCTGCCTCCTCCTTTTTTGGAAGCTGAATCATGAATAAATTATTGGAATTGCTGGCCCCCGTGGGTTCTGGCGCAATTGCTATAATACCTGTCTGTGACAAATACATGAAAAAATCCATGAGGCTATTTGCGTAAAGGAGATAGTTCATTTTGAGATTGATATCAAGGAAGGTCAACTGTACATCTACAAATACATCACGCTTATCGTGAAAAATGTTGAGCAACGTATCAACTGCGACTTTCCTACCGTAGACACTCCTAATTACTTCGTCATACTTGACTGCATCAATATATATAATTGGGATTTTGGTATCATTGAAATCAGTCAGGCCTACGCCATCTTTGTGAAGATTAGAAATAAAATCTTCAATTGAATTGAAAGACCGTCTCTCGCTAGCCAACTACGAAAGATATACTATGAAATTTTATTTATTTGTAGCCACTAATCGTTTCAGAGAAATAATCTTTTAGCTCTATATTATATTGCATTTTTTTATAAAGATATTCGTGGGTCCGGCAAAGGTAGAACGGCATTTGATTTACAGATTCCATAACGTTATAATTACTCTGTTCCTTTATTAGTTCAAGCTGGACGATAAAATCGGCGTCTCCACCGCAAATATTGCAGCGAAGAATTTCAGATGAATCTGCATGATTGGAATCAGGTAGGCCTTTGCCCAATTATCTATCGCCGTCCACACCGCAACAATCGCAACACCCTCTTAAAAGAGTTTGTACAAATACTTTGCTCGCTATAAGTTAACGAATGGTCAGCATATCCTTATGGATTTCGCAAGTGCCAACGCACGTTCCAAATCTTCGTCTTTGATCTGATTGTTCTTATACATGTTACTAAAGTAGATCAGATCAGCCATTCTGGATCGATCAATATTAACAACAGTCTCTGATGCGGTATTTGAAGCAACAATAGCTGAACTCGTAATAGGACTCTTCTGTGGCCTGACGTTGGAATCTGTCAGTATTAATAGTTTATCCACGACACTGCTTCGAGCTGGATTCGAAATTATTGCAGATTTACTTGCCTTTCCTTTATTTAGAAGAATTGAAACAGCGACTTTCATTCCATAGGAGTCATTGTAAACGATATCCAGACCGTGAAGGTTCTGGTCGCCTTCAAACATGGTAACCTTACCAGTAGTAGAAGCATGGCTGACGAGGTTCCTTACGGCCGCTTTCAAATCTAATTCAAAGGTCTGAAGGTCGTTGCAATTCTTCTGAATTTTTATGAATTCTGAAACCGGAACAGACATGATGCTGCCCCGTACCCTCAAACCAGGATATGTTCCATTGATAGTATCCTCCAAGGCTTGCTCATCAATAGCAAAGATATCTCGGGCTGATGCATTTTCTGTAGCGTGATACAATATGTTTAGCATTGATCGGACATTTCTGAAATCCTGAAATTCATCATAAATTACTCTTATTTTCGCGGCAAGGTCATTTTCTTCCTTCCCACTAAAGTTTTTGCCGTTATCGTAATGTTTGATGTATTCCGATACAATATCGAGTATTTCTTCTGGGGTATTGGAGCCTGCGAGGTCAATTTTATAGTTTGCCTTTTCTAGCCTATCAAAAACTGAGTTGTTAGCATTGCGTATCTGCTCATAAGCATAAGGGGTTAAGATTAGCATGAGTATCGTCGAAGGAAGGTGGGCATTGATGATAGCCTTAACAAATGACATCGCTTCCTGATCTGCGTCAAATTCATCTATTTCTAGAAGGGTCAATTTTCTAAGCAGTCTGTGATTCAACTTCGCTAGTGTGGCAAGATAATCTATCGTCTGTTCTAACGTTTTGTTCAGTCCAGATCTTTCCTTGATGCTACCTTCAACAATTTGTTTCAAGATACTGATTTCAGAGGGTGAAAAGTCATCCGATAACACACTTTCCAGGGCTTCACGATCCGGCACGAAGGTGGGGTCTGTTAAGCTTTTCTCGATCCTATCCTCAATTTTCTTGCCTGTGATCGAATCAAAAAATCCATAACCGAAGATTTTTTTTACGCTATGAGTGTGTTTATTAAATTTACCTTTCAGATAAAGAATTACTTCCTTTCTAAGCTCATTTAAATCGCTATCAGTAAATCCTCTTAATATGCAGTTGCAGATCGATTCAATAGAACGTGGAGCTACCTGTGCGAGATCAATATATGATATAGCAGTATTTTTTGATAATTGTTGTAGACCTCTAATGTGGCATGCAAGATGTGTCTTGCCAGATCCTACATCCTGAATTACCGTAATTAAACGAAAATCCTTTTCTGATGGGCTTTCAGATAGCTTCGATGCGAGCTCATTTATGCAAGAAACTATAGCAGTTTTTCCATCCCTATGTTTACTGCCTCCGAGTACCTTTGTATCCTCAGCTGTAGGTGTCGAACTACTTGGATATGGGTTTAACGTGAGCATGTAAGGATAGGTCAAATATGCCTCACGAATCCATGCAACAAACCCCTGATGGTTAACCCCTCATATCCCCCACAAGATAATTCGTACTTCTCCGGATTTTCGACCATTAATTCCGCAACCAAAGAATAGAATTTGTCAGTGTCTAAATCATAAATCTTGCACATATCACTTCTGATTTTAACAAAGTCCACCCAACCAATTGAATTAGAAAACCTCGTGATGGCCTCGTCAAAATTGACTTTGAATGAGTCTAATCTATTCTGCCAAGGATCTAAATCCTCAAGAGTATTCTTATCTTTGGAGCCATGTTCTTCGGCTGCATTCTCGCTAGCAAGTGGATGGCCCCTCGAATTAATTTCACCAATAGTTATCAGGAGTCTATCTCCATTGGTCCGTACAGCATGCTCCAAGGAGTTGATTGCCTCGTACGTCAATCTGAACTTTGGATCCGCATCAAGCAGGTATTGCATATAAGATTCTTTAATCCAGCAATAATATGCCGTGCCCTTTTTGTCTATAAACACCCTGCCGTCTTTCGATAGTTTATCCAAGAGCACGTCCGTATCAGGCTGAGGAAATTCTTTTCGAAGTTCAGTTTTTCTTAAGCCTGTAGGGCCAGCAGAACTTATTTTTTGGATAATTCGCTCTTCTGCCAACATAGGGAACAGCTCGACAATTTTTATTTAAAGCTCGACGTAACACATACCAACACAATATGTAAATGGATTTCGACCCAATACCGAAGCATTCATAATGTATTTGAGGTGATTTCTACATGGGATGATGATGCGTCTTACGGAGAAACAAAATGAAGAAAGTACTAGGGTACCTGACCACACAATTTTAAGCGAACAAGGAATATTGCAACCGTTAAAATGGGAGATTTAGTCAACTTAAAAGCAATAGCATAGAAATACGTTTATGGGTCAAGTATTTTCATACTCAAGCCTACTTTTATTCCTCCCTCTTCGTAAAGCTGCAAACAATAATATTATTATACTTACCCATAACACTCCCATGAGCACGTTTGTGTAACTAACATATACGTAAGGAGTAGCTTCTTCGAGGTTTAATTCAACTTCTTTGATGGAATTATGCAAGTCCTCCAAGCCTGTGTTATAAGCAGCACTGTTAGGTTCCACCGACGACAGGGCAGTTGTTCTCTCTACCATAGCTCCTAGATCATTCTGGATAAGGCCGAAATCTGTCGTAGGATTTGGAAACGACCATACGGGGTTTCCTTTTGAAGGAAGTAGCTGTTTTGCTGGTTCCAAATAGCCAGCCATAGTCGCGGGTGTCTGCGAAGATTCGGCCCTTGACAAATAGCCCATTGCTTTGTCCAGTGGGTATATTGCGCTCTGATAACCTATGTAGACTAGTGCCACCCCCAAAGCCAAGATTCCCAATATAGCGATCATCAAAAGTCTCCCGTAAAGAGATCCCTTATCGTTTTGGGTGTTGCTCCTGTTCGACGTAGTCATTAGTGATTTTGCAATTGCGGTTGTATTAGTTTTGTGTTTCCATGCCGAATTGAGATCTGAAGAAGCTCCCGCATAGTTGTCAATGGAATGCGTTATACTATTAGAGTGTTCTTTAACTGTGTGACGTATGCTAAAATATGCTACATAAACGAATCCAATTGTCTGGATGGCTATAATCGGGGCAAAGATTGGATTCTGAGAGAAAATTGACACAAATATCGAAATGCACCCATATATCCCAAAAAAAATTTCCAGTAGTGTTGTCTTGGTGAAAGGCAGAACATATTCCTTGTTTCTCCACTCATCACCCTTGCCAATTACTCCAAACTTTGGAGTTCGTAGAAATTCATTTTTTCCTGGTACCAATGCATCAAAAACTGCAACAGCATTATTAACAGATATACCAGTTGCAAAAAATATTAGGAATAAATATTGCTTAGCTTTATATTTCCACTTGTCGCCCCAAATTCTTTTTATCATGTAAAAAGCGGCAGGACCAGTGAGAACATAAAGCACTATTCCGGTAATCGGAGCCCAGTTTACCGTGTAAATATTGTAATTCAAGGCAAGTAGGATCGGAAGAATTAAGAACTGAACAAGAAATAAGGGATGGACAATATGTCTTGTCAGCTGGATTAAAGCCTGAATCTTAGTGTCGATGGCAATATTTTTTTCAGAAAAAATATTCCCTAAGAGCTTCAAGGCAACCTGAATCGAACCTTTTGCCCACCGAAATTGCTGACGCTTGGCTGCATTCATCTGAACCGGTAGCTCACCTTCAACTACAATATTTTCCAAGAATAAAGATTTCCAACCCTTGAGCTGAGCTCTGAAGCTGAGATCTAAATCCTCAACGAGAGTACCGCTATGCCAGCCACCAGCATCTTTAATGCAAGATGCTCTCCAGATTCCTGCCGCCCCATTAAAATTCATAAAAAGATGTGTGAGGCTTTTTGCTCTCTGTTCAATTAGAAAGTGCAAGTCTAGAGAAACTGCCTGAGCTTCAGTAAGAGAAGAATATCCCTCGTTTAGGTGACCCCATCTACACTGTATCAAGCCTATCCTTTGGTCAACGAAATACCCAACCGTTTGCTTAAGGAACAATGGCTGCGGGATAAAATCCGCGTCAAAGATTGCAATGAGTTCCCCTTTGGCAAGCTGCATTCCTGCTCTTAAGGCGCCTGCTTTGTAACCAGTTCGCTCTCTGCCACGACGGAAATGTTGAATGTCCAAACCTCTGAGCTGATGATGCCTGACCAATCTTTGTATTAGTTCAAAAGTCTCATCGTCAGAATCATCAAGGATTTGTATTTCGAGCTTGTTTTTTGGATAATCGAGTGAACAAACAGCATTAATCAACCGCGCGGCGACGTATTTTTCATTATATATTGGAAGTTGCACCGTCACGATTGGCAATTCACGAGTTGTAGATTCGATAAGTGCTCTTAATTTGCTCTTTTTTCTCTGATGTATTCTATTGTGTAGCGAATGATAAGATAAGTAATAGAAATTCAGTGTATACAGAAGCAAGATCCATGCGACACTTAGAAATATCACGTAAAGAAATGCTCCCAAGCCAAGCATATTGTCCTGCCTATAGCCAGATTTATCTGCACGATTATTTAAATTGAGATATGAACTTAGATTTTGACTATAAAATTAAAATAGATGACTTCTAAATCGATGACTATGTGCCTTTCTGGAATATTTTTACGCATTGTGGTGGGCATACATTTTCGCAAGCCATGCAAAAGATGCAGTCTTTTTCTCTGGCCATGAAGGTCTTCTTGTCTGAGCTAGGATGGCCAGGGGTGTCAAGCCATTCATAGACGTTAACCGGACAGGCTTCTATACATGCACCATCTGCTATACAAATATCATAGTCTACAGTCACCTGCGAACCCCATATCCCAAGCTGCCCAGGAGGGTCTATTGGTCCCCAAACTTTAATTCCCCTGAAGGTACCTACAGCTTGCCTATTTGATTTGAAGTCAGGATCGATGGGGCCTTCTTTTTTAGAATAATTAGTTCCACCGCCGCTAAGTGATATAGTCGTATCATCACTAGCACCGATAGCAGAAGTAGTAGTTGTCACAGTAGTAGCAGGTGTAGTAGTAGTTGCAGCGGTAATAGCGCTATCACCTGATTTTTGCATAGTAGCTGCTGCCAAAGCTTTTGGTGCCGAAGAGGGTGTGCTAACCAATTTTGAAGCAGTAACATTTTGACGTTTAACGGGGCATAGCTGAGTATGAACCTCTTTCATGCTCCCTAGAGTAACAGGGTTAGTATGGACAAGCAAACAACCACAATCAGGACATATGTACTCACTGTCTGACGACATGTGTTGATTACATTACTTGTTCTTATTTAATCCTTCTCAGATCAAACTCGATTCCAATGAAATTCGGGAGTTAAGGTTATTTGACAGACAACAGTATGCAAAGCGAATAAAAACTAATAGTAAGGGGGATACAATTAGCATTCGGCGTTGTCCGGTCTAGGAGGTGCGTATTGGGCCGAAGTTATCGAGATATTACGTTCAGTTATCCCATTTTACGACAGGGTGAATAGGGCAATTTCTTTAGGGAACGACACGAAATTCCGAATTAAAGGAATCAAAGGGCGCATCAACCCTGGTAGTCTGTTACTTGATGCTGGTTCAGGGTATGGAAATATGTCTAGAGTTGCGTTAAATGAAGTGGAAAGTTCGGCAAGAATTGTAATGTATGATCCTATACCTCAAATGCTTAGTACTGCAAAGGAATTGTTTAAACCTAAACCTTCGGGGCTAACCATGTCAGCCGGAGTTTTTGAATACCTACCCTTCAAAAATGAGACTTTTGATGCTGTACTTTGCGGCTATTCACTCAGGGATGCCATTGTACTTAAAAAAGCAATCTCAGAATTCGCACGAGTGCTAAGAAGTGCAGGCCTCTTAATTATTGTGGATTTAGGAAAACCGGATAGTGCCTTGCTTGAGAGATTCGTATCCTTTTATTTGAAGTACATGATCGGTATCCTTGCTTTCGCAGTTGCCGGAAAAGCAGGGCTCAAATTCAGAACGCTTCATGGGACTTATTTAAGGTGGCCGAAAAACTCTGTGCTAAGAGAAATTTTGAAAGAGTCTTTTGATGAGGTGGAATTTCAGACTAAATTATTGGGGGGTGCCGTTATAATAGCCGCTCGCAAGGCTCCCGCAATTTAGGCCCAAGACAACTCGACTGTGATTTGAAAATTGATATTCCTGTCCATTAGATAATTTGATCCTTCTGATTGCAATACTGATCTTCTGAATACACTAATGAAATACTTAGAAATCTCAAATTCAATCCAGTTTTCAAGCCTAGCTAGGAGCTCAATAACACGCAAAGTTAATTAGATGCATCTCATTTTTTCCAGGATATCGAATGGAAAGCTCTAAGAAGGTACAGGAGATAATTGACAAGGTCTTCTCAAGCAATGAGAAAATCGTAACAGAAGACGCCGCAAAGCAGATCTTGACAAATTATGGAATTAATGTCCCTCCTTATGCATTGGTCAAGACAGAGTCGGAAGCTGCTGAAAGGGCGAGCAAAATTGGATTTCCATTGGTGGCAAAAATAGTATCTCCGAAAATACTTCACAAAACTGACGTAAGAGGAGTTAAAGCCGGACTATCTTCTGAGGAAGAGGTAAGAGAAGCATTTGCAGATATGTACGGGCGTCTCTATGAAAAATATTACGCAAAAGGGATATTATTGGAAAAGATGGTTCCCCCAGGTATAGAAATAATAATTGGCTTACAAAATGATCCTCAATTCGGGCCTGTAATTATGGTCGGCATGGGTGGCATCAATACCGAGATATTTAAAGATGTCTCATTCAGGGTCCTTCCGATAACTAAAAAGGATTCAATAGACATGATCGACGATCTTAAAGGAAAGCAACTTTTGAATGGGTTTAGAGGCTCGGACCCAGTAGACATGGAAATGTTGGCAAAGGCGATAGAATCCATAGGAAAACTTGGAACTGATTTGGCACCCTACTACGAAAGTATAGATTTCAATCCGGTTATTGTATATAAGGATGATTATTGCGTCGTGGACGCTAAAATAATTCTAAGGGAAAAACCTGATCCTGGTGCTATCTCAAAATCCCAACCTGATGCAAGCTATATGGATCTATTTTTCAATTCTAAATCGATTGCTTTAATCGGTGCCTCCCCAGAGAAAGGCAAGGTGGGGAATTCGGTTTTCGAAAGTCTGGTGAAACACGAGTACAAAGGTAATGTTTATCCTGTGAATGCAAAGGGTTACCCTGAGATCCTGGGAGTCAAAGCTTACAAAAGCCTTGACGATATTACTGACCCTGTGGAAGTGGTTGTAGTCACCGTGGACCTCAGGTTTGTTCCAGAATTATTAAAGAGCTGTGGCAGGAAGGATATCCACAACATGGTCATTATTTCAGGGGGTGGCAAGGAACTTGGTGGAGAGCGAGCAGCAATCGAGCAGCAAGTTAAGGAACTCTCTAGGATGTTAAAAATAAGAATTATTGGGCCCAACTGTATTGGGATGTTCAATGGCCAAAATAGGCTCGACTGTGCGTTCCAGGGTCACGAACGCATGCTACGGCCTCAAAACGGAAACGTGGCATTTCTGTCACAAAGCGGCACGGTCGGTATTGCATTTATGGAGACAGCTGACACTTTCGGGATGAGCAAAATGATTTCTTATGGTAACAGATCTGACGTAGACGAGGCAGACATGATATGGTATCTGTCTAATGATCCTCAAACTAAAGTCATCGGATTATATGTTGAGGGACTAGGAGACGGACGTAAATTTATGAACACAGCAAGAAAAGTAATCCATGAGGCCAAGAAACCTGTAGTTGTGTTCAAGAACGGTCGGACGAGCAGAGGCGCCAAACAAGCGCAATCTCACACTGGCTCTCTTGGGGGGACGTACGCCGTGGTTAAGGGAGCGCTAGATCAGGCTGGGATAATATCTGTCGATAGTTACGAGGAGTTAACGGGTTCACTAAAGGCGTTGATTTGGCAGCCTATTCCGAATGGTGGAAGGGTAGCAATGGTCACCAATGGCGCCGGGCCTGTGATAGCTGCTATAGATCAATTTGAAAGATTAGGCTTGTCAGTAGCTGAGATTAGTAATGGAAGCTTGAATAAATTAAAAGAGCACTATCCGGCAACTTATGTCGTAGGCAATCCGTGTGATATTACTGGTTCTGCAAGTGCAGATGATTACCAATTTGCAATTCAAACCTTCCTAGATGATGCAAACGTCGACATTGTAATGGCATGGTTCGTCTTTCAAGACGATCCACTGGAAGTTACGATCGTAGACGTGTTGGCGGAGTTCCAGAAACAAAGGAGAAAGCCCGTTATAGTTGGAGCGATGGGAGGCCCATTTACCCAAAAGATATCGGAGAAAATAGAAGATCAAAACGTTCCAGTTTATGGCTCGGTTACTTCATGGGTAACAGCTGCTGGAAGTCTGGCGAAATGGTCTAAAATCATTGCTAGCAAAGCCTAAACCCAACTAAACGACGATTTCATTAGTGAGGCACAACATCCAGCACGGAATGGAGATTGTGTTTCCTTGGTTTTGGATCAAGGAAAAGGTTATTATATTTATAAAACCAAATGACTGTTGATGGAAAGCACAGAACTGAGTCAGATCATCTCTATCACGCCGAAAGCTGCGCAGAAGGTAGGAGAGTTTATGAAACAAGAGGGCAAGGATAACCTCTATTTAAGAGTATATGTGTCTGGTGGTGGGTGTTCTGGCCTTTCGTACGGTATGGGATTTGAAGAAAAGTCCGAAGAGGACGACAACATCATCGAACAAAATGGTGTCAAGGTCCTAATAGACGGGTATAGTCAGCGTTACTTGAAAGGTGCCAACATCGACTACATTGAGAGCTTGATGGGAGCAGGTTTCAAGATTAATAATCCCAATGTAACAAAGAGTTGTTCGTGTGGACACTCCTTTAATACTGATTGAGTTCAGTACAGACAAGAGTTTTCGTCAACATCGTCGCAGCTCAGGGCCACAATCCTCTAATTTTTATTGCTTCGACTACCCGATTAACTGCCAACAGAGTGCCAGATTTACGCATATTTATTTGATGTTTTTCATGAGTGGAATATACATCTGAAAATGCTCGAGTAATTTTTTTATCTAGCATCTCGTTTACTTGATTTTCGCTCCAGTACTCTCTTCTAAGGTTTTGAAGCCATTCGAAATACGAGACCGTCACGCCACCTCCATTGGCTAGTACGTCTGGAATCACCAATATTTTATTATTATATAAAATTTCATCTGCCTCTGGGGTGGTAGGCCCATTAGCAGCTTCCGCAACAATTTTTGCACGAATCTTTGAAGCATTTTTTTTTGTAATCTGATTTTCAAGCGCCGCCGGGATTAGGATCGTACAATCGGTCTCAAGCACTTCAGAATTGGTGATGGCCTTACAATCTACAAATCCTGAGACAGTTCCTTTTGTGTCTTTGTGTTTTCTTAGGGCCCCAATCTGGATTCCGTTCTTATTGTACACTCCCCCCTTCGAATCGGACACAGCAATGACCTTTGCGCCTTGTTCCTCTAGCAATTGAGAAGCGTATTGACCAGCATTTCCAAAGCCTTGGACAGCGACCGTCGCGGTATGCATATTTAACTTCAATTTGTTTGCAGCTTCTCGTACAGTAAACGATAGACCTCTCCCTGTCGCTTCTGCACGTCCCAAGGAACCGCCTATTGGTAGGGGCTTCCCGGTGATTATTTCTGGTTGCCCATAATTTCCTTTTAGAGCGGAATAAGTGTCCATAATCCACGCCATCTCTTTTCCCCCTGTATATACGTCGGGTGCAGGAATGTCGGTAAGTGGGCCGATTATATCGGCTATTCCATAAGCATATCTCCTCGTCATACGTTCGAGTTCTCCGTCAGACATTCGCTTAGGATCGCAGATAATACCTCCTTTCCCTCCACCATAAGGGATGTCAGCGATCGCACACTTCCACGTCATCCACATGGATAGAGCCTTGACCTCATCAATGGTAACCTGGGGATGGTACCTTATGCCGCCTTTAAAGGGGCCCCTCGCATCATTATGCTGTGATCTAAAGCCAGTAAAAACTTCGATTTCACCACTATCCATTCTGACCGGAATTGAAATAATAAGAACCCTCTTTGGTTGAGATAGGACCTGATGTAATCCTTTGTCGAGATTAATTAATTTTGCAGCTTCGTCCAATTGTTCCAGCGCGACATCGAACGGGTTTATCGTCGAAACTGTTCTTGATTCTGACATTATACAAACACAAAAATTTGATATATTTAAGTGTTGAATAAGCATTAACCCACCAAGCATCATGCAGAGTTTATCATGTCATTTAAGTTAGCTTGCCGTCTCTTAGTAGCCATTGGCTGACGATCACCTAATTTAACTTTCTAGAGGTATAATCCCTAAAACTTCCTAGAATTAGTTGATCCCCCGTACAAATAACTAGCTATGTTTTTCTTGGAGCTTACTTGAGATAGAAATACGTATGTCTTCATCATTTTTGCCTTCGTAATCTATTCCAAGCGATCTTGCGATAGTCTCTAGTTTTTCATGCTCAGAGGCTACTGGGCCATTAATCCTTGGATTCGCCAATTGCGAGTCAGTACTCTCTGCATTTGGTCCCGATGTCGCATTCTGTATCTCATTTCTCAATAGATCTCGGGCCTTTTGATATTCACCCATAGCCTTACCAATCCCTTTAGATATTTGTGGAGTCCTTTTCGTTCCAAAGATCAAGAAGAGGGCGAGCAGGCCTATTATGATCCATTCAGAACCCCCTATTGCCATCTGAAATGTTGATAAGAGGAGTGTCAATATTTACCCTAGCCTGATACCCTCATTATTGCTCAATGCCCAATTAAAGATTTTGGATTAATCGCTTTCTTTCGACGATTCAAGCACCTGAGAAGATCCATATTCTAGTAATATCAAGAGATTGTAGCTTCCAATTTAACTAGCTTAAATGTTAGCGAGTTAGATAGACATGATTAATTTGGACGGTTGAAGCTTCAAGGCTCGATATCAAAGAATCTGCAATAACTTTAACTACAACAGTCTTGGTTGTTAGCTTACCGTTATTGGGAACTGGGCATCTTCTGGTTTTATTGGATTGAAAAGGATCCCATATACAGTAACATTAACTTGGTACGCCCCTGGTTGCTGAAACGTATACGGTATTGTAACTACACCTTCTGCAGTGTGCAACGGTTGATTTGGATGGCCTGCTAAGGCAGATGCTTGAAACATTTGCTTTCCGGCCTCACTAATAACAAAGTCATAATCGATGTGTGGCTGAACTGACCCACTTTTCTGATCGAAGCTAACCTTGAAATTTGTTTGAGATCCTTTCTTAATAGGACTTGGAGTAGGCTGTAGAGTAACATGAAGTGTGCCACCACTAGTAATTTTATTCATGGAGCCACTTGACGTTTGTGCAGAGGCAGGAGATGCGAATAACAGCATCCCACAAGCAGAAGTTAGTAATACAAATGCGAACAGAGAAGATTTCAATGATTCACACCTATATCTTTGGCATTACAAACTAAATATATATTATAACATTGCAAAATTTCAATAATTCAATATAATCTCGTGGTAATATATTGCCATAAAATACCGAAATAGCCCAATTGTTGATGTCAATTTTCATTTACTGCCTTATCTATCGTATTAATTTCCAGGCGAGTAGAACGCTAAGTCTGGGGATTGCAAGAAGTTTCTGCTACATTCATACTTAGTCAAGACCTAGCTGAAGTCATTTTTTTATGTATTCAGCATTTGCTCTAATTGTAGGAACAATTTCAGATTTAAATTTGACTTGCGCCGTCATGGTATTTTTATCTCGTGTAACAGGATATCCTAGTTTTAACCATTGGCTGAATCCTATCTCAAGAATTCGGACATTCGCATGACCATGATACATTAAAGTCCAGACTATTCTTCCGACCGTAGGATCCACGACCTCACCATAAACCACTACTTGCTTAGAATCATTAATTCCCAAAGAGCTGAAGAGATTTTCAGCCTGATCTGCGCCGACAACCAAACTTGCACCATTGCTGGAGATAAGAATAACGTCTTCCAAACCAATAGATCTGGCATTCTTGATGTGGTTATTGCTGTACGGAATCAAACCTCTTGTATCTAATATTCCAAATCAGGATTATCTAAATGATAAGCAAGCCAATTGGCATCTACGGTTAAAGAGGTCATATGCTTTAAGCTCGATTCACATAATATAATGATTAACACGTGTCTTTATAATGTGAGCGAGCATTTAGAAATGTTTAAATGTACTGCATATACAGTAACAGTTATCGTAGTATAGTAAACTACTGACATGCTTATCTTGGCGCTAAAGTGCGATTGATTTAAATGTAGTTTAATCGTCTAATTGGGGTCAAAAACTGAAAAGACAGCTATATGTCCTTGCCAATATTAATAGCATAGGGACTTGTATATCCTAACAAAAATTGGCCAGATTCAGTCTTTCTAAATTATTCTTGGCAGGCATTTGTGCATTGTTTGCTTCTTTGATTTTGGATGCGTTCAATTATGCTAGAGGAACCTTCGGACCAAGTGTATACTCATTCCTACCAATCATACTTATCTTGATTGGCTTAGGATTGATCGGATTTGATTTCTGGAGGAGGATGCACTAGATGTTCCAGAGATTATTACACTTACTGTTTTCTAATAGGGTCTAGTTCGGGATCACTGAGCCTACCTATGAGAACGATAGATCCCATCAATTCTTGATCTATGATGGCAGGTCTGGTGTTACCTAGCAACTGTATGAGCATGACGGATACTACGGCCACGGTTCACTTTCAGCTACCAACCATCCTAAGAAACTCTCCGTTTGATAAATTTTAATCACGACGCTCGGATAAGCGACTATCTCCCATTATTGGCAGGTCAAATAAGGGTGGCAAGGGAGCAAAATTAACGCAACTATGTTATCAACCATGGGCAGTTTGAGAACATGGGATTCTAGAACACAAATCTTCAGCTCTACAGACAAGAATCTCACTCAAGCCTTTGGAGAACTATATTCACTCGTGGACAAGCTACGCTTAATCAGCGCTGTGTTCTAAAAGACAGGGATCCTGTAGGAATGGCTAAGACGGTACTGTATACAGGCGAGGTCAATACACAAAAAGAACTTGCGACAGCTCGCGTCGTAAAAGACATGACTCTGTGGACCAGACTAATGGTAGGGTACGCATGCACTTTCCTGACTTTACGTATCCAAACACTTAATCTTAGGCATTCGAAGTCAACAAGGAATTATGACGTACAAAACGAGTAATTAATTCCGATTTAACTTCGTTTATATTCGTTCGTAACATCTCAATGTGGCAACTGATATCCGGTCTGACAGCAGTAGGAAGTATTATAAGAAATGCCAGTCAAATGGAAATATGTCAGTAGCGAAGATATTAGAACTAGTAGGAAGTTCGTCAAAAGGGTGGGAAGATGCAGCTCAAGTTGCTATAGCGGAGGCAGCGAAGACCATTCATGGGATTAGGGGACTAGAAGTTACAGATATGACTGCTCGGGTAGATACTAACACTGGTAAAATCGAAGAATACAGAGTATGTGTGAAATTGGCATTCACTGTTGAAAGATAGGACTGCCTACCACTGGTTGTCCTGTAGCCTTCTATGATGCAGTTGTTTAGCTTTTATGACTTATCACTAGCAATAAGTCACGCCCAAGTCGCATGCCCACATCAAACTTCTGAAGAATTTGTAGTTAAATGAGGATTGGACTCTGGAACGTACAGGAAATATAGGTTGGATTGAGAGTCTACTTTACAAGATGACCAGCTCGACCCGTTCAAAAACTAGATCCGAACTAGTGGAAAAGACAAAAAAGTTACAAGAAGAATTCTCGACATTGGTGGTACATGATGATATTTTGGATACAGAGCCAATTAACGTGTGTGGAATTGATGTAGCGTACAGAAATAACATCGCTTATTGTGCGGCAGTTCTAATGAACACACAAACAATGGAGATCGTAAGAAGTATTAACGAATCTTCTATTGTCACTAACCCCTACATCCCGGGATTCCTAATGCTGAGAGAGTCAGAAGCACTGCTGAAGGTCTTGGAACCTCTAAGATCGAGTATAGATGTCTTGTTAATCGATGGTCACGGGGTTCTTCATCCGAGAAGATGCGGGCTTGCCTCTTACATCGGAGTTTCATTAAATATTCCAACAATTGGCGTCGCAAAAAGCCTCCTTTGCGGCGTCATAAATGACGATCACTCAGTTTCGATTCATGATGTCACAAGTGGTTTTGAGTTAGTTAGACAGAACACTAAGCCGATATACATTAGTGTAGGCCACAGGATAAAATTAGATACAGCCGTCAATATTGTGTACAGATTAATTCTGCCAAGGGAACGGATACCTGAGCCCTTAAGACTTGCAGACATACACTCCAAAGCACAAGCTAGATTTTCAAATCACTGAACAAATCACATTACAATAATCAGGGATTTATTTTTGAACGATCAAATTTTCCGATTGCCAATTGAAATAAAGGGGGTTCTAACTAACCTAAAATCGTTAAATAGAATAAATGGATATCTAGGTAGATGCTCTGGGAATCAGGAATCCGGTTATTAGAGATTGCGCCAGGTATTAAAGAGTTGTTAACTAGGGCAGGGCTAACTGTAGAGTATATTTCATTAGAGGGCCCAAGCGTTTTGTCTTCAACACTAGGAATTGACCGGTATGTGGCAAAAATAATATGTGATGAAGCCAAGAAGGTAACGGCAGACAGATATGTCATAGCACCCTAATCTCCGGCTCACTCAGACAGTTTATTTTAAGTTCCTCTAGTGATTCTGTTTTGGTCATTCTATAATCTACCAATAAGATTTGGATAGTTAGTAGTTTTCTGATTTGTGGATACCAACGACCCTACCGAACAATTGCTTAGACCGCATAACGATATTAAGTATTGCTATGTGTTGTCAAAAACAAAAGAATCTAATTGAACATAGTTCAGATATTGTGTCTTGATATTATATCATATGATTTTTACAACAAGTGCAAAAATTGCATATAATAGCCAGGTGATGCGCATTCCACAGCAGTAATATTCGGCAAATGCCCGTGCTTTAACCACTTAAAATTAGCAAATGAATGCAACAATAAAACTCGCAGCCGCCACAGTGATTATCATTGCGGTCGTGGTCACATCAGCCATCTCTAACGCGCCAGGATCGACGACAGACACTGGTAACGCAACTAACACGTCCTCCAATGTACTCCGGGTAGGATACTTCCCTGTCCTGAATCATGCCCAAGCGGTAATAGGGTTAGGTAATGGAGATTTTCAAAGGACAATTGGAAGCAATGTTACAATCAAGCCTGAAGTTTTTGATTCTGGACCCCCATTAATTGAGGCCTTGTTTGCGAATCAGATCGATTTAGCATACGTTGGTCCAAATCCAACTATCAACGGTTATA
The DNA here is from genome assembly GCA_051985775.1 of Candidatus Nitrosopolaris sp. Lineage (GTDB taxonomy): Archaea > Thermoproteota > Nitrososphaeria > Nitrososphaerales > Nitrososphaeraceae > Nitrosopolaris. The sequence goes on along the minus strand of JBPYDP010000029.1, from coordinate 43,478 downwards.
CTGTATCCGATGGCAAAGCACTAAAAATAGTTTCAGGAGCATCGAGCGGGGGCACGATTTTTGTGGTGAGAAACGATTCTGGAATTAAGTCCCCTAGGGATTTCGCCAACAAAAGGTTTGCTACACCTCAGGTTGGAAATACCCAAGATGTTGCTCTCAGAATGTATCTCCTTGAAAACGGCTACAAGACTAAAGACCAAGGCGGTAATGTGGATGTGATCTCTGCTCAGATAACTGATATATTCACTTTGATGTTGAAAAAAGAGATTGATGGGGCATGGGTTCCCGAACCGTGGGGTTCTAAACTTGCGAAAGAGGCAGGGGGAAGAATCTTTTTGGATGAACGGTCGTTATGGCCCCACGGTGAATATGTCACCGCAAACGTAGTTGCTAGGACAGACTATCTTAAACAAAATCCAGGAACTATAAAAAAATTTCTTACTGCTCATATTGATGAGACAAATTGGATCAACTCTCATAGATCACAAGCGATGATTGTCTTCAATAATGACCTAAAAGCGTTAACTGGGCATGTTATCCAACCAGACGAATTGAATCAGGCATGGTCTAGAATTGGGTTTACATACGATCCTATCAGATCTTCTCTTTTCACCTCTGCACAAGATGCATTAAAGGTAGGCTTTCTAAGAGCACCTCCTAACCTAACAGGGATATACGATCTTTCACTTTTGAACCAAGTCCTCAAGCAACAGGGCCTCAGGCAAATCCCCGAGAAATAATAAGAAGATAGATGCCTACGTGACGTTACGCCGATGATAAAATTTCGTCTACACTAGAATAGATTTGCACCTAATTCCGAATTTGAGTTATTATTTATCTAATTCGAACTTTCATCTCTCACAACAACAAGGGCGTCGGACATTCTGTGCATCCTAGATATTTTAATATTCAGTTAGTTTAAATAATTATTATATATTAAAAGGCTTAATACTCATAATCCTGCATTCTAGTGGGGTTAGTGATATTGTAAATCATATAAGTGTGAGATATAGGTTTGCAAATATGTTTGTCACTCGAGGGAACCAGGAGCGGCATACTAAAGCAGCAGGAAATTTCAATAAACGCTCGACAACGACAATAAATTTCTGTACAGGCGTAGATGATGACCACCAGTTGGTGACCTTTACTAAAACTATGTATCTCTTGTGTAAAATAATTTTTTCCTCGACTGCATCAGGACCACAGCTCCTATCAGCATAGCCATGACGATGGTGACGGTGAGATAACTGGGAAATTCAGGAACCACTACATACCCTGTTGCTACCCCATTACGTGTAAAATCAGGGGTTTGCCCTGGCTTGACTATTTGTGTTATTTTGACTTGAACATGATAGGTTTGTGCTGCTGGAAACACTATCGATTCTGTACCAGTAGTGTTCTTTGCTATCAGATTTTGCTTTGTTATTATTGGGTGATTGTTCTTATCATATATTATCATATCGTATTTTACGTCCATACCATTTAGTGGGGCAGTGGCCGTAGGATCATAGAACGAAATATGCAATCTAGATGGTGTATTTGGTACGAGAGGGTTAGGTGACCACGATAAAGCTGCATGAATGCTACCGGTATTTGTTGGGATATCTGATGATGTGGATATTTGAGTAACTCCGGTAAACGGGGTTAATGCGAAATTCATAAAGGCAGTAGTATTGGCAGATTTTGGGTTAGAGTTGGAGTTGACTCCTGATGCACTTGTTGCAGTAGCATTTTTGGTATTGGTATTGGTATGATTGGCATTGAATGCGTCTGCAATTTTTATAATATCATTTTTATTTACAAGATAATGTACAACTGTATCATTAGGAAATGAAAATGGATCAATGGCAAGTGAACGACCAGATAATGGAATACCGTTAACTGTTGCGTTAAATTGGGTCAAATCACCAAAACCCTTCCATGCTTTTGGAAGTCTCATCTCTTCGTGAACGAATATTGGTTGTGCCTTGATTCGAGTAATATTATAATCAAATGGCATAGACCATGTAAACATCGGTTTAGATGAATCGAATTTGAGATTGTCTAACTTTTCGTAGTAAGAAATCAGGGTTGTATTATATTTATGATTTTGATATATTTCATTTTTATCGTAAACAGAGCCTACACTAAGATAAGCATCAAATTTTGGCGCTTGCTGAGGAACAAATAGTGTTCTATCGTTATCAATAGTGAAGATTTCAACATGAAAATGATAAAGTCCACCTTCCAAAAGCAGTGGTCCTCTTATGAGTATATTGCCACCAGGATCAGCTACCCATGATTGCAAAAAGGGATCTTGTTCTCCATATACAGTAAGAGTACCTGGAGTGGGTTCAACGTGTAAAGTCAATAATCCATTGTGTGCATGAAAGAAATCGACTAGTAAGGGCCTTTGTGTTATTGACGAACTTGTTCCCCTAGTCACAGTTATCAAATAAGTGACATGTTGTACTGTCTGGTTAGTAATCGCATCAAACAGCCTAAATTGCATGTATGCACTTTTTCCATTAGCAGTGGTTAGAATAGGGGGGTTTACTTTTAGATAAAGACTCAGTTGACGATTTCCTACTGACGCAGGCGGAAGATTTTCAACGCTCAATCCATCTGCATATGCTTTTTGAGTTAGAAGATAAAACTCAATAGGAGTGAAAAGCATAAGTAAGATAACAGCCAGCGAACCATACACCAATAGATTATGATATCTTTTTTTGTCATTTGTTCTTCTGGCACTGGTAGGTAACAACAACATACTCTTTTCAGTCTACCAACACATAAACATAACGTTTAGATGTATCTAATTCTGAATCTATTTGTAGTAAATAATTAACCTTCACACACTGTGTTAAATACATGAATCTCAATTTCTTTAGCCTGGGTATGTCCAATGCTTTTCTTAGATTATCTCGAACCTCGATAGTAGTTTGGACATATCTTTTTGGGTAAATATCCTATATAACCATTTCATCAGCACAGTTACGAAGCCTACCTTCGAAACTTTGCAACCCTGATATGCTGTCTCAAGAACATTTCAGCGAAGTTCTTGTATATGTCTTGTGTTTTGGCAGCATTATAATAATCCCTATGATCAGCAATGAGATTATTCCCCTTCCAAGGCTTACAGGAAAAAAGTAGCCAAGCTCTTTAGCACTGAGTCTGGATCGTAAACAAGCAAGTACGCAGTTTACGACTAGAAAGGAGATTTATTTTATTCTCTTTTGGCAACAATGGATCTTTTGGCTACAGTGGCAGAGATACGGATTGATATGTTACCAAAATAAGAAAATAACACACCTCCTCAGCCGGTTTTATCTTGTACGTGGACTCATTTAAAATGGTTAACTCGCTAGTCGATCACAATTTAAATTGTTCACTGATTTCCACTTATGAACACATTAACTTGCACTAGGTTCTCGGCGACGGTTTTTTACGGCGAGACAATCATATCTTTCATATTTTTAAGGTGTGTAAAAAAAATGATGGTCAGACATTGTTGTCATTTTGTGCCGATTGCAGTGTTGATATCTGGATACGCGACCTTTTGAACCATTGTGGCCACCTTTTCATAAGGACTCTTTGAATCCACTAAATTCTTCAGCTCTGATAGGTCACTAGCGATCTTGGTCAAAGCAGTTTTTGCGGTGGACGTAGCATTTGACGGCAATAATGTTTTAGTCTGGGTGAACATATCCTGTGCCTGCGAAGTCAGTGACTTTGCAGTTTGATAGGCAGACATATTCGCGATATTGCTGCTTGGAGTCGTCGAACTATTAGTTTTCGCCTGATGTATTCCGTAAGAATAACCGTATTGTCTTAGAGTTTCGTTGACTAGATTCTTCGTTCCAATTAGGTTAATGGTGAAATTTTTAGCAGCATCTGGCGGTAGCCTCACTGCGACTGCTTCCTGAAGAGTAGCATTCAGATTGTTGATTTTAGCTGTCACATCAGAGGGAGTGGGTGATGCTGATTTTATTGCCGTCTGCAAGGAATCGCCAGCGTGAATCACATCGGCCGCAACTCTTTTGTTGTTCTCTGATACCTCATCCGGAAGAATGCCAAATGTATGATTAGCATTGATTTCATCTACAATAGCCTTCGCATGATCTTGTGCAAGAGTTTTGTTAGATGCCAAGTTTGTTTGAACTAAATTGCTTTCGGCTTGCAGTAATTTGATGAGAGAAATGAACGATGCACTTTCGTCTCCTGTGAAAGTGTGTGCATAAGCTGTTTGCCTGTATGAAGATATTATCGTCGAAGATACTAGACCTACTATAAGTGAAGCCACAATTGTTAGAAGGATTCTGTCTAACTTTCTTGTTGCCCCTTCCATAACTACTATTATAACCAAAATTAACTTAAAATATTTTCCGGTGTAAACATCGAAGTATCTTATTTAGCCATTACTACTCTTATCGCTTGGTAATTAACGTAATACACAGTTCCTCGACTATCTAATTGAATTCTATGCCAGCATCAGATGTCTGCGCGAAAGCGAAAAAGCTGCAATAACGATACCAGCTATGCCCGCACCTATCCCTACCATGCCAATCAAATAGGATCGATCGGCTGCATTCTTTACATCCTGAATCGATTTGATGGTGTCGGCATTGTTCTTTGCTACGCTCCCTACAACGTTCTTGACAGAGTTAATTTGATTTCCCATCTGACTAACTATCCCTTGAAGCTCCGGGCCTATATTATTACTCGCAGTTGTAGTACCACCATTGGTGGCTGTGGCCACCCCAGAGGTCTGTCCTGCATCAGGAAAGTTCAATTTCTCGCTACTATCCACAAGGTCAAGAGGGATTTGGGAATTTATTTTCTGACCTTGTATCGTTCCGTTTAAGAGGAGGTAATATGAGCCGACTCTGGTCGGAATCAATGGACCATTATAAAGCCCGTCTGTGGTTGGCGAAGGTAAAAACTCAAGAGGTTTGGTGACACTACCATACTTCACTTGAATATTCATATTTGCGAGCGCATTAATTATAGGAGTTTGAGTTTTGCCACTAGTTTGGTTTACATCAACTATCGCGTTGTTAAGAAGACCCGTCAATGGAGGTTCATCACTCCATCCCACTTGGACCTGTATATTCCCAAACTTTTTAATTATATGTGCTGAAGCATCTCTCACAAAGGTGTTATACGTTAACAACAAAGATATTGAGAAAAAACAAAGTACCGTTATCAGTATTCTATTTATTTTCAGAGGGGGCATGATATGATGTGATTCCTCCTGTCGGAGATGCACAGATCCGATTATTAATTTTTATGGTGCAAAAATCGGCCACCACTAATATTCGATACTTGCACTAGTAAAAATGGAAAAGGTCTTATATAATATATAGTATATGTACTCAAGGCTTCGATTGTCAGGCTTTAAAAAAAGAAGGTGTTACCAAAAGCACTATTTGTTCCTAGCCAGTATTGCAATACCACTTATTTTGTGCTCCGCATTCAATATGAGCACCCAGCGTGCTTTCGCACATGCCTACGTAATAGGAAGTGACCCAACTCCGTCTCAATCATTACCCAAAGGCCCGTCGCAGGTAACTGTACACACAAGTGATCCTGTAGATAATCGCTACAGCACAATAAAGGTTTTGGGTCCGAGCGGAAATGAGATTGATAAGAAAGACTCTCATTATGTAAATGGTGATCATACAACCCTAAGTGTCACACTTCCAGTAGGTCTGAAAGATGGTGTGTATACTGTTTCAACAAAGATGCTAGATGAAACTGATGGCCACGTAACAGAAAGTGCTTTCGTATTTGGAATAGGACGTGCGGCTGTCCCGAGCAGTGCTCCAAATGGCGGTACTACTCTATCTTCTCTTCTATATGTACCAGAGGCAATCTCCAGATTTCCAACCCTTGTAGGTCAAGTAATCATTGTTGGAGGAGCTTTTGCAACATTGTGGTTGTGGAAGCCGATTACAAAGATGAATTTACTAGAGGGCGCATTAAGTGAAGTACGTAGGAAGATTGACAGAAGAACTGCTGTTCTAATGGTGATTGGCGGTGCTATACTCGTAGCATCAGATTTCGGAATGATCTATGCTGAAGCCAGTGGGATAGGTGTGGGAATAGCAGATGCCATTGGAACAAAATTTGGCGCGGTTTGGATTTTCAGATTAATCACATCATTTGTTCTACTGGGCTTATCAGTCGTTCTACTTCGTAGTCAGACGAAAAGAAGAGTCAACGTACCAAAAAAAGGCATAATCTATGGATTGCTTGGTGTGGGGCTTATAGCCTTACTTACTACTAGTCTCATAGGCCACGGCGCATCATTAAGCCCAGTATTTATCCCTTTTCTGATTGATTTTGTTCATAATATAGCAGCATCGCTGTGGATCGGAGGGGTAATTTATTTGGCCTTTGTACTAGTTCCTGTTCTTAAGCACGTGCAAGCAGATCAATATCTCAAGGCATCATTGCTATCGATTATTATCCCACGATTTTCGACCATCCCTGTAGTAATCCTTGGGGTTATTGTAATTACCGGGCCGTTCCTACTGTACCTCATCGAGCCAAACCTTGCGCTGACACTCGCGTCATTGTACGGAAAGGCATTGATCGCAAAGCTAGTTCTAGCAGGAGTGATGATCGGGATTGGAGCATACAACCAGTTTATTATTCACAGAGATAGTCTCAGGGTAGTAGCATTGGCACCGACAGCTGGGGGAGGATCTACGGATATCGGAATCAATAGCAATCATCATCTCAATATTAATGCTGCCGATGGAATAATTTCAAAATTTGGAAAAAGTACTAAAGCAGAAGCATTTGTAGGTATTGCGTTATTGGCAGCAGTCGCTGTACTTGTGAATACTGGGCCACCGGCAAGTGAATTTCAGAGTCAGATACAACAGGTCCAACAACAACAGCAACAGAGTGTACCAGGATTGAACTTTGCAAATGGAGTTACAGCCCAACAACAAGGCTTTACTGCAACAAACTATATCGAAAACAACCAAAAAGCTACTCTTTCAATTAATCCTTATACACCTGGGAACAATGAATTTCAGGTATCTTATTCTGATTCCAATGGAAACCCCGTTGACATAAAGTCTGTGCAGCTAAGGTATACCCAAACTGAAAAGGGAATCGGACCCATCACGGTGGATATGAATAAAGTGTCAAAAGGAATATTTTCTGTTAACGCAGCATTCGGACTTGCAGGGCCGTGGGACCTGCAAGTTGAGGCAACTCCTGCAAAGCCCAACTCTCCTGACATAGTAACAGAATACAACCTGTTTGTCAAACCCAAATTAAGTGATTTTTCGTTTAACGTCAAAGAATTTAAGATGCCAGATAAAAATGCACAACCTCTTTTCGTGTTGTATGATACGAGCAGGAATGTGATCTGGACAGGGGACAGTAGTATAAACAGTGGTCGGATTTTTGAGTTCAATCTAAATACTCATTTATATACTGAGCACAAGATTCCTGGTGCTAGCATCGTCACGTTGATGGCGCTCGATCCGTCAAGCAACGATATTTGGTTTATTGACCCTTTAAACAAGAACCTAGGTCACTTTAACCCCTCCGCCGGTTCTACGCAGCTGTTCAAGATACCGGTTGATGGAGTACCTTCTGGCATAACGATAGATTCGAGCTCTAATAATGTATGGATCTCCCTTGCTACCGCGAATGAGGTGTTGAGATTTAACCTTGCCGATAAAACGTTTTTAACACCAATCAAGCTGCCAAGCCAAAACGCTACGCCCCTTGGAATTATATCAGATCAATCAGGGCAGATTTGGATTGCAGAATCAGGAAGCGGCAAGTTGGCTAATATTGATCCCACAAAGAGCTACCGGGTCACTGAATATGCCCCAACAGGAGGTGCAAATTCCTCAATGAAGAGTCCCACAGCGCTCCTCGCAGATCCAAATACAGGCAACGTTTATATATCTGAACACGATGGTCACGCAGTTTCTATATTCAATCCTGTACTAAAGACCTTTAACAGATACCCACCACTCAATCCTAACGGGCTACCCTTTGGGATGGCACTAGATAATTACCACAACCTATGGGTAGCACAACATGTCATTAATAAAATTGCTGTGATAGATCCCTCTACTGGAGAGCACACTGAAGTCAATATACCTAATACGTCACCCTTTGTACAGTGGGTCGCCTCTGACTCTCAAGGAAATATCTGGATGGCTGAACAGCGGGCAGCATCACTGGGACAAATAACTATTACTGCAAAGCCATCGCTCTCAACCCTTGCTGGGGGGCAGCAGGTAAGCGTTAATGCGCCAGCGAATAATGCTAACAAGGCAACTCTTCCTACTTTGGCTGTGAGCTACTCTGAAGTGGTAGGCCCTTGCATTGCAGCTGGTATAATTTTAAGTGCCGCATTTTATTCGAGAGCGGTCATCGACCTCAAGCGCAGTGAGCAAGTAATTAGAAAAACTAATGCAAAAATGACCCACTCCTGAAAAAAATTCAGGTAAATTTGGCATATTCTTTAAACTGAGCCTAGAACAGTCTTGAAATCTGCACCCCTCGAACTAATATCTTTGCGCTCAGCGGTTCATAACCTAGTTTGCTTTTTTTACCAGGATGGTTGAAACATCCTTCTATTCATGGCGAGGCCATACCTAATAATTCACAACAACTATACTTTTATTTTCTGTGAATTTAATCTGACATACGGGTCAATGGGAGATTTAGGGTTTCTGGGCCATGTGGATAAATCCTGGTCATTTAGTGAAGTGGATAGACGACAAACCACCTATATCACTCACAATTATCATAGATACCCAGCCAAATTTATACCTCAATTGGTTTCCAGATTAATACAGGAGAACACTGGAGAAGACGATCTTATTTGTGATCCATTTATGGGTTCTGGTACAACGTTAGTTGAGGCCCTTGTCAATAGGAGGAAATCACATGGTGTTGACATCAATCCGGTTGCAGTCTTGATAAGCAGGGCAAAAACAACGGCAATAGCCCCACCTGCATTGAAAGAAGAGGTATCATACATTTTGCGTAAAATAAAGTCAGACATTGAGTACGTACATAAGGGGGGAACAGAACTCCCACCAGATATTTTAATAAATCCCATACCAGTTAACAAACGGATAGACTATTGGTTTCCAAGCAGACAAAAGACTGATCTAGCCATTATACTTTCAAGGATTAGAAGCATAGAGTGCGAGATTATACAAAGGTTCCTACTATGCTCCTTCTCAAATATATTAAAACAGTGTTCAAGGTGGATGATGAGATCCGTCAAACCCACAGTAGATCAGCACAAGACGCTGCCTGACGCGTACAGGACTTTTGAAAACCAAACGAAAAGAATGATGATAAAAAACGAAGAATTGTGGAAAAGGATAGGAGGACTAGATATTGAATGTCATATTGAAGAAGGTGACGCTCGTAATATTAGTTTGCCAAATTCATCTACCGCCTTTATAGTCACAAGCCCACCGTACGTTACATCTTATGAATACGGCGATATACATCAACTTACTGCGATCTGGTTAGATTATACCAAGGATATCGCCGAATTCAGAACTAAATTCATTGGTTCTAATAAGAGGCGACGTGGTAATCCCAAAATACATAGTCAAGTTGGAAAAAGTATTGTCGAAAGACTAAACATGATCGACAAGAGAGTAGCCCATGGGGTGGAACAATATTTCTTTGAAATGCAGGAGTGCTTCCAAGAGATGTTTCGAATTTTAAAGTATGGTGGGAGGGTTTCAGTAGTTGTTGGTGATACAGAGCTTCGAAAGGTTGAAATCCAAAATGCAGATTTTTTCACTGAATCGATGCAACTTTTAGGATTCAAAAAGCTTAAATTAATTCACAGGATAATTCCAAGGAAGACCCTTCCATTGACTAGAGACGAAGTCACGGGTAGATTTGTAGCCTCAGCGAAAGCCAATAGGTTTGCCTACCCTACGGAACACATCCTCATTATGGAAAAAATTTGACTGTCGTATTCACACAGCCCATTCAATGTTGTCAAAATAAATTTTTCTATCCAGAGGGGTTCTTCTCTCAGAGCGAATTGGGAAAGCAATTCTACTTATCAACGTGAATAGTATGATACAACGGGCTATATACCACAAGTATGCCCTAAAGAATTAAAATGCAACTCAAAGAACACAGCAGCTCGCTTAATACTGATTCCGCAAAAATATTCAAAATATTCTTTTGTTATACAAGAAATTAACACTTATATGGTTCGCGGAATATAAGTATCATTTATCAGACCTGGCCTTTCTCATAGCATGGATTACAAGAGACCTACTCCTGAGCTGATAAATTTCTTTTATTCTTAAGGCAGGTCGATTGCGAGCTGAAATTATTCCTGATTCCAACAAACGAGATATGTGCCACAAAACTGTGGAGTACCTCTTTCGCACAAACTGTTGAAGTTCGGAAAAGGTACATCGATTTTTTTTGAGTAATAGTAATATAATGCTTCTAGGAGTGGGACGTCGCATAAAATCTATAATTCGCGATTCCTTAGCTGAAAAATTCAAGGGATAATATCTAGTTGTTTTCTTATTATATCTGCTCACCATAACTCGCTTAGATTTTTCAAGTATGTCCAAATGATAAGCCATAACTCCATGCGGAAATCCTGTCGCATCAAGAAGTTCTCGATACCTGATGCCAGGTGAATTTCTAATAAACCTCAACAGTGTATTTTTGTTTGAGTCCCTTTTAGACATAGTGCTACTTTTTATTATGTATCATCCCCTAATTGTTCCATCCGGTGATAGGTACAAGCTTATTAGATGACCTATTTATTATTACACTTGATGGGCAAAGACTTCACGGTCGAAAGTTGTTAGACGTCTGTTTTAAATCGTCCCAAGTAGTTTGGTTTTCAATTTATGGAATTCATCATCTGTCAAAGTCCCGTTTTGCCTCAAATCAGCTAACTTCGCGAGTATATCTATCTGCTCATACATTGGTCCTCTTTCCCCCGGGTTTTTCGTAGAGTGACTTGATTCACCGGGAATTATTGAATCCAAGTTATCGTGCTTGGTTTGACCTATGTGCTCTTTTCTTATCCCTTGTTGTACGAAGGCATTGGCTCGCTCTGCGAGTTCGTTATTTGCTCCCCTGACAAATATTTCGTCTGTGTGGAAACGAGTCTTCAAAGAAATATCAGTACGTACAACCCCTCTTTTCAACCTAATATCGGCGATATCCTGGTAGTTGACAACAATAATCTCAGATTTTAGACCCGCCCAAACTGGCTTGCGATAAATTATCCTCATATTGGTAACATAAATCGAAACGGGGGCTAGTATAGAACCGCCAGGTCCTATCCTGCATTGCTTCACGCGAAGTATTATTCTTTCTGTTTCTAACATTTGTTTTTGAATATCGGTGTCCGCTTTCACGATATCCGTGCTTGACAACAGAAATTAGGACATTGCTTTATTTATTAAGAATTTGGAATAAAGTGTAGGCCTATTTGTCAAGTAGGTACTATCGGAAATTGCCATATTGATGTGCATGCTTAAAATTACTAACTTGTGCCGGGGCAACCTACTCTTTTTATACTGCTATGAGCTCACCGAGAATACACAAGTTGACGTTACAATGATGTGAAGATTTAAATCAATTCCCAATTTAGAGATCCTTGACAATATAACTCTACCTTGCTAAAGATCTCACTAAAATATATCGAAATTTTTACCATGAGAACATTCCACCGCCAAAAAAAGGTGATATTGATATCCATGCGAGCAGATTGAAACACTCTGGGTCTGATTATTAGTGTCCAAATTGGTACATGAAAAGGATCGCCTGTACTGTACCGGCTCGAGACAAAATCTTGTCATGCTTCCAGATTTAACTCCATTGCATCAGAAGAATCGGCCTGATTTTATTACCAATATACTAGGACGGAACCATGCCCCTATTTACCTGCATGACCTAGCCAATCGTATCGGGCTTCGCTAAATGTCGTTGGTCCTTCATGAGCCGTCTGGTATCAATTAGTACAACAAAGACGGCATCAAGAGATACAGTAAGATGGGATTCGGGCCGAATATTGCCATAACAGCCTGTCTCCGTGCACGCAACATGTATGCGTAAAGTGCTGCTCTTGCTGTCGTGCTCCAACCCAGCAAACAATACATATCCTTATTGCCCTGAGATTAATGTGACAATCACCGTATTATCAATAACTTTATCGTTCTGCATAGTACTATGCGCATTGCAGGCCTCGCCGCTATTACACGGAAATTTGCTTGCGCAAAGCCCAGCAGCGAATAGCAGTTTCGATGCAGTGAAGCTTTTAACAGATAGAGCAGTTCAAGGATTTCAAAGCAACTCCATCGCCTACAGTATATCACAACTTCTTACTGCCTACGATTTGTTAGTCAAATTAGGCAGTAATGATGGTGCGGATCGTATCCCTGGTGGGACCAATGGTGTCTCGTTTATCCTTGGGGATACCATCAAATTGCTGACTTCGAATTCAAATCCGGCAGTAAAAAATGTGACAATTTCCTATCTAAATGCATTGGAGGAACAGGTAACCCGTTTACTCGCTTCTGTCGATTTTCATTCGGAAAATAGAAGTAACAAAAACCTTCCCAATGATACCTTACTAGGATATGTGAACACCGCTTACGGTGTCAAAATTGATTATCCACTAACTTGGATTATTAGAATTGATAGTAATTACTCTTTGCCTTCCTCATTGACTTATCTTCATCCACATGTTATTTCCTCATTTTATCTGCCAAATGCAACCCAGGGCCTTCCTTTTCTATATGTAGGAGTAAATAGTAATCTCTCTAAACAATTCAAACAACCCCATTTTACAACCGAACAATATCTTAACAAATCAGTCGAATCAAAAATGAATTCTCTGTCTTTTCCAAAGTTCAAGCTTATTGAGAGATTGGGTTCAGATCATTCTAATGCTACTCTTGATGGATTACCAGCATATAAGATCGCTTGGATATATAATCATCCCCAGTACGGATTAAGAAAAATCATAGAGTTTGGCACTGTACTTAACGGAACCAGAGGATACTTCCTTGATTACGCAGCATCTGTAAGTAAATTTTCAAAATACTTGCCACTAGTGGAAAGGTTAAAAAACTCCTTTGCGATAATTCAAACAACCCGGCATTATTATGGCCCGGCATTGAACCAATCTAAATCACCCGTCAATGACTTAGAAATGCTGACTTTCGATTGTTACAAAAGTTGTCGCTGATGTGCGTTAGAGGTTTCGTTTTTTCAAAGCTGACATTACCGATGAAGAATGTTTCAAGTCCATTGGTAACCTGACTGGCTGATTGTGAGAAATGTTTTGTATTTCGAAAGTATTAATTAGTAAATTATAATTGATGGTAGGTTCATTCATAAATAATTTATAAGTCGAGGATTGGACGTAAGATGCATTGTCTGAATTAATTCATTCCCGTTCCGGTGAATGCACAAGCCAGATGGTTCACCTAAAGGCGTTAGTAAAATGTAAAGTATAGTAAAGTCACCTGTTCTGATACTGTACTCAAATGTTTGATTGATGCACCAATTGGCATAAATATTCGATTCACTCTTTTTGAACTGTTAAATGCAGACTGGCAGAATCCCTCTGCGCGGTTCACCGATGACTAACCAGAAATTGCTTCTAATTATCACCCTGGCAATGGTCTCTATTCTTGCGGTCCCAGTTATTATACCCCACCTCAGTCATACGGGCTTAATCTTCCATATTATTCTCCATATTGCAAGCGTCATTATCGCAGTCTTTCTAACTTGTATTTCTATTATCGCATATAGAAGGGATGGTGGGAGTAGGTTATTTTTTATGATGGGGGGATTCTCCATTTTGGCATTTGTCGAATTTCTGTATTTATTCTACTCCACTATAAACATAGAGGCAATTCTAATTCCTATAGTTGATATAGAGGTTTCACACGTAATTCTTTTGGTAATGCTAACGATGTTTGGCATCGGCGTTCTTAAGGTGAGCAAATAATTGCCTCAGGCTCGTCGTAGTGCCAACATTAGCGGGTTGGAGGATATTAGAGAAATTCTATTAAAGAGTATAAATTCTATGCCAGGTATTAGATATAGAGAGCTTTTAAGAATTACGGGGTTATGCAACGGCGTTCTAGCTCATCATCTCAATGCACTTGAAAGGTCTTCTCAAATCAAGGTTGATAGGCAGAAAGAAAATAAAATAACCAGATATTATTCGATCAGTGTCTCTACAAGGGAATCTGACATCCTACGACAGCTCAAAAACAACATGTCCAGAAAGGTTATCAAATTCATTATCTGCCATAATCTGTGCACTTTTAATGAAATTGTTGAACACCTCGGGAAGGCTCCATCGACCGTATCATGGCATTTGAAAAGACTCAAGGAGTCAGGGATAATTTCTGTGAGTTACAGGGAATATCAGCTTTACTATATAGAAAATGTTGAATTAGTTTCTGAAGTGCTCCACAAGTACAAAGAAAGCTTTTTAGATACAGCTGCAAGTAACTACGCTCAGATAATCGAGGAGCTGTAGTTAAAGGATTAATTTTATTAACCTATCCGGTTCGGTTAAACTAATCAATCGTGAACGCCAAATTGACTAAGAATTATCTAGCGTTTCTACTAACAGGTGTGCGGTGGACCAGAAAGATTTATGATTTTTCTATCCGCTTAAATGCGAATTTATAAGATCAGCTCATTGTTATAGTATTATGGAGCTTGTCAGGGCGTCCCTTCACAGGATTGTCGCTAGCAAGCCGAAATTGCTTCTCGTCATTGCAGGCGCAGTCCTAGCCGTGCTCTTCGTTCCCGTAATACTTCCAAACATTACAGACACCTCCGTTATCTATCACCTACTATTGCACGTAGCAAGCGTCATAATCGCTATTTTCTTAGGAGTAGTGTCTATTCTTGCATTTTTGAGAAATGGAAAGCAGAGGCTGTTGTTCATGACTTTTGGGTTTTTGTCACTATCAATTATAGAAGTAATATATTTAATCCACTCTACCGCGAATACTCAAGATTTGGTCATCCCTATTGTTGACATCGAATTGTCTCATCTTATTTTTTTGATAATGCTTACCTTCTTCGGTATTGGGATTTTTACTGCTAGTAAACACTAATTGAATAAATAAAAAATGAGCCCAGATTACTACAATTTCTTGTGGAACGCTAAGCAAGTTGATTTTAGCTGAGTGGAAAAGACAAGGACTCTGTCTATAGAACGGTACCCGTCATAATGTCGTTCGAGGTTTAACTCAGGGGCGAGAAGTAAGATGTATGGATTATTGGTTTTCCACGAACTGTGTTTGAGCCAAGAACCGTACTCATGATTCATACGAATAAAGATCACCTCTCAGATGAGTAGTGGGAAAATACAGAGGTTAAGTACAAAATCAAATTAACATTTGGTTTCTGCCATAATCTATCCTCTAAAATTATAAGGAATATGAGCTTGACATGAAACACATTCTGGACAATGGGAGCCTGCCCAAGCACTAATGCGTGACCGATTTTTTCGAATACTAGTCAATTAATTCTGGATTTGTATATACATGGTTGGAGTAAATGACTGAAAGATGACCACAATAGTTGGTATAAGAACAAATGAGGGGGTAGTACTTGGCTCAGACAAGAGGGCCAGTAAGGGCTTCTTCATAGGTTCAAAAATCACACAAAAAATAGCAAAAATAGATGACACCCTCGCCGTTGCCATTGCCGGCCAGTTGTCTGACGCAGAATATATGATTAAGGTCGCAAAGGCTGAAAGGAGGCTAATTGAGATTAGAAGAGGATTCCCGTTAACCGTCAGAGAATCTGCGAGGCTCATAGCAAATATGGCATACGCTGGTCTCAAAAATTTTCAACCGTATTTCGTAGAACTACTTGTTGCCGGCGTGGATGGTGAAGGAGGCCATATATTCGCAGCTGACATGAGCGGTGCTATAACTGAGGAAGACTTTGCCTCTTCCGGATCAGGTTCTCCGATCGCCTATGGTGTGCTTGAGAGTGTATTTAGCAAAGAAATCACTAATGAACAGGCGAAGAATATAGCTACAAAGGCCGTAGCAGCCGCAATGGAACGAGACCCGGGCTCAGGGAATGGTATTGACGTGCTGGTGATCCCGAACTTGGTACTCGTAGCGGAGGAAAAAAGGAAGAGGTCTAACTGAGTATGGCAGAAAATGGACCGAGTGCGTCATCGGGCTATGGCAGCTCCAGGTACCCTTACTATTACGGTCCTGAGGGCAGATTAGTCCTTGTAGACAGTGCTCTTGAAGCGGTAAATAGAGGTTCAACAACTTTAGGGATTAAAACGCCGAACTTTGCAGTAATAACCAGCCACATTAAGCCCACTAAACCTTTGGCCGATCCAGCCGACAAGATTTTTACCATAGATAGCCACATTGGCGCAACGGGTTCTGGGTACATAGGTGACATATTGCAATTAATTGATGAAATGCAGTTAGCAGCTCAGAAGTTTAGACTCACATACGACGGTCCTATTGATGTAAATTCCCTTGCAAAACATTTAAGCGCATATCTTCACAACTATACTATTTATGCGGTCAGGCCTCAAGCAGCTTCGATAATAATATCGGGAAAGGATCAAACAGGCATTCAGCTATATCAAGTAGATCCAAGTGGAACATTTTTCAAAGGATCGGGGTTTGCAATAGGTCAGTATTCCGATATTGCATTAGATATTATCCAGAAAGAGTATAGTGCTGATATGAACCTTGACGAAGCTATTCAGTTGACCAATCGAGCAGTCGAGAAGTCGTTAGGGAATAAGCCACTAGTGCAAACTGGGGTTGTATCGGTAGGAGATGGTTCATTCAGGAGGTTGGATAACAATTGATTTAATCCGCCAACAACTTCCCTCCTTTAACTTGAATAACCCGCATGGTTTATCTGGTGTTAGATTATATAAAAGACGTCAGAATAGCTTCACCTGAACCGTGTAGAACGCGCAATGGGTCGAAGGAAAGCAGGTCTGACTAATATGGTCTTGATGAAAACACAATCTCACTCATGGTGATTTGAAATTAAATTCGTAATTCTTTTATATTTTGTACCTACTGGGAATTGAAGTGAAAAGAAGCTCGAACGACACTGGCACAGACGTTTGTATTAAGATTTCTCTTCATAAAGAGATTTCGTAGTTCCCCATACAAGATTGGGCTTACTCAAGCGGGTTATCGAGTACGAGTTTTTGAAGTTGTCTTTTTTTGAAGTTAATTTGTCGTTTGTTTACGGCTGCTTTAGGAGATAACTCGGTTATTCCGATCCTAATTCGATTTCCATTTTCTGATCTCTGAAACAAAAATTGCAATATATTGCTGGCATTTCGTCATTTGCGCCGTACCACGCTACATGATTCCGGCACAGGTGACATTCCAGAGGTTTGACCTTCATCCCTTTTTTTCCTCGATTTAGCTCTTATTCTTTCTCTGTATAAATTTTGGGTTGCTCTTTTGTGCCAAAGCTTTGACAATTATAGATAAGCCATTTTTTATATATATTGATATGCTGGGGTGCTGGCTCGTGCTGGACGAGTGACCTCTATAGTTGAGACTTTTTTTACGATCTTAGAAACAGGGTTATGCTCAAAAGTTGTTCAGATCATGACACTTATCTATTATTATGTGCTCCAAATAGTTATGGATACTTGATTCAGATTCTGTCCCAAACGACCAAAGACAAATTTTACAATTCGAATCAGTAGACGTGCTCTTCACAGTGTTATAATCAGCAAGCATTTTCATGTTCGCTTGACAGTCATCGATTATACACTAGCTATACACTAGCTGGGTGTATATTGGTTTTCAATAATCGGTCTTTCAAATTATTAGAAAATCTCAAGAGACCGAGAGACCGATCAGATAGCCCTTTCACCAAGTCCAGACTCGCCTGCTGGACGTGAGTATGATCATAAGAAGGTGCGGCGAGAGTGTTAACTTTTGGATATCAATTCTATAATGAATGAAACCTAGCGCGGTTGATTGCCCCATCCATGGAACAACTCATCCTCATATCTATCCCTACAACTTCACTCACAAGACCTGGGACGGATTTGAGGTCCTTTCTACAACAAAAACTTTTTTTGAACTTACAAAAGGATCGGTCTGTATGGCACAGTGTTAATTATGGGTTTCCCCTTGATGGTATGAACTTATAAAGTTAAGCTTGGTTGATGATTAACGTAAGTACATGGACACTCTTGATTGCATCAGGACTAAATTCGAGGTAAGAAACTTCGCTAACCAGATAGTCCCTCACGAAGTAAAACAAGATATACTGGAGGCAGCAAGATCATCGGGAACTGGTCTTAACACTCAACATTGGCGATTCATACTCGTGGAAGGCATGGATGATCTGCGTAAGTTAGCCGAGGATAGCACAAGCGGGAAGTGGGTTGTAGGTGCAAATTTTGCGATAGTTGTTTTAACCAATCCAAAATTCAGTTTTCATTTAATTGACGCCGGTCGAGTAATCCAAAACATGCAGCTTGCCGCATGGTCTCAAGGGATAGCATCTGGCCTCTTCACTGGGTATCATCAAGAAAGCCTTCGAAATGACTTTGCGATCCCCCATGAGCTAGCTACGTCTGCCATAATTGGCTTCGGATATCCTGCAAAAATATCGAATGCTATGCGGAAAAATCGTTTGCCACTCAATGAATTGGTATACTATGGAAGGTATGGGAAAATGAGGGAAGAGCTTAAAGCACGATAAATAGTGTACTTGCACGATTATGTTCAGCGCTATGATGAAGAAAGATAATAATTTTCTATATCGGCACTGGGTGATATCTTGAACACGTTAGGAATGGATGTATTCCTAGCGTTTCATACCCGTCCCCGATTCAAGGCATTTCCATACGATTTTAGGTGGGATTTTAGCTGGATCCGGGATCGAATGGGTCAATCCAACCTAAATTGCATGCATATTGCATACGTGTTAATTCATTAGAATTTTCCTTGCAAAGTCTTGCAGGAACATTCTATAAATTGAGTGCGTTACAAGAATATTCTATAAATTAGGAGATATTGCCCAAGTTCTTTTGACAACAGAGCTATGGGAATCAAATTTCTTATACTTATCGACTTTATCATATTAGCCTTGAAAAAAATCCCACCAAAGGTGGTGAGATTCACTTGGTCGAAGATTCTTCGAATGTTTTCGCTACGTTTACAGGTATTTTGGCGAGTTCCTTTAGATCATCCGTTCTTCGCTGAATGATGGCCTTACAAGCGTCAATATTTGCAAATATCGCGTTATTGGCCACTCTAGTTGAGGTGATAAGATTGTCTGCAATATTACTTACTGTTCTTGAATAAACTTCGGCGGCCCTCTTTGGAGAAGCCCAATTGTTCCATGTTTCATATGCACTCTCTATATGCGGAAAGAAACCTTCCTGAAATCTTTGTATTATTTCCTTTTGGGTTCCAAGGTAGGTCTCTGCAAGCTCACCTGATGCACGCAGGGCTTGCTCTTGATAATCAGTGAATGCTTGGGTGTTTCGTGGTATCTCTCGTCTTGATTCATCAATCGCTTTTCTAATCTTCTCCTTTGTCTCATCAATTCCTTTTAATACTGCTTCTTGATGTCGTGATATTTCTGATCGGATTTCTTGTCTCTTATAATCTTCATAGGAAGATTTTTCCGACTCCTTTTTTGTTGACATGCTTAAAAATAAAAGAAAGCCGATATATTATGGTATCGAATGGTATTAAAAGGCAGTCAGAGCCAACCATTAAACGTGAAGACACCCTGTGCATAGTATGCCTTAAAATATTCCTTGAAAAAAGCATGCCGTTGTAAGTCCATTCAAGACGAACTCGGTTGGGTATACCTACAACCAATATCAGCCGCCTTCTGGGCGATTCATGTGTTGAACTTGGCTTATAAATGATGTAACGATGGCATCGTCTAAGCAGGCATATATCGTTGGAAATATCCGACTCAAAGGAGTAGCACAGCTGAGTAGAATATTGGAGACCCTCAAGATTCTGAAACATGAACCATATATATCTCAAGGGGCACCAGAAATCACCCCAATATTGTCCATGCCACGGAATAACAAAAATGGTATTAGGATGGACGTTTTTGTCTGGTTCACCTAGCGACGATTAGATAGTTCTTACCGTCATTGAGGTATTGGGTTACTTCAGGCATCGTGATATCTGATATCACTAAAAAATAAGATTCATAATTTTTTCGAAAATGGTTTAATGTAATGTGTGATTCAGTAATCCTTTTGCTCTTAGGCCCTTTTCTTCTAAGCTCTGTTCGATCCTGCTCATCGTCCAGGGGTCCTTTCCGGACATTTACAATTGCTGAATATGGTGCTAATTTACATGATTAGGTTATTTCCTGCTCGGCATGAAAGTGTACTAACAAATACCCTTCCAAAGACCAGCTGCGAAAATATAAGATTTAAATAGATTAACTACCAAAACCTCCAATCAGTCAAACGATTTCTTAGCTGGCTTCTCATATTCTGATGTTACATATTATATGAGCCCTTCTCCCGCAAAAAATGCATGTCTATCGATTCCATAAGTGTAACTCGCTCCTGTTGAAAGTTTTTTAAAACATGCTGCGCATGTCGAATTATAAATGGATCAAATCTATCATTGTAATCAATGCAATGTAAATTTTCCTGACAAGGAAATCGCAATTGAACACCGAAACGGGACTGGGCATGTCCTAAATGTGATTAACAATAAGAGTTAACGAAATTTGTGAAACCTTAGTGTGATACCAGTGTTAAATGTTAGGTCTTACATCAATTTTGGACGAAGTTTCCCTATCTGCCCGTGTCTTAAAACGGCTCTATGATACTTCGAGCAGGTATACGCACAAAACAAGACGTCAATAATATGAAAACACACGCTACCAAGTCATTTTACGTTCATTTGTATGTTCAAAATCTATTTGATCGACAAGATAGTGGGACAATATGTTAACTTTTTGTTCATGATAATAATCCCGAAATTTTACTACTAAACAAGAGAGAGCTCCCAACAGAGATTTTAAAAATCTGAATTAATGCGGGGACTACTTTTAAATCGTAAAAAGTAATATCTAAAGCTGAACACGAATTGAAAGGGGAGCTTGTATTTACCGAGGATGACAATTTCATATTTATATAACGAAGCAGGGTTCCTTCTTTGTTATATAAGTAAGTTGAAGTTGATGAAACCATTCATAACATCTTACGTTAATTTGGCTTTGCTTAGTTTGTTTGTACCATTATTATTGAGCTCTCAAACTGCACAGCTCTCTGTAGCCCGAGGCGTCATCAAAAATTCAGCGACGTCAAAGCTTCCAACTAATTCTACTAAAACCTATATTGATGCGCCGTTTGGTGTCGCAATGCAGTACCCCACAACCTGGTCAAAAGCAGAGTTGTATAACAACAATTCTTCCATTCTAATTGTAATCTTCAGAACGCCTAGTTTGTTGGGATCATTAAATATCCTGGGGATTAACCATATTTCAACAACAAATGCGACTCTGCCCTCTTTGGTTGAAGCTTATATTACACATCTGAGACAGTCAGGAAAGTTGTTCCAAGTTATATCTTCGACTTGGAGTAGTTTAGCTGGTAACGCCGCTGTCAAACTCGTTTATACATCAATTTCTCCACAAGGAGTGAAATTCGAAGTGATGCAAGAGATTTCTCTAATTGGAAATAAGACATTTTTCATTACATACGGATCTCCCTTCCTAAATTATGCTACTTATCTACCTACTGCGGAACAAATGATTAGTTCAATGAAGATAAAACAATAGAAATTGGGTATTTTTTGTTTGTCATAAGTAGGAATTTCAAATATTTAACTGAATGGAATGACCTCCAAACCAAACCTCGACTCAAGTAATTGAAGAATTCGATGAATCGGATACAGCAGGGCATGTTAGGTTATTCTCCGGTTCTAACCAAAAGGCCAATGAAATGATTATTACTCCAACAGATTTCACAGTCATTGCCCAGGCATAACACAAAGTAAATAACCGATACTCGGTCTAATTGATGTAATCATGAGCGAATTTGCATTCTTTAGATTCTCAAGCCTTAACTTGTTGACCAAGGAGGAAAGAGAATCAAAAGAGGAGATAGTTAAGTTAACCGAAGAGGTGCTAGACGCAAAGGGACTGAAGTGCGATGCTAGCATATCAAAGGTTTCGGAAGATGAATTGATAAAAATCCTTGCTAAGGTAAGAGAACTTCGAAAGAAGAAAAAGAGGCTGTCAAATAGAACACTTGAGCGACAAGAAGGTTATACACAGTAGTGCAAGTTATTTCTATGTGTGTGTGGCTGATTTTCAGCTAGTTAAACCTCACAGGGCAAAAAGTTGTTTTATTCACTTTTGGGGCCATGTCTATATTACAGGTAAGACCGCAAGTTCGCCAGTCATACCAAGTTTGTGATATTTGTAATGAAACCTAGACTAACCGATATGGTCAGTTGCAAATCTTTCTTCCCTATTTTGTCATGACGCCAACTTGATTAAGAAAATTATTAAATGCTGATTTTCAGCTACTTCTAGGTCCCATGGTTTTTCGAACAATGTTTCTTTTAAAACCATCCCAGATCCGGAATAAATCCTAATGGGTACAAAAATCGAGCTATAACCCAAAAAGTAGATGCTGGGAGTTAAGCTCAGCTTTCTAGTCGATAAAAAACCAAACCAAGTGGACAAGTTATTTGATTTTCTACCTACTGGAGTTTAAATGAGCAGCCCACCATTGACAATAATTATAGGATTTGAACGAATAATGTGAGCTAACAAGTTAACATGACTCAAGGATTCCGAAGTTTCACTTTGTCTTTTACCTTCTTTTTTTTGTCGGGATATTAATTAGAGAGAAATCAACAACTAGGCTATTCTTAATTGAGGGGCTTTCAATCTGCCAGTTATTTAAATAAAATGAATTACTCAAATTGTTATGAATATTTCATAATTGTTATGATATGAGGGCCATTATCATGTAGATACTGACTCACCCAAATAGCGGGATAATTGTGCTGTAACCAAACCAGCTATTATCAATCCTAGATAAACGAAAATTGGTATGGCAGACGATAAAAATGCAATTTTTCAGTGTAACCTCTAACAAGAATCTTTTGCATTTCATCAGATCTGGAAATTGTGCAGGTATGAAGTAGTTGTATCATAATATCCGATTTTTGCTACGATTAATCCAATTTCAGCTAGTTTTCTAATATCTTCTTACTTATGAGCCTTTTAGAATTCGAGCTACTACTGATGTTTACTTGACGTATGACTATTTTAGATTCATACTGCTTCATAAATTAAGGTCATACCTTGGATACCTGAATTTTGCGCTCAAGATATTTAACCGCCATTTCTCGTTACTTATTAGTAAAACTTGATGATGGATCATGCTATTCTTTCTTGATACTGAGATTCTCAAGCTTTTAGCTTGCCGTATATCCAAATTCCAAATCCAACGACCAGTGCCAGTACTATCAATCCCGCAACGAGCGGGAAAAGCAGCTTTATAAAAAAGACAATTATCGCGACTAACGCTATCAGAATAATGATAGCAATTATTATCGTTCCTGCCGTTGATGCTGTTCCCAAAGAGATCAATCCATCTTTATCATCCGGATATTAAGCGATTTGGGATAAGATTATGTCGATTATCTAAATATGGCATGAGCACGATTATCCTCAAACCTCGAACACATTACGTACATACTATTTGTAGCGACTTATGGTTTCTCGGCATTAGTTAGGACATATTAGCAAATTTGATTAAAATATGTCATGGGTCTGCCTCAAATAATCTGACAAAATCACTTAGTTTTTCCATGATTCTGAGTGAATCCAAACAAAACGTTAATGCAGCGGCCGGCGCGAGTTATAATTGCAGGACATAATTTGGACATTTTGAAATGGATCTGTACCACAACCGATTTGCCTATTATATTGCCAACGGGCTGCAGGTGTGATTTGGATCAGTAGTGATCCGATCACTTATGCTTTGGTTTAGTTCCTTTAAAATAAAATGAGGATGGGAACATCCTGTATTGAACCGGCAACAACATGCGATGTTTGAGTAATTCGTAATCTGTGATAAGCATATATGTGCATTCCTTCACGTAAAAAAATCTCCAGGACAATTCCAAGATCTTTGTCAGTACAATGTCACTTAAATTGATAATGTCTAAATATTTATCAGACATTAGTGTTATCCAAACCTTAATTTCTACACTATGAGAACCACTGGCAACCCCTTAAAGAAGACTAGGTCCTTGAATACTTGCCTGCAGAACGGCGACCCGGATTTCTGTTCCGTTCAACGAAGGTTCCTATAGTGGTACAGGGAAAAGTCCAAACAATAAACTAGCTCTTAATAATCCCTTTAACTGCAGGAACCCCCAGCACCGACCCCTATGGTCCAAAGTGATGATTATACCACTATTAGCATTATAGTTGGCAAAAGTCTGAAACCAAGGATTCGCAAGCAGTCTATTTTTATTATTTTTATTCTGTCAATATATTCGGTGATTTACTCCTGCTGCTATTCCGAAGAGGCTTCTAAGGTCGGGCTAACAACATATGAGCCTTTTAAGATCGGGTCAATCACGAACCTACACGTTTCATTTTTGAGCCACAATGAGGGCAAGAAATCTGCCTGTGCTGGGTGCCGCAATTCATACAGTAATATTTCAACGAGGAGCCCTGACTGCTGTTGAAGATCGAACCAAATGTTGATCCTGCACCTCCGGTGCCTCCAAGCCTTCTCATCATAATCTTCCTCATATACAAGTTTATGATTATGAACACTCCGAAAATAGCGACCAGTGATACTGGAAAGGGTATCAGCATAGACAAAGTGATACTAATGCCAAAAGATACCCCTATCCAAAGTAATTGGTTAAGCAGAAATTGTTTGTTATTCCCACCAAAACTCATGTTAGTTCATAACTACAATCGCATTCCAAGGTTATTAACCTAACTATATATATGCACCCGGAACTTCGTCAACCTATCTCGATTTCTCATTATTAAAATTTTTTTGTTCTGGGTTTGAGTGGGTCGGGTATAGTATTTATGTGTTCTCAATTCGGCGGGGACGATTTCTTTGATCCACTGCAAGACAATCGCGTGAACAAGACGATGATGCTTTACTTTAGGTCACACTTGAACACCTTAATTATTAAAAATGCATAGGCAGGGATGCGGTTATCACCTAGCAACCTTCTTTCTCCACTAATACATCGTTTTCAGTCATGATGTGCCATCAAAGATTCGGGAAATCCCTGAATAGCCTAAGAACCTCGGGTGCAAAGGTATAATATTCTACTTGAAGTTTTGCATTCAAATATGGCATAACTAAAGGAAACAGAACACTTGTTACTGTTCAAAAATGCTTGTTTCGTATTAATAATAAGTTAATATTACTATTTGCGGGTAAAGCAGCAAGTCAAAAGGATTAAACCGAATGGGACCGAACAAGAAAGTTGGCGATTCGGCCGATGCATCAGGAACGCTTAACGGACTAAAATCCGGAAGCATATCCAATCGATGCGAAAGTTTGAGGGATGGAAGCCTTCATTCAATGGCTCAATTCTGAGGACAAAGGGTCACTATCTTTAGAAAATCCTATAGTATTACTCAAATTCATTAATGACACACGTACAATTCTTTATGATATCTCAATTCAAACCTAGTTGGAGGTCGAAAGCTATAACGGAGTCCCTTATTGTAAATACTGCGATTTAGACGATTGCGCCCATGTTGGACTCTCCATAGGAACAAAGTAACTGTTTGGTCATCGAACTGGTGGAGAGGAGGCTTCAATTGAGGATCTGATAGCTTGAACTCAAATTAGGAGGAATCTTCCAGTGGTGCTTACGTAAAGTACTTATGTCACATTAGCTTTATTGACGGAGTTAGCTGATGGGCCACCAGATTTTGCTACGATGTCATTACCGCTTGTATTTGTGCTAACCACTAAGAGAACACTATTACCATCTCAGTGGCGGCAATCCAGTTATCCTACTTAGGTACATATGCATGTTCGTATAACATATATGCTTTAATGTTTGTAGTTTCGTTTTTCTAATCAATGTTATTGCGTCTAACCAAACCTGCTTAACGATATTTCATAATTCTAAGTGCACTTATAATATTCAAGTTTATTATCCCCAAATTCACTACTTCACCGACGACTTATTCTCAAAGAAATACAAACATTTCAAGTTGTGATATGAAATGCTTTTTCATGTGAAAATTTGCAAGTCAAGTCTCGATTGATGCAATAATTGCTGGGATATACAATCTTATTTAGATCAAGAAATAGGTGAAGCCCAGCAACGATTCAAGGCTTGATTGTATGATTACCGTTTACTAATTATTCCATTAGATTTAAAACCCTTCAGGATCTGCCTAAATAGTGAATTTATACATATTCTGCAGCATCTCACCGCTAGGTAATCCAGTTCGGATAATATTTGAAAGTGTGTAAAGGATGACCCTTACCCTAAATCTTATTTTCTCCATCTTCTTTTATATAAATCTGAAAATCTGTCCCTCTCTAATTCTACATAAATTCTGGATGGATTGACATATGGAATAGCCTTTTTTACGTTGTTTTCGATATCGTCTATAACGGATTCTATTTGGTCCGTATTTAAACCATCAATCAGATTTACTTCAATAGTAACCAAAACATCTTTCGGGGCAAGATACATGGAACGCATTGTTATTATTCTGTTGACTTCGGGAATTGTTTTGATTAATCCAACAATTTTTTTGTAATCTTTCATGGATATTGATTCGCCTATAAGCAATCCCTTATTCTCCCTCGCAAGGAAAAAAGCAAAGACGATCAAAATGAATCCTATAGAAAGAGAGCTAATAGAGTCGTAAATAGGATTTCCAGTCGCCTGAGAAAAAAATATTCCGGCGCCCGCAATTGCTATGCCTAGTAATGCCGCAGAGTCTTCAACCAGGATAGTTATTATTGAGGGGTCTTTGCTTTCTTGAAATTCGTTGATTAGAGATCGAATTCCCAGTTTCTCCCCCTTCGCCTCGATAGAATGTTTTGAAGAGTCAAGAGCAACTCGTAATGAATTAGCTTCAAATGCAGCTGAGATCGCCAGTATAACATAGCTAATACCAACATGCTGAATCCGATGAGATGGGTTAGTTAGCGATGAATAACCCTGTTGTAGTGACAGGATCCCTGAGATTCCAAAGAGCATAGTTGCAACTATAAACGACCAAAAGAATTGTTCCTTCCCATATCCAAAGGGATGTCGCTCAGTAGCAGCCTTAGTGCTCATTTTGATTCCTACCAATAGCAATATTTGATTAAAAGTGTCCGAAAATGAGTGAAGCGTTTCAGCCAGCATAGCAATACTCCCTGTAAATAAGGCTGCTATAAGCTTGGCTATAGCGATTGCCAAATTTCCAAAGAGAGCTGCATAAACCGCTTTTTTGGATGTGTTTACCACGATACGATTGGACTTATAATGGAAGAATTAATTTATCAACTTTGTTTTTACTTTTCCGGTGAAAAGAGGGACCTTCCAAATCTACAAGTAATTTTATTGGACTCTTAAAATTACAAAAATATTTTGCGAATTAGTTGCTAAATACAGAATTTTATGCGTATGAAAATTATTTCAAACATGAAGGTTTAGGAATATTGTGTTGGCTGTTTGATTTTGTTCATCAGTACTCTAACCTACACAGCCAGGCGGTTTCCTTGAGCTATTTCCTGTCATACCACTTGCAGACATTAAATATTCAAATATTGCTGGAGTGGTTATTGCCCGCTAATAAAGGACGACCATACAGAGATGATTCTGAGTATCAAACTTTAGGAGCTCAGCGAGTTAGAGCCCCGATAAATGTAGTATAGATCTAACGAATGATTACGTCAGTTTCATTTATATTGGCACCATTGATAGCCCCCAGTTTTTAAATAGATTTTGAATTTGTGAGGTGAGATAGGCTTTTTTATTTGTAATAACAAGGTTGTTACTGCACCATCATCAACGTCAGCTCGTGCAGGCACGAAGGTGCCAAAATTAAACCAATATATCTAATTAAATAAAGATAAGATAGTAAAGCTTATTGAAAATTGGATTAATATCTGATACACGACAATATTGAGAACATAGAGAAATCTGTAAGGGTGTTTAAAGCGCAGGAGGCAAATACGGTAATCCATGCAGGAGATTTTGTTAGTCCGTAGTGATAAAAAAATTCCAGGAATTAAAATTGATCGGAGTTTTTGGAAATAATGATGTTGATATAACGGGGATTATGAATTCATTTAATGATATCGGAGATAAAATCTCAGGTGAAACATACGAAATGGAAATTGATGGGCTATTATTCGTAGTTTACCACGGAACTCGACAAGAGGCCAATAATACCATGATTCACTCAGGTAAGTATGACATAATGGTTTGTGGCCATACCCATCGAATGAAGAACATTAGAGTGGGCAGAACGCTAGTTGTTAATCCTGGGACGGCTGACGGCTGGTTCTTTGGATTTGGCGCAACGTTAGCAATTCTTGACACTCAAAGGCAACTTGCTGAATTTTTTCGAATATAATCCCAATTTATTGGTCGAGATTGTACTATTCTAATTGGGACGATATTTTTGATTTATAACATTTCAACCTCCTCTTTACAAGAGCACATTGTTGCTTGTTACATTGTTAAATCCTAGATTAGTATGGTAGGTTTCGCCTTTAGGATTCCAATCGTGAAGATTTAGTTGCCCTAGTTCAACTGCTATTGAACTACCATTGAATAATGGAATAAAGTATCGGAGAGTTTAGAAGAGGATAGTTAAAACAGGAATCCTAAATCGACACATTGAAAAAGGTGAACATACGAATCTGATTACAAACAAACCATAAGTGAGGTGTGTAATAGGCATAACAATAACAATAAGAAAGTGCGGAGAGTTTACAGATCTCTTGCAGACCAACCTACGCGAAAGGTACGAGAAAAGAAGGAGAAGCAGCGATTCTGCTATCCATGTTTCTGACATTCTTCCTTCCAACTGCATCAGAAAGCAGTTTTATTCTCGGAAATTCCCGGATATCGATCCAATTACTAATGAATCAGTCCATCACTTTGTAAGAGGAGAATCCAGTGAATTTATTATAACTAATTTGGCCAACATAGGAGTTGCTCAGTCCGATCTGGAAATGGAAGGATTAGTTGCTCATCCTGATATCATGGCAGGTGAAATCGATGTCGAAGGATTAGAAGAAGCTAGTAAGAGTGAAATTACAAAATGGCAAGGCACGGTAGTTGAACTAAAAGATACAGTTAGTGGGAAAAGATTGAACATTACGGATCGCACTTTCACATCCTATCTTAGGCAGCTATTGTATTACCTAGTGATGACTGGGATAGAAAGAGGGATCATCTCTATAAGATATAATAGCCGGGAATTGAGGTGGATCAAAAGAGATCTTGCAGGAGATTATTTCTTCAGACCATACGATGGCAGAGACGTGGGGATTGAAAGCTGGCAAGTCATACTGCCTAAAGGAGACATTACTAGAGAAATATTAAAGAATGAAATGGTCAGACGTAAATTACTTTTTCACAAGGCGCTTCTCGAAGATGACGTTTCTATTCTGCCTAGGCTTAGTGAAAATCAAAGGAATAGCAAATGTACTCACTGCAAATTCTATCAAAAATGTATGGACGAGGATACCGAAACAAATGGTGCTAAAGAGATGGCAAAAGAGAAAGATCTGTTGGAGATAAATGGTGTAGTCGATTTCAACCCAATTGAGCCAGCGAAACTCCATTCAAACCCAAAATAGCACCTTTCATACCTTGGCCGGCTCGTCTTGCTTATTGTAATCACAGTCAGAATCCGTGTTTTGGTAAACCCCTAGATCAAAGTTTATTTATGTTTGACAATATTTTTCATCTTACAGCATTTGCTTGCTCAGGGATGAACTTACAATCTTTTCAAAACGAGTGTGATGGAAGTCAAGAAGCTGACGTTTGGAGCAATTAGGTTATATCTTTATGTGATGAACTACAAATATTCAAGCTTCGGCTAGGAGAGTTCAAGGGCGAAACGTAGAGATCTGTAACGATTATAGTCATCCAATAATATCTTCGCCAGATGTTTCGTGATGTCGGAGACGCTCAGCATCCCAGCTATTCGGTTGTCTGCCTCTAGAACCACTAGACGCTTCAGCCTGTTTTTGGTCATTAGCCTCGATGCAGTATCTATTGAATCGTAGGACATTATCGTAATAAGTGGAGATGACATAATATCTTCCAAGGCTATTCTACTCGATGCTACATTTTTGAGGCATACACGTTTGACCAGATCGCGTTCAGTAATTATGCCTAGTGGTCTCCCTTGTTTGTCAATTACAATCAGTGATCCCACTCGCTTGGCTTTTATTAGTGCCGCTGCATCGTAACCTGTCATCCCTGAATCTGCAGTAATCGTGACGAGATCCCTATTAGAGGCTATTTCACTGACAGTACTCATACAGGAAATACTTCATTACTCTTTCATTTAGATTATGCTGACGAAATTCAATTCTTTCAGTATTTATTCATTAAATAGTATCTCTAAAATCGTAAGAGTTTTACAAAATTTCCGATGAAGAAGGGTACTATTTATCAGAAATGAGTGGCAACAGAAGAATTCGCCCAGCAGTTCGCATCGATTCGTTAATGTAGATCGGGAAGCGCTCCAGTAATTGTGACGGTGATGTACCTTATGGTTCATTCTTAAGAAATTTGCCATTATCCTAAGCATCTTGGGCTTTACATTGGATTACACTCGACTCGACTGAAAAAAGAATTGCAACTCATCAAGCTAGCGAAAAAGTGGCCTCGCACCACCAACCAAAGTCATTTTTCACATTCACTTTATCTTAGAGGAATCACTAGCTCATGATTAAATGAAGATAAGAGACTAAGCGCCTATGGGTTTTTTGCCATTCTTTCAAATGAGGGGGCACCTGAACGCCCATAATCCAACATTGCGACTAGCAGTGACACTTTTATGAATTCTAAGATGGCATGTTATTTAGTGAGCTGTGGACCCACAGATGTATGCGCTCGTTTCAAATCCACTCCATGCTACAGTGCATCTATCCTTTCTGTACCTACGCTACACTTGGTATTCCTGCACATTCAATAAACACGTAGTAGGCAGGTGAATGCTATGCCATCGCAATTTATAGGCCTAGGTCCTTGCTGGGCTCTCCCACCATTTTGGATGGTACGACCGCCTTATCGAATTCTTCGGATGAAATGAATCCAGCACCAACTGCAACCTCGCGCAAGGTTTTATTTTCAATGAGTGCTTTATGAGCAATGATTGATGCCTTGTCATATCCGATAATCGGGCTCAATGCGGTGACTAGCATCAATGATTCATTCACGTACTTACTAATCCTATCCTGATCTATTGTCACCTCTTCTATACCATATAGCCTTAACTTGTCACATGCATCTGCAATTATGCTAATGGATTGAAGAACGTTGTTAATGACTATCGGTCGCATTGTGTTAAGTTCAAAATTTCCTTGAGAGCCTGCGATAGCGACAGCATTATCATTTCCTATGACTTGAATACAAACCATGATCATTGCCTCTTCTTGTGTTGGGTTTACTTTCCCCGGCATAATCGAAGATCCCGGTTCATTAGGTGGAAGGACCAATTCGTGTATTCCTGCGCGTGGCCCCGATCCCAGCCAACGTATATCATTTGCAATCTTCATCAACGCAACTGCCATGCTCCGCAGTCCCGCACTCAAATGGACCATGCCATCAAGAGATGCTAATGCTGCAAACTTATTGGGTGCAGCCATAAAAGGGTGATTAGTTAATTGGGCAATTTCGGCTGCAATCCTAAGATCAAAATCAGGTACAACAGTGTTCAGACCAGTGCCAACTGCGGTACCACCGGCAGCTAACTTGTAAAGCCCTGGTAGGGATTGTTTGACTATTTCCTGCGCATCTTTAAGCTGTGTGACATACCCTGACCACTCTTGTCCGACTGTAATCGGTGTAGCATCCTGCAAATGAGTTCGTCCTATCTTGATAACGTCTACCCATTGTACAGCCTTCCTCCACATTGTGGCTATAAGCCTTTCAACATTTGGGAATAGGTGATTGGAAAGTTCAAGCACGGCGGCAATGTGCATAGCGGTTGGAAATGTATCATTAGACGATTGGGACATATTAACATCATCATTAGGGTGAATGGGATGTTTGCTCCCGAGTGCACCTCCATTGATTTGTATAGCACGATTGGAGATCACTTCATTTACATTCATATTCGATTGTGTACCCGATCCAGTTTGCCAAACATAAAGAGGAAACTCTGTATCTAATTTGCCTTCGATGATCTCTTCAGCCACCTTAATAATTAAATC
Organism: Candidatus Nitrosopolaris sp.; assembly: GCA_051985775.1. Taxonomy (GTDB): domain Archaea; phylum Thermoproteota; class Nitrososphaeria; order Nitrososphaerales; family Nitrososphaeraceae; genus Nitrosopolaris. The sequence goes on along the minus strand of JBPYDP010000029.1, from coordinate 11,035 downwards.
AGCCTTATACTTGTCCAACCGGCCTGCCTTGGAATTCACAATCGCAGCAGCTTTCTTTACGAATCCGTATGCACGATACACCGCCTTTGGCATACGGTTATCTCCTATTGAGAAATGAATGAGCGACCGCTGAGTCTGTGCTCCCCAGTAATGTTCCGCTGGTACTTCAATAGTACCCAACGAATCAGATTCGAGCCTAGTGCCTACTGCCCTTGTGCCTATGGGAATATCACCGATCGAATGGTGTGTATTATTCTTTCTTTCGTTCTTACTAGCAGACATGCTGAAGCGGTTTGCCCCTTACCCTTATAGATGCTATGGTTTACGTAAGTTCCAAAAGAAGTATCATCCAAAGCAACAAGAAACCTCGTCGAATCTAACGAATCAGATTAGTTGGCCATCTAACGAATCGACGGTTTCGAGGCCTTAGTTTGATAATGACTGTTTTATCGATGTTCAATAAGAGAAAACTAACAAACGATTGAATACTTGAGCATTAGGCCTTTCAGTTTTGGAAGTATCTTTTCCGCATCGCAGTGCATCTGGTGTAGAGAAAAGCAATTGCGTTTGCAGTAAGGAACTACGATGTAACTTTTTGGAAAGGGTTGTTCAGCAAAATCAGGAGAAAGGGATTAGAGAGTAGACTGGTCCACTATTGTAAAATATTGTTCGATGCCGCGAAATTGCATATCAAATCTAGAAACAAATTTAGTTTAACCACTAACCCCCGTAGTTTGAGACGTGTTTTAAATTAACTGAACTAATAATGCCTCTCGACAGGAGTGAACCTCGTGATGGTGACAGGTGACCAGTCCATCTTTGGGTATTGAAAAGGCCCTGAGTAATACGCAATAGTGTGCTTTAAAAACCTAGCATCATCTCGCTTTGGATATTCGATCCTTGCTTGCGCTCCTCTCGATTCAAGACGGTTTAGCGCTCCGATTAGAATAATTTCTGCGATTCTAAGCATTGAATCCAATTCCATAACATTTGTAAAGTTGGTGTTATACTCTTTAGCTTGGTCGTCAACATGATTCCATGAAGATCTTTGCAACTCCCTGATGACCTTCAAGCCATCAGACAGATCCTTTTCGTTTCTATAGATATGGGCCTTTGCATCCATGGTGTCGGATAGTTTCTTTCTTACTTCATACGGATTGATCTGTCCTCTCCCTCTGAAAATTCCGTCATAAATTCTCTTTTCTTCCTCAAGAATCTGAGCATTTGGAATTGAAGGAGAGACGCTTTTATTATTTTGTGCATATTTGGCAGCCAACTGCCCCGTAATCTTACCCCATACGAGGCATTCCCCTGTAGAATTGGCTCCTAAGCGGTTAGCTCCATGCGTACTATTGCAAGCTGCTTCTCCAGCCGCCCACAGCCCCTTCATCTCTGTAGCTCCATCAATGTTAGTATGAATCCCTCCCATCATATAATGGCAGACTGGTCTAATCTCGATTGGCTCATCAATTACGTCGACTCCAGAAAACTTTTTGCCAATTTCCCTAATTCCGCTCAAACGCTCCTTTATGAGGTTTGCGCCGAGGTGAGTCAAATCCAATTTGAGACAATCTACCCCTGTTTCATGTTTCCAGCCTCTGCCTTCGTTAATTTCTATCATCATGCCCCGGGAAACCACGTCACGTGATGCTAATTCCATAGCATTAGGGGCATACTTCTTCATGAATCTATCCCCGTCCTTATTTATGAGGTGTCCACCCTCTCCTCTAGCCCCTTCCGTTATTAGAATCCCGGATGGGATAATACCGGTGGGATGAAACTGGACGAATTCCATATCCTTTAGCGCTAGTCCTGCTCTGTATGACATATCCAAGCCATCAGGTGTAGAAGAGTATGCATATGTTGAAAAGCTATAAACCCTGCCTGCGCCACCTGTACATATTATTGCAGCGGGCGCCCTGAAGATAAAGAGTCCGCCTGTTTTCAATTCAATAGAAACTATTCCCAGGAAGGTTTTAGCTAGGTCATCCTTGAGAATTCCAGTACAAAACCACTCGTTATAGAACGTAATGTTATCGAATTTGAGGCAGGTATCATAAAGCGTTTGCATTTCATAAAATCCAACCTTATCTTGTGCGAAAGTTGCCCTTGGGAACGAATATCCACCAAAACTTCTCTGAGCAACACTTCCATCTTCCTTACGGGACCAAGGCATTCCCCATCGATCTAGCTGATAAATTTCATATGGCATGTTTCGCACTAACCTTTCTGCTACATCTTGGTCGGCTAGAAAATCACTACCCTTGACAGTGTCATAAATATGGGATTCTTGTGTGTCACCTTGTTTTTCGCCTTCGACTAGAACAGCAGCAGTACCACCTTCAGCAGAAACTGAGTGTGAACGCATTACTTGGACTTTCGAAATCACTGCTATACTTAATTTATGGTCTACATTTGCAGCTGCTATTGCCGCTCTCAGACCTGCTATTCCAGATCCAACTATGAGAATATCATGTGCAATTGTATCAACCAATTACGCTATTCCCACCTATCTTATACTAAAACCTTAGGAAATCAAATTTGTAGAATGAAGCATGTCCGAATTTGAAAATCACTGGTACGTCTGCTCCTTCCAGCTCCGTGACTATTTCCGATCCGGGGTTCAACACATCTAATCACTAACTTGAATAGTATGTTTCCAAATTAATCTAAAAGGAAAATTTTAAGCTTAAGAGATTAAAATGTATGAGGAGCTGGTAAATATTCTTGATAATTGCATCGATATTTAATTTATCAACAAATCATTTCCGTTCAGACGGTATTTATACTATGATGTTTGTGTTTACTTTGTGAAAGCTGCAAGAATAGTAAAACCAAAGGAGGCGCTTCAAGTTCAAGATCTCGAAACACCAAAACCAAAGAGCTCTCAGGTCCTTGTGAAAGTACTTTCGTCAGGTGTTTGCCACAGTGATATCCACCTGTGGGAAGGAGGTTACGAAGGACCTGGAGGTCAGTTTCTAAAGACTACTGATAGAGGCGTCAAATACCCAATTACGCCAGGACACGAGGTCGCAGGAACTATAGAAACATTGGGTGAAGAAGCCCGGACTTTGTTCGCAAAGGGCGATAAAGTTCTAGTTTACCCATGGATTGGAGAGGGTACTTGTCCGGCTTGTAGGATAGGAGAAGAGAATTTATGTGACAAACCTCAATCTTTGGGCATTTATACTGATGGGGGATATTCTGACCATGTGCTCGTTCCCAGCTATAGGTATCTCGTAAAAATAGAGGACGACTTGGATGTAAACGAAGCTGCTACCTTGTCTTGTTCTGCGCTAACTGCATACAATGCTGTAAACAATGCTTCAGTAAGTCCAGATAACAATCTTGTTATCGTCGGAGCGGGAGGGCTCGGTCTGATGGCTATGCAGCTAGCAAAAGCAGTTACAGGTGCCAAAGTAATAGCTATGGATTTGGATGATGAAAAACTCAAAGCAGCGAAGAGCACTGGTCATGCTGATTATGTTGTTAACTCGAAAAAAGTAGACCCAGTAAAGACAGTAATGGAATTAACAGACAAGATGGGTGCGGATGCTGTGATTGACTTTGTCAACGCATCAAAAACTGTGGAAACTGACATGCAATTCCTTAGGAGGCGAGCTAAAGTAGTACTTGTCGGGCTCTACGGGGGAGAATTAAAGCTTAATCTTGTTAGTATGCCAACTCGGGCCTATAGATTGATCGGGTCGTATACGGGGAGCTTGATTGATTTAATTGAACTAGTCTCCCTAGCAAGGAGGAAGGTTATCAAGCCAGTGATTTCAGATAAATTCAAACTTGATCAAGCTACTGAAGCTCTCTACAAGCTAAAAGATGGCAAGATTATGGGAAGGGCAGTGATCAACCCACAAAAACAGTAGAACATGCGTAGAATGAAAAAGGCAGTACTAATTGATTGCAAGTTTTTAGGTGGAACAGAATATTGGAAATTGAAATATCAACAATAACTCAATTTGATGGATCGTTCACGATGCCGCATATGCCATTCATTCATCTGTAAAGCCCAGAAGAAGGCTTGGAAGCCATTTCCCAGTCGTCTATATTATCTAAGTGGGGTTCGAGGATTAAATTACATTAAGTTATCTCCAGCCTATAGAAAAGCTCCTGTAAGGGATCGAAAAGCGATGGTAGATTCCTCATACCTGTATGGCCTAGAGCTCAGTGAGGCGTCTATATTCCTGGCATTCGTCCTGTTAGTACCACTTTTCAGTTTTGTTGCCTTGTATTTTCCGACACTCGTTTTTGACTGACGCCTTTTTCCCATGTCCTCTCAGGCCTCAAATCTTGTAAATAAGTACAAAACTTTGGTTTCCAACTCTTTAAGCAACGTGACCACCGGAATTGTAATCTCGACGACTTCGATCGTACCTTCTACTTGAGACATGAATGAATTGGTCTGATCACATTTTGACAGAAAGAAAATCCCTGCAACACACTAGGTGGTCGGCTATCAGGCTGGTACAAAAACCGGTATGAACAGTTAGTTTTGAACAAACAATTCGAGTCTCGTCTCAGATAACTAACAGTCTGAAGTAATCTCTCTCGAAATCCTCGAAATTGCTGCAGTGCATACTCTCTTTTTCCAACTCTTCGAAGAGAAGAATCTATTTAAATCAGGTTCTCACTATTTTAGTTCAGACAATTGCAGGATGAAAATGATTCCGACAATACGATTTGGTGTCGATATTACATCGATGATTTTACGACAGCTAGAGTAAGAATTACGCATCTGGGTAGAGGAAAATACAAGATAATCGATGATAGGGAGGGGGGGAGGTATATTGGAAAAATAGTTGATGCATCCGATGTATCTCAATTTGAAATTTAAGGTTCAAAAATATCAAGTACTGGAGTAGTGCGATTGAGTATACGCTCTGAATTAAATAGATTATTTTCCATTTTCTAGTCATGCTCTACAAAAGTGGCCTTATGTTAAACAAAATTAAGAGTCTACCTGACTTATCTCGTTTAAGGGTGATCGACACAGAAATGAACAAAAAATAGAATTAGCTGGATACAGTGGGCCAGGCTAGTACCAGCGTTCGTGCAGAGGCAAGAGGAACAGAATTCCTATAAGAACCAGTCCGACAGCTAGCCCAATTGCAAGTGCGTTAGATTTAACTTTTGCTTTCCACATGATCTTTGATTTGTATAAGTATTATTACAAGTCTCTTCAGCTTCAGTTGTTAGTTTTAACAATAGGGGATTACTAACACGGTCGAGATTTAACCTATGCCTTCGGAAAAATATGGCAATGACTACATATTTTTAAGACCTTGACCGACCGGCACGGGCAGTCCGACTGGACTAAAGGACGACTCGGAAAATATTCTAACCTCGCCTTACCTGCAAATATCTCCTAAAACCTTGCTCGAAAGCCTAGCAAAAATTATACGAAGTTATATGGACTCTCAAGAGGTAGTTTCTATTCTGAATGACTAGCTCATTTATTTCCGAGAGTTGGTCATATAACAAACTCATTTGTAAATTTATAAAATCTAAATCATTAGACTCAGCATAGTGCTCTAAATTAAGGTAAGGATAATGGAACCACCTCTCGCTACACGCTCGAGCTTATGGCCTAGATTACCCGATCGTCATTATCTGAGAGACAATACCCATATCCGTAGAAGAAACCTTAAATCAATACGAATAGATAAGATAACATGGGAGGAGAATCAGATGATTAGGGGAACAATCGGTCTACTGTTACTTGGATTGATTACAATCCTGGCCACTCTGTCTTCTCTTATCAATGTAACTTTTGCTATACCCCTGCTGCCTGGTACACAAAATAATGAAAACATTTCCAGTGCGAATTTCACAAGAAATAATGCCATGCATATACAATTATGTTCAAGCCAGTATCCATGTGCCAAAAAATAGAAACTAAATATTGTTCCGAGCTTCAATTCGGTTAATCTTCACATACATATACCATAAGCTGGCATCACTAAATCGACCTGCAGCACACAGGCTTGTTGAATTACCCATTTTGGTTTTATTGCCGGATACTAGGATTAGTTGAGGTACAAATTTCTAAAATATTTCTCGATAATAGTTTAATAAAATCCCTAAATGCGCTTTCCTTTCGGACATTTACAACTATCTCTCTGAAAGGAGAGAATTGTACCTACTTTTTACCGGAGGATTTATAGAACAGAAATACTGTACTGACTTGTATAAACATATAGTTACGATTCATTGGTTAACTACACAGTTTTATCTCAAACAAACCTAGATAAACCTTAGTATCAAGTTAGGTCTCTCATAAATACTTGGGTTTTATCTGATACATGGAAATATAGAATGAAGTACAGAAGTAGGAGTGAAATAGTTAGGATGATATTAGAGGCAGCGAATGTAAGACAAGGGACTAGCAGAACCAGACTCATGTACAAATCGTATCTGGCGTACAATCAGCTAAAGGACTATTTAAAAGCCCTGCAAGAGAATGGTCTTATTGACTACGAAGTAGGTATTCGGAGTTACAAGATCACTGAGAAGGGAGTGAAATTGCTAGAATTGCAAAATAAAATGAAAGAGTTGACGCCTATAAATTATGTCGAGACTTAAGAGTCTGAAATCTATACTGTTGACCACATTCGTAAAGCTCTTCACACAAGTACGATAGGAGAGCCACTCCCTTAATTTTTCTAAAGATATTTTCGGACTTATATATAAGGCTCAGATAAATAATAGTCCAGAGGCGGCTAGAAACATATTCCATGTCTGCCTCAGAATTGCCATCAACTTGGCTTTAAATAAAAAAAGAATTACATTCCGCTTTATATACTGATCCGCTGATGCGAGTATCAAATTGGCACACTTTGGGATTATGGCCATTTCCTTGGGGATAACAATAGTTTTGGCAATATGCGTGGTCTGTGGAACAGTTCTGCCAAATCAGACTGTCGCGTTAGGGGGACACGGTTTAAGAGGAAGTAGCATATATGGGTCTAACGGCTTAAATGGAATCAATGGCGCGAGTGGTGATAGCTCGAGTGGTAACAACGGAAACAACTCTAACGGTACAAGTGGGGATGACAAGAATATGACAAATCAACAGCTTACTTCCGGAAATCCTGCGAATGTTCCTAGCGGTACCAGTACCCCAAGTCTGCCAAAATCTGGGGTATTTAGCTAATCTACGCGAGTGTGGTCAATTTTACAGATCAACTACTATTATCTATATTACCTAATTGAAGCCTGAAATTTCCACTCGACTTTTGAGAGGGGAAACAGGAGCATTAACAGAATGCCCTCGGTTTATCTACCATCTTGCTTGACAGTTACTCCTATACGACTAGTCTCAATATGCCGAATAAGAACGTCGAAGTTAAATATGAATTGTTCCGCTGCCCTATCAATCTAGTGACAAGTTTATATGAATTATAGTCGAGTATTAGTTGTATGAAATTCGACATCTTCAATAGGAAAAAATTCAAATGTTCAATATGTGAAGAGAAGTTTAAGACTCAGCTCGAGCTTACCGAACATACTCATATGAAGCACAGCACAAGCAAATAATAGTCTTCTCGCTAGTGGGTAATGTATATTTGCAAACATACTACATCCAAATTGAGGTTTTATCTCTAACGCCAAGGTAAGTGTTAATGGTCCGGGGAAGACATTAGAACCAAGAGGGAACTTCTGTCCAAAACTTCACTTTTTTTGTGCAATAGGAGTTGCAGTTATAATGCAATACAAATTTGTAGAGATATCTACTCTATAAGTAATTGCTTATGCTCAATCTAGGATATCGACTGGCAATATTTTCATTTGAGAAACCCGTGGCTTATCTTTTACGAAGATTGTGACGTACCTATGATGGTTCAGTGAACCTGATTTTTTAAGTTCACACGATACTTAGCACTTCTTTTATTAACCCTGTCTACCTGAGCCTGCCAGAGGGGGGGAGAGAATGCATCTTGCGCCGTAACTAGCCTCTTGTACTATGGCCGTATTTGGAACGGAGCTGCTCCAGTGCTGGTCACCTGTCTAAACCTCTATAAATAAGACGTTAACAGTTAGGTTCCCAGATAATGGAGAATATTTTCGTACTAAATTGTTTAAACAATGACTCTTTATAGTGGGGGTGAAATTTGATTCAATTTTGGCTTGGAGTAACTCCGGAGTAACGCCGGTGACTGCAGTCGATGTAATTGCTGAGAGCAGTACTTTAGGGAATGGAGAGGCTTAACGGAAAACGGAAAGTTCTACAATTGTCCCTATTTTCCGTAAACCTCCAAAAGACGCTGGAATATGGGGAGACATATTTAAAGATGGCATGGCAGAGCTCAGGGACCAGCTTCTAAAATAAAAGATGAACCATCCTCTAGAAACACCCAAGCATTTGGGGTTAACCCGTTCACCAGGCCACGAGACGTTGGGGGACATGAAGTCATGACTGCGGCGTTCTGTTCCTAGTTCCATCAAGAAAGCAGGCCTTGCAAGGTGTAGCAGGGATCCGCAAGAACGAAGTATTAGAATACCTCTATATTTTCTTAGGAACTTTAGGCTATTTCCGCTTTCGAGTTGGCGAATTGCCGCTCTATTTCTTTATTTACATCTCAAACTGGCTGAAGCCAGGAAAACTAGTGAATACAAGAAGATTTTTTATTTGAGGCCGAGCACCATTTTTAAATTAACTTTTATTTTTGAGTAGCTACCTCGCATGGTTTAATTGCTTTGGATGTTGTTTATGTGTCCTATAATCGCAGAAGACAGTGGATCGATAGAATAGATATGATGAGCAAAATGACGTTTTCTAGATCGAACTGCATCAAAAGGTTATTGAACTTATTCTCGTCTCAAATGTATAAAAAAAATCAATACATGTGTAGAACTCTTAAAACTTCCAATGATAGTCATTTTCTTACTTCGTGCATGTTTTTTAAATTATTGCAACCATTCGATTCGTATATTCAGTAACAGTGTCGTGCACCGCCATCTAAAAACAAAAAAATAAAGATAACGGGGCGGGCTTATTTTTTGTTGCCCGTTATAAGGTTTGTTAGGCCCTTTAGACCATTTGAGATAGCCTGACCTAGCTGTGTGATCGGATTTCCTGGAGGTACATTTCCTGCTGCTTTGGTCGAGTTAGCCGCTGCTCCTGTGGTAGCATTTCCTGATGCTTTTGCCTTTGACAAACTGGCTGCAACGGAGCTTGCCGCTTTAGTCGAGTTTTTTGCTGCTGCTCCTGCGGTTGCATTTCCCGCTGCTTTGGTCGAGTTAGCTGCTGCTGCTCGCGTGGTTGCATTTCCCGCTGCTTTGGTAGAGTTAGCCGCTGCTTTGGTCGAGTTAGCTGCTGATACCTTAATAGAGCCTATAACTGAAGATGTTGCCAGTGTGAAAACGAGAGCCGACACTAAAACCATACCTAAGGCCTTTGAGATCATTTTGTACCCTGCCATTATGGAGTTTCGATACTTTAATGCTTTCTTACTACGGGCACGTATGGAACTTAGGATGTGGTCAGTTTGTCTCGAGGGTGTTATGAGTGAATTAGGCCGAGCTAGCTTGGCAAAGTCGTTTTCGATCATAGCAATATTACTCATGAGGTCAGCATAAAGTTTCAAATCAAAAAGATTTCCAAATCTTCGTTCAGAAAAACACCCAACTTGCTTGTAAGAGAATGAAAAAAGTGATTCCACCCATCTATGCTATTTTGCCTTTTGGGGCGTAAGGATATAACATCGAATCAATGAGCTTTACCTTTAATCTTAGGCTTTTGTCCTGATTGAAAATGTAGATTGTGCAGTTTGGATTCAAGTACATATAGTCTTGTCTACAACACCCGCACATGGCTGAATTCTGCTTTCTCTTCGAGTCACTCGTCACTCCAACCGCACGGATATTGGTGTATCCAGCAGAGATCGCCTTAAGAAGAGCAACATTCTCCGCGTGAAAAACTCGGCTGAAGGAGATTTCGATGTTACACCCTGAAAATATCGATGTGTCGCCCACCCGATTGATGGCTAATAGAGCTGCGCCAACTCTAACTCTTGAAATTTCAGCTTGTGCAAACGTTATAGCAAGAAAAACAGCTCTTCTTAAACTGTTCTCTTCCCTATTCGGTTTTGTTTCGATAGACAAATCTTACTTTGACAATTGGTGATATTTTATAAATTTTTTGACTCTAAACAATGTGTTGGCTTATATGAACACTGTAGAACATCCAATGTGGGGAGAGATCGCGACAAAATATCGATTCACAATCGATTTAATTGTCGACGACAGGGCATTAAAGAAATTTCAGGTTGCAAAATGAAAAAAAATATTAACAGCCAGTTCAACTGGTATGAGAATCGAATGACGAGCATACCACCTAAGCTTCCCATGAATATTTTGAAGGTTCTTGCCTCGTCACTTCATATCTGCCAAACCCTGCAACTACAACTGTAAGTTAGGTTTAGTAATTAATCCTATTACCAAACCACACTTTTAAAAATTCAGCAATAAGATCTATTTAGTTTGTAATAGTAAATTTTATATTGTCAGGAACACAAAGATATAGTGTCTTTGAAAGGGACTTCCAAGAATAAAGCGAAAATCTCTAGGGTTCTAGAGTCTCTTATGCCCACCTTGGATTAAAAAATTTACAAGCTGAAATTAAATTTACCGATGGATGTTTAATGGCGGTTGTAAAATTGTCATAATTGCTACCAATTGTGTTTAAAATGACGAAAAGTTTTCTGCGACCTACCTTTGCCCTAAATTTTGACCATTATGAATGACTTTGCTTGAAAAATCAAAAGCATTATGCTTTAAGCCTAATATTAGACTCAATCGACTATCCCAGAGTTCATTTACTAGTCGTGCGCCACGGGCTCGGAGGCGTGTGAATCAAATTTGACCTTAACGAAGGGCCCAACAAGTGAAGCGTTTCCTGAAGCCAGAGGATCGTGAAACAAATTCGGCATGATTTTTTTTTTGGCCGAATCCGATAGGAGGGATTTGGAGACATATCCAAGCCACGTAGTCATGTATCTATAACTATGGTTCATTCACT
>JBPYDP010000028.1:0-26543 GCA_051985775.1 Candidatus Nitrosopolaris sp. | reverse complement strand
GAATCAGTGCTGGCATTTGTGCCATATCGTTGTCATCGTATTAGGCGATGAATTACTATATTAACTTGTCACTCTAATAATTCGAGTGGATTATAAAATAATAACAGAAAAATGGTATATATATTATGATATTTTAGATTATCGGAATCACCATTATAATTACTACATCATAGGAGCTGTATTGCACCATTGGCTATCATTATTGATTAGCATGGACGGTTATCACATGCCAAGATCAACTTGATAGGTAAAAAAAACGTGTTCCCACATTTTTGCAAATAAATCCAATACAGGAAAAATAGACACCAGCTAGCAGCGTTATCAAACGAAACTGCATCTAAAATGTCCATGAACGCATCCAAAAAGGGAATTGGCGCTGTATGATTAAATATGGATAATCTTATTCACTGCGGCACGCCCGCGTTTCACGAGAGGAAAGCCTTCATAAATGGAATAATAATATTTTGCTTTATGTCCATTATGTATAATATCTTAATTGGTTATTCGCACAGTTTTGGCGCTTATTTATACCATATATAGGCATAGCGCTGCCCACTTTAACAATAGTTGGGATGGTCGTAAGTATCGGATTGATTGGATACGATGTGGTTTCTAACAGAAAGAAAACACCGATGAAAAAGGAACTAGCAGAAGAAATAAGAGGGCAACAGAACAGAGAGGAATTAGACCAAATAGACAGATAAAATAATCAACCGAATGAAGGAGGCGACGATTATACTCCCGCAAACATTTGACGTCCGACGACAGTGTACAGCCTCTCACCCGACGTTGGGAGGACAGGAGCCGAAAACAGCAAAGCATATATCTTTCCTCTATACTTGAAATATTAGTATAAAATCATGTTGAAAAGTCAGACCTTGGTCGTGACTGTCATAGCCGCACTTGCTGTCTTGTCAACTGGGTGTGCATCTGTACCTATGGCACACGCACACGGAGTTCAGGCTCAACTTCAGAGTCGATTTGTAAGGATTTTAGATGAGTCATTTTCAGCTCAAACAGTACATACTGGCGACACAGTAACTGTTACTGGTACACTCCAAAGCCTTGTCAATACACCACTTAGAGCTTGGTTATCTTTGTTTAGTGACTCTACAAATGCAGGAAATAGATGGGAGTTTCTTGCCAGAGATCCTCCTGGTAACATTTTCACAATCAATCCACAACAGACAATCCCATACTCTATTACCGTTAGAGCTTTGGAACCAGGAATCTATCATGTCCATACACAGCTTAACATTGAGCACATCGGACCAGGCTTAGGTCCAGGCCAAACAGTCCAGGTCACAGGCCCTGCGATCTTGAAACCTGTGCCTTGGGGTAACGTTATGTATCAGGTAATACTCATAGGCGCAGGCTTAGGAGTAACCTTTGCTACTAGACCTTGGCAAGTCATCTAGAAGTTAGACTTCTTCCCTATTTCTTTTTGTATCGTAATCCCTTGCCAGTGTTGTTCGATCTTTTAGCCGTAAATCAAGTGTAGATTGCCATGACAGGTTCTGCTTCGAAGTTTAACTTCTACGAATTTCCTTAATCCCAGACATATAGTCTTGAAGCACGACTGGCACTTCGATCGTTCCTCTTGACGTCTGATAATTTTCCATTATGCAGGCTATCGTTCTTTCCGTGGCGACCAAAGTACTATTCAGTGTGTGAACGAATTGCGTCTTTTCGTTTGTTTTGTCTCTGAACCTTATATTGAGCCTGCGAGCTTGGAAATCTGCACAATTTGAGCACGAAACGATTTCCCTGTAAGTGCCTTGTACTGGCATCCATGCCTCGATGTCGAATGTTTTGTATGACGTCTTTCCTAGATCGGCAGAACAAAGCAGAACTGTTCGATACGGCAGACCAAGGCTCTGGTAGAATTCCTCTGAGAACTTTAGAATTTCTTGATGCTGCATTTCGGATTTTTCAGGTCTACAGTAGACAAATTGTTCCACTTTCTCAAATTGGTGTACTCTGAAAATGCCCTTGGTGTCTTTGCCATGAGCTCCAGCCTCTTTTCTGAAGCAAGGACTTGCGCTAGCGTACCGTAATGGTAAATCCTTCCCGCCAAGGATCTCGTTCATATGCATCGCGGCAATAGAGTGTTCCGACGTTCCAATCAAATACATGTCTTCATCCTCGATTTTGTAAATCATTTCTTTCAAATCCGTAAATATTACAGCTCCATCCATGGCCTCTTTTCTAATCAGGAACGGAGGCTGGGTGAGTACGTAACCTCTTTCTGCTAAAAAATCTAGAGCGTAATTAATCAACGCCAAATTCAGCTTAACTAAGTCCTTTTTTAAAAAATAGAATCTGGCCCCTGCAATCTTTGCAGCGCGTTCGAGATCAAGGATGTCAAGTGCATTAGCGATATCTACGTGGTCTTTGAGAATGAACCCAGGATTTCTAATTATGCCATAATACCTTAGCACCGCGTTGTCAGTTTGATCTTTTCCAATGGGTACGGATTTGTCAATTATATTTGGAAGCGTCATCATTAAACGCCTAAATCTAGCCTCTACATCCCTCAGCTCCGATTCAATTGTAATCAGCTTGCCTCCTATTATTCCCATTTCTTCTCTATCGTGGGCTAGATCATCGTGGTTCTTCATCTTATTGGAGAATGCGAGGGCAGCCTGGTTTTTCTTACGTCTAAGCTCCTCCACTTGAACAATCAATTCTCTCCGTTTATTATCCAATTCGATTAAATCATCCAGAGGAAATTCATATTTTCTGTTCCTTAACATGGCTCGGAGAGCCTGAGGATTTTCCCTCAATAATTTAGGGTCAAGCATCTCAGATCACCTTCAAACCTATTGAGATATGTTCCAATAGTTCATCTAAAGTGTTTACTAACGTCCCCACTCCACGCTTACATGAAATTTGAATAACTAAGGCATTATCGCGATCAGTTGATATTCCGATTGATAATCCGTCAGGAAAGGCAACATTATCTGCCATTAGTGACTTTAACAAAGCGTCTCGTTGCTTTCTTTTTACGAAACCCAGTTGAAGGTTGATACATATTTCAGGCGTAATTTTTCGAATTGAACTCAACTATTACCCTCTTTATGCAAGTTACAAAATCTTCATATCCAGTTGACGGGATTCTACAAAGCACTTCGTTTTTGTGGAGACTGACTCCACTTCCACCAAAGGACTTAGCGCAATTTGTGACGATATTGCTTAATTCTCCTTCGAATTTAGAGTCTGGCCATGCCTTGCAATAGAATTTATGAAAGCCGTCCCTGCTCCTAGTCCAAAAGATGATCGCTCGATTACCAAAGATCAATGACCTAAATAGTATCGAAGCTACATCTTCCAGCATCCACTCGTCAAGTATATTCTCTCCATTGATAAAGACTGAGAATTTGTCTAAATTTATCCGCCAATTTTCTGCAAGGATGCCTGAGATACATTTATGTAGGATTGTCTTAAATTGAGTGGCAATTTTTTCTCCTTCACCAAGGCAGAAATTCCTGTCGCCCATACATATTCCTATTCCGACTCCAGGCCTTCTACTTTTTCCACATGCATTTAAAAGCATCGAAAATTCCCGAGCGTCCCGCAGGGGGCTCCTTAGATCTTCGCATGGAAGCGTGTACGCGTAGCCTGAAAGCTCGTTAGCTAAATTCGCGTACGGATATCTAGATGTAGTCGAGACAAATTTTACAATGGCCTCCAAAAGAACAGTCTTTTCTTCTTGTCCGAGGTCTGCTGGAACGCGCCGTCTTCCATTTTCCATCAGATCTATACCTGTATTCTTAATGATAGAATACGCGTTCTCTGAGTTCCCGCTTATGCCGTCCATGAAAGGTACGACTGTAGAAGCCATCGCTTCATGGATTGGCTTAGTTTCGCGCCCAGTAAACCTTAGATCTAGCTCAACTGTCAATAGTCCGTGGGATTGCGCCACTTTCATAATTTCAGAGTTCAAACCCGAAAGCAGCTTCATGTTTCCGTGATCCTGATTATCCGCAAGGGCTGAGACTATTGCAAGTGGAGAAAGATCCCAATTGCTTCCGTCAATTTGAGTTGCGAGGATATACGCTAACCCGCCCGAAGAAATGTCGAATTCCCCGTCAATATTATTTCTATAAGCATTTAGAATGCTGGAGTGATAAAGAGAACTAGGCACTTCGGTAAGAGACTTATGATGATCAATTATGATCCAACGATTATCAAGTTCAGTAACTAAAGTACTTGCCATGTTTGTCCGTATGTCAAATAGTATAAAAAAATCATTAAGATCTGATTTCAACTCTCTTATGGATGCAGGAGAAATATCATGCAGTGCCCGCGTTACACATTTGACTCCAAGTCGCACCAATGTCATTGAAATGATTCCAGCCGATACTAGCCCATCGGCATCCATGTGGGTCAGGATATAGGCCTTATGGCCCTTTTCGGCTACTGATCTGATCTTTTCGCAAAAAGGACCTATGGCCTCGATGATCCCTCCGTACATCTTCCAGTCTTACTCGAGCTGAGCAATGACTGAAGCGTATTTCCAATTCTTTGGAATTTTCCCGTTGCGTTTATAATATTTTGATAATCTGTGAATTTTGGCTTCAATCAGTTCAAGGGAACGGACGTTTCTATGATCAGAATTATGCGTTCTCAAGTGTCTTTGCAGCGCTAACGCTTTCTGAACCAATTGGTTTAGGTCCTCAGGCATGTCCTGCTTAATTCCGTTTTCGCGCAATACTTCAGAGAGCGTTTTATCCACCACAATTTTTATGAGAGCTACGCTATACTCGTCACGCAGCCTGGTACCTATGGCACTCGGTTTAAGCCCTTCTTTGGATAATTGGATAACAGTATTAGTAACCTCCGCTGGGCTAGATGTGAGCCATGGCGATATGCTCTTTGAAGTAGGCCGAACAGAATGTGATTTCCCACGGGTGTGTGCGTGTATGCGAGCCATTCGGTTCCATGAGCTCGTGCACATGTCTTAAATGTTACTCAAATTAATGCCCATTTATAGAGAATCAGACTTATATGGCCCGTGCTCAAAAATTTCTAATCTGTATTCTTTTAAGAACCCGGTAATATGGGGTGAGATCACTGGGATTACACCAGCCACTAACATTAGCTGATTGAAAATAATATACCTCGTTGATACTACATAGCTGCAATTACGGCTGAATCAGCCTGAATTATGTTAGTGTCATCTAAGACCATTGTTTTTAGTTAGGAAAATGCCAGCACCTTTAGAAAATATTACCCAAACGCGAGACCTACGAACATATCGTTAATAGACTAATCAGGTTCTACTAAGAACACCACCAAAGTAGGGTCAAAATGCGTGTTTTAAACGCCTCAAATGCCTGAATATAACTATCGAAGCAATATGTTCACAGATGACTAATTCTATTTTCAAATATGAGATCTAGTGTAGTTATATTGTCAGCCTGAAAAATCAAACCAACAATTGGATGTCGATGTTAATGCTGGTCCGCGTACTTTAGCTAGATCTTAAGACCGGATTATTGGAAGACCGGATTGAGAGCGCTTTATGGATTCTATCGCATTAATCAGGGCAGCCCCAAAAAGTTAAATAATCGGGAGCGAGAATAAGTCCTAGTATGAACAAGCCAATCTTGATGACTGGAGTGGCATTACTTGCTTTGATCGGATCCGCCTTTGCTGTTCCTGCATTTCAAATCGCGAACGGACAGTATGTAAATGGACCCTCGGCGCCCAGCATTGAGCAACAACTTAAACTGGCTAGGGAGAAAGTTTCGAATTCTCAACAGGCTGGTGCCTACGGTTCTGGTACTCCAATGCTCGGAACGTCGATTAATTCGACATTGCTATTTATCATCATTCTGGCGGTGATATTTGGTGGTATCTCGGCCGCGTTCTTCATTAGGTCTAGGTCACCAACAAAAGAGGCTACGAGTTAATCCCTCAAATTTTTTTAAGTTCATTATTATCTTTTTCTTTTGTTTGGATTTTAATCCCAAGATATGGCATGCGCTGGAAATACCATAGATCTTAACTCCACGAGAGTTTACAACCAAAATGTATATATCATAGATTTCGATTTTGTATATTGATAATGAGCGCTCTCCTAATTCTGGTGTCAATGATCAGCACGGCGGTCAAAGATTTGCTTATGCAAATTGGACCTCAGTACGACCCACTATTCTACGATGTATCCATATACATCTTCGGTACTATGCTGTTCGCTGTGTTTCTGTTAAGTGTCATCGCGTTCTGGCTTAGAAGAAAGGGTCTTGGTGGCGGTTCTGCTAAAGAGAAATGGATGACGGAGCTTGAAAGATATTTTGAGCGAGAACAGATAGGCCAAATTCCAGATGAAAAACACCATTGGTAGACTCGAATAGCTATTTATCCCACAAATTTCTTTTATTTTCCTGTTATTTCGCTCTCCCATTGGTTTAACAATTTAAGCTGTTCACGATATTAGAAAATTAGCTTTTTCATTACATGTGGATTTATCTACTTCTACTGCTCGGCTCTAACGCTCTTTCGATTGTCTCGAGTGGGCGGATGACTAATAATGAGGTTTATTATTCTACTTATAAATTGTCGAGGGCGACCACTTGTGAATGTGATTCTCATGGCTTCAATTTCGACTTCATTTCAACCAGAAACAGCAGTTGAATTTCAGTATTGAACATACCAGTTAAGGTACCATAATCCGGTTTAAAGATGGTTCATCAAGTCCATGCTCATAAACATGATTAGTGTCTGTTGCAGTAACCACCATATTGTAAAGTTATGGATTTTTGGGTCGGTTCGTCGCGAGATCTTCATTGTTTTTCACTCGGTCTGGAGCAGCGATCACTTACCTCATCCCCATACAAGAAATGTTCTGACCCACCTAAAAGTGTATTACGGATCACAAACTCATCAAATGATCACAAGAATGCACGTTTGAATTTCCACGAGTCTTTGTTTAGTCCTCTTCGCATAGCTTTCAGAGTACCCGAGACACGCAATAGGACGACCGGTGGTTGCATCAGTCCAACGATTGACAACATGGTAGATAACAGCTCCAGTTTACATCTTAGTATCTTAATTTGACCTTCTTCATCCTCGCCTATGAATCTTATTCTCGCCTCCTCAGTTGCTATATGACCAAATAACTCACAACTTCTTTTGCTAATCGCTTCGATAAGCTTCCTTCGATCATAAAGACGGTATCCATCCCAGATTGCTATGTATCTGTGTTTGTCGCGTCGGTTAAGCATTTATGTAACACTTCCTTCCTATTTTCATATCTATCCAACTCTCCAATTCTTGCCAATAGATTTCCGGATTTATGTTGCAATGCGATAACAATGCATCAAAGCAGCGTGCAGCAATCATTTCTCTCGACGATCTCGCACCGCTCGAGAGGATTAGTTGACAACTAGTTGACTTGCTAAGCTTGTATAGTTCTCTTATGTATTCGAGCCATCTTCCTACACTTGAACCATCTGCACGTCGTAAGTCATCAATGAAAATCTCAAGGCCCAAACCAGTCCTAATCTTTTTCCTTAGGACAGATTTTAGTTTGGGATAATCCCTAACACTGAGTATGTCCAACCAAGGAGAGGAAAGTTCACCGATCTCTTCGGAAACCACCAAGTATGGAAATGTAGTGACATAGGTAGGGCGTGTGTACGATCGGTAGATCACATTTTTATGTATACTTCCGTAATATTCAATACCTATCTCATCGATCCCAAGAATCTCAGCTGTTCTGAGCACCTCCTCGATACTATTGTTGCGGATGCAAAGATCTCTTCTTTTTAACACCGGTTTCTCCTGCTATCCAATGTCCATGCCTCCGATTTTTCCCTTACCATGGCCTTAAATTTGATTCTGACTGAATCCCTCTCCGAAAGGACAAGCTTTCCTTTGCAAAGCTTCTGTTTATCCAATCGTATGTATAAATTTCCTTTTTCATCAAATAAATTCTTGACCATGGGTTCCTGACCTCCAACAAGAATATGAACTTTAGAGTACAGCTCGCTAGCTTGTTTTTTGTTAAGACGACTAGTCAATAATAGGATCTGATTTTGCCAATGACCATGTGCAACTCCAACAAAAAAACTATTCGAGGGTATACTTAGCGTATCTTCCAATGATTTCAAAATCTTATGCTTGTCCTCGGTGGCATGGATTATTATGCTGATCTCTGCAGATGAAAAAAATTCGTTCACAAACCTGGTCATAACCAACTATTTTTATTGGCGTATTATAGGATACAAAATAAAATAAATTACAAAATATCTCGCTGCTCACGCGAGCCATAATTGTGAAAAATAGACTTTATACTTCTTGGTCTATATTGTTGTTTCATTTGTACTTTGTGCACTTATAGACCCTTGCTCTTCAACCGGCTCCTTACTAGTAGTGTATTTTGTTTTAGGGCCAGAAATCAATTTTGTTTTTTTAATTCCTATATGCCTAAGAGGTGCGATTTTTTTTGCTTCTGCTAGCAAGTCTACGCTCATCTTTCCCATCGTAGCCTCTTGCACGAATTGGTCGACAGTTAATTTTGGGATCTTTTCTCCTAGCGCCTTATGTGCAATCAATCTAATCTCATGCTTCTTGGATGAATTAAGTCTTTTTTGGCTGAGCGCGATAAGTACCACCCTAAATGTATATCCATCGAACGTAGTGTAGTCATATACATGATTTATCATAGAGCTTCCACGTCGTATTAAACTCCTCAAGAATTCTTTTGCATATTCATGACCTTTGAATATTGTCTTTGCTACTCCCTCACTAACACTTTCTATTTGGACAAATACCTTCGTTTGATGTTGGGTTGGGTCTTGCTTCAAGATATCGAACATGGTACTTTCGATAACGCGTCCCTTTGCACTTTCAGCGAGTGTAATCGGTAAATAATTAAGATAATTTTCCCCGAATGCTGATGGCGATCTTACAATTACCCATTGTTTATCTCGCCATTTATCTCGAACACGACCTCCTCGCTTACCGCCTTTGACCATGAAGTTTAGACTGAACTACCAGAATATAAGTCATGATCCAGACTATTTTTGCAATTAAAGCGGTAATTTGCAAGCGCGTGTAATATGAAGAGCTTGAATCATTAAATAGGACAAAAAATAAGTCAAAAAAAGCCATGACAGATAAAACCATAAGATGGTTCGACGCATTCTTAGGTCTAGGCTACCAGTTCTTTGACGTTCGTGCAAAGGTAATTGTGATATTCAATAGTAGGAGAACCTTGCTTAACGCATGGAACAAGGTCATAAAATGGTGGCCAGATGACATTATAAAGATGAGATTTTTAGAGAATGACGGTCTATATGAATTCATGATGTATGGTGATTCCAGAATTTTGGACTCTCTTTGGGTTTTTCAAAAAACTTTGAATAGGTCAGAGCACTTCGAAACATTCAGGAATGATTACGATGGGGCAACCTATCTTCGTCTCGCCCTCTATAAACCCAAGAAAAACTCTTCCGAACTTGAATTATTTGACTACCAGAAGAGAGTAAGTGATGTATTATTCTTGAAGGAGCCACTCGAAACTGAAGACGTCGTACTTCTGGAATATATAAGCCTAATCCACAATAAGCGCAAAGAGCATGAGCATCACTTACAAAAGTCACAGCATGAGCATCACTGACAAAAGTCACAGCATGCTAGGTAGGCAGATAAGCCATTATCAATTTTACCCAAGCACTCCAGTCCAAATTATAAAATTGCAATGGTTGCCTTATGGGATAATTTGTTATAGTTTTTGCTATCCCAAAATCATAAGCACGGATTTTGCTTTGTCTATCAATCTTAAATTTTACCCGTAAGAAATTTACCTTTCGCAACGTGACGCTACTAACGTTGATAACCGACTCTAGGGGTACTAGTAGACTCTTGGAATGTTTGCTAATATCTTCATCAAGCTGGGATTCTGATAAACCATCAATTCGTGTTACTTTTGCCTGATCGTTGCTGAAATACTTTTTTTCCCTTTCACGGGGTGTAACTAAGACCCATTCTGGGATGAATATCAATTGCCTATCCGTGAGAGCCAAAATGCCCTCTTTTGTTTTCTTAAAAAAACCAAACACACCCAACTCATTTCCCCAAACTTTTGGTAAGCTCGCAATTATGTGCTCATCTAGTTCGAGATTGACCCTCATAGCTCTATAGACCTAAGGGAATAAAAAAAGACTGAAAGCTAATCTTACCTTGATACTGCAAAAAAAGGGAATCTTAACAAGGCAGCCATCTAAGTATGGGACTCATCATATTCAAAGCCCATAGTTCCAGCGTGTTTTTTCTCCTTCAATCTACGATATCTATATGAACGTTCTGCAAATTGTATAGCTGTCACGATTGCCAATGACACAGCAGTTGCAATGTAAATTCCCCAACCAGCTTCAGACATTAAGACAATATTCTGGAGGCACTATATTAATATTTTGTAGCTCAAGATGCTGAAAAGCTGGAAAAGGCTAGAACGATAGATTGCTCAAAAGATAGGAAAAAATGTAGGTACAATATAAGCGCCATAGCAAAGAGAGAAGCAGGTAGTATTATATTTAATTAAGAATTAATGAGCCTATTCTAAATAGGAGAATGTTTCATCGAGAAATTTAGCTATTAATCGCATTTAAAATCAATTGAAGACTTTTTACCTTTAGCTGATCTTTTTTGCGATTAGCATCCCTCCACAATTTGCAAGTGGAGTTTGAGCGGATATTAGCGGACTCTATTTTACGTAATCTAAATAGCAGTTGAATCTAGGTAATGCATGAAATTGGCAATTGTTTCAAACTTGGTTTTAGATTCAATTCAAGATGCAAGCGGAAATGTCTTTGAAAGCCTTGGAGGACCCGGATCTTATTGTGGTCTGATTGCACGGAGGTTCAATTTCGATGTAACCCTAGTAACCAAAATAGGTCCCGATTTTCCGCAACAATATAAGAATTTTCTACTTGCTGAAGGCATCAGAACGGGAGAGGCTCAACTGAGCCATCTTCCCACAACCAAAGTCCAATTGGTTTCAAGCACAAATGAAGGTTCAAGAACCTTGCTATTATTGTCCAGAGGAGCACCCCTCGATACAAGAGATCTGGAGAACATAGATGCAGAATGCATACTCATAAGTCCTGTTCTCGACGAAGTACCATATAATGTACTCAAAGCTGCTATATTAAGTGGAAGAAAGGATGGCTTTGTCATGATGGATCCACAGGGTTATTTAAGAACCGTCGATCAAACTGGATTAATCGTGCCAGTGGATAAAGTTTCGCTAAATCTTTCAGGAGTGAGTGCTATCAAAGCCAATCAGACGGAGCTAAAAGTGCTTACAAACGGTCTGACTGGAGTGCAAGCTATGCAGCATCTTGAAGCTCGGGAAGGGATAAATTTTGTGGTCTCCACAGATTATTGTAGAATACATCTCGTTTACAATAAAATACATTATTGGTTAGATTTTGAAGAGAACAATTATCCGGACTCAACAGGTGTGGGCAATATTTTGTCTTCAGCATTCTGTTGTGCTTATTTAAAGGAGAAGGATCCGCTATGGGCAATTTCTTTTGGTGCCGGTGCCATGCGCGCAGCCCTAGAAACACGGCAGATGGGTTTGAAGAAAATACCTTCAAGATCATTGATAGAACAAAGTGCTTCTTATTACTACAATTTAATAACTTTTCATAGGCTATAGCATATAGCTGAGCGACCCGGATCATAAGGTTTTACCAAAAGTAGGTCTAGGACAATAAGGTTGCGTTGTAAAATTTAGACAAGCTTATCAAATATCTGTTCCTGAAGGCGATATTATGTATAGGCAGTACACAACATTGTCCGTTCAATCTTTATTTAATCATATTCAAATACCACGTAGAGTTCGTTAATAGATAGACTCCATCTGTTAACTATTGACTTTACTTGAGTGCTGTTAGGAACTGTCATACTGGTGGTAACTTTTACTGTAGGATTAGCTTGTATAATTATAAATCGAGCTCAAAAGCCCCGACGGAGGTCTACATGGATGATAGGAATTCATTCGTGGGGAAATTCTCTGCATAGAACATCATCACCTGCCGGGTTACTATCAGAGTAAATCGATCACTGAATAAAACAAATTCTTGAACATTAATTTAATTAATTTTTTCTAAAATACCAATGAAGTAGCATGATTGAGTAATCTAATACCCTTTAATGGTCAGTTTCATACTCAAAAAAACGCGACCAATGTGCAAATGGATTAAACCAGCTATAATTTATTCATGACCTCGTTGGCATTGTAAGCATATCTTGGATGCATTATGCTTCGAACCAAGCATAAAGTTTAAGGTTCAAACTTAAATTAAATAAGCCAACTTAGTATCAAGCACTGAGATGAAAGTTGCCATTTCTGCCTCGGATTATAAAGATACTCCTTTACTTTTGAAAATAAAACACACTCTAGATTTGTTAAATATTAATTCTTCAGTGATGAAGGATTCGAATCACGAATTAGCAAATGAAGTCGATCTTGTACTCGTTGCAGGCGGGGATAGAGGTATTCTTGACTATTTCCACAAGGTCGTAACTGGTTCAGCGCCTGTATTAGGGGTCTACGAGTCTGATTCTACTGGATTTCTCGCGCATCTTGATGTTAAAGACTTGGAGGCTGCGGCTTCAAGGTTAAAGAAAAACGAGTACGATATCGATGAAGTCTTTCGATTAGCAGTTAAGATCGACGGAAGAGAAGTTGAACCAGTAGTTAATGATGTGGCTGTATTCCCCAGCAAAAGCGCAATACTAATGGAACACGTCCTAAGAATCGATGACAAAGATGTTTGGCATGACAACAGTGACGGGGTAATAGTAGCGACTCCGATTGGATCAACCGCCTACTCTATGTCTGCCGGCGGGCCGATGGTCCTCCAGAAGTCTCGAGTGTTCATTGTAGTCTCTGTGAATTCGGTTGACAATACACGCCGACCCCTGGTTGTTCCAAATGAGACATCGTTAAAGATTTCAAATATTATGAGTAGGTATCACTGTGAAGTTGTGCTAGATGGTGGCTCCAGGTTTCATATCAGAAGCGAGCTTGAGTGTAAAAAGCACCCTTTTCCAGCAAAGTTTGTGAGATTCATCGCAGATTCAGCTGCAGTATCCCTTATCACTAAGAAAGTCAAATTGGCAGAAGATTTGTTGAGCATGCCACCAAGTGCAAAACTCATTTTGAAAACTCTTGAATATGAAGGAGCGCTAAGTCAACGAGAACTCACTACGAGAACTCTTCTACCTGAAAGAACTGTTAGACTTTCTCTAAGTCATCTTCTTGGCCGGGGGTATGTAAAAAGAAAGACATCACTGAGAGATGCAAGGCAAAGAATATATGAGCTCAAACTTTGAGCTTAGAATCTCGGGTTACATCAACACAGGCATTCAGAAACGCTGCAAAGGATTTTTCAGGATTGCCAGGCCTACTATTAAATTCTGAATGATATTGTACCGCGCAATAGAATTTATGCGAGGGGATCTCCAGAATCTCCATCCGTTGACCACCGTCCGAGTGGCCAGAGAAAACCATCCCATTAGCTTCCAACAAGGTACTATAATTTTTATTAAATTCGTACCTGTGTCTGTGTCTCCTAAATATCGCTTTAGTTTGATAGACTCTTTCAGCGACCGTATTTGAAAGGATCGTTATCTCATGGCTACCTAGTCTCATTGAGGCCCCCGCATCATGAGTAGTTTTTTGCTCTGGCATAAATTCAACTATAGGATCAGCTGTATTGGGATCTAACTCTGTAGAATTTGCTCGTTCTAAGCCGCACGCATACCTTCCGAATCCTACGATTGCCAACTGGAATCCGAAGCAAATTCCAAAATAAGGGATATTTTGTTCCCTAGCATAGTTTGCTACGTTAATAATACCTTCACTGCCTCTCTTCCCAAATCCGCCAGGTACCAATATACCGTCAAACGCTCGGAGATTGGATAACTTTCCCAACAACTCTTCGTGATTATCAGTTCCATTTTTCATAACGACTTCAAGTTCCCTATTGGATCCGTAATTCTGACCGTTCTCAAACCTTTCCGATTCTATCCACTCTATGTCAATTTTTGTTCCCAAATGTGCAGCGGCGTGGGATAGGGCATGGTAAACGCTTACATAACTATCAGGTAGCGTGACATATTTTCCCACGACCGCTATTCTCAGACAACCTTTGGACCTGGAAAAGGATTTGGAGATCGTCTTCCATTCTCCCCACCTAGGAAAGCAAGCCTTCAACCTCATCTTCTTTGCAATAACTTTGATCATTCCTTGCTTGGCGAGGACTTCGGGAACCATGTAGACAGAGGGGGTATCATGACATGAAATAACACAGTCCTCATCAACACTCGCAAATAGCGAAATCTTCCGTCTGGCATCTGAGGTTAATGGGTTCCTACATCTAACAGCCAAAATATCGGGTTGAATACCTATTCTTCGCAACTCCTGTACGCTGTGCTGAGTTGGCTTCGTTTTTTGTTCTCCAACTACGTCAAGTACAGGAGCTAATGTCACGTGTATGAACAAAGTATTGAATTTGCCATCCTCTAACTCCATCTGTCTTAATGCCTCAAGAAAAGGGAGACTTTCTATATCTCCTACTGTACCTCCACATTCAACTACTGTGAAGTCGAGATCTTCTTTTATCGCGATATTTCGCAATTGTCCCTTAATCGCGTCTGTGACGTGTGGAATGATTTGAACACATTGACCCAGATACGCACCTGCTCTTTCTGCGTTGATCACGCCGGCGTATACTCTCCCTGTTGTAAGACTATGATTTCTCGTGAGCGAAAGGCCAAGAAAGCGTTCATAATTTCCCACGTCCATATCGCACTCCCCGCCATCGTCTGTCACAAAAACCTCGCCATGAGCAGTAGGATTCATAGTTCCTGCATCGTAATTTACGTAAGGGTCAATTTTTATACAAGAGACCCTGAACCCTGATAGTTGTAGTAATTTTGCAGAGGATGACGCTATTACGCCCTTCCCCAGGCCTGACATGACACCACCCGTGAGAAAAATGAATTTGTGTGCGGAATTGATTTTACGTCTGAAGGTAACATCGTGACTCATAACTCAGCTTTCCTAGCTATCCTACGATGTCCAATCTTCGACTGCACGTTTGAGTTTGAAGTATCACCTTTTTATTCTTTGTTCAGAATTGGACGATACCATCAAATTTTGCAATAATCAAAGTATCGCTGCTCATGTCACACATTCCTAGTTGGGTGGACCTCACTTAGACCTAGTTCAAGAATTACCAAATGTATCAAGCGTTAGCTTCAAAAGATCTCCTCTCAGGTGTTACAAATCAGTACTCTGGCTCACCAATGTATCCAACTGCCCTAAAAAATATCACAAGTTGATTCACGTACTCGTTCTCTTTATTTGCCCTATACATCTTGTTTGCGAGTTTCGTTTCCTTTACCCATCCAATTTCGACTAGATCGCTTAAATTGCGTTTTATGTCTTCTCGTTTCAAATTGGTCTTCTTGTTAAGAGCATATACTGTGGCCATTTTATCAGCCTCAGATAGTGCTTTAATTATCTTTATCTTTCCTATGCTTCCGAGTCCGATCTCTACAATTTCTTTGTTGCTGGTGATGGTATTCAATCGCTGTTATCACCAGAGCGATTCTTTTGAGCACCTTTCAGTGCCATATGTCGTTGCAATATTGGCTCAAGGTCATTTATGGAACTCGTGTGCATCCCGATCTCCCGTAGTGATCTAATTTCGATGATATTTTTGGTGTTCAACTCCTCAAGGTGATCCTCGACATCCAATTTCTTCAAGCCAAATTCTTCGGCAAGCTCCAAAGCGTGAAGACGTATTTCCTTCAGATGTACATACTGTTTCTTCTTTGATCTGAGTGCTCTTATTACCGCAATGAGGGAGAGCATTTGATTCTTTGGAAGCTCCTCTATATCCTGTGTATTAACAGAAGGATGCATCTGACCATGAACTTTCCTAATATGGTCTAGTTGTATTCTTCCTGTCAGTGTAGACTCTGCAATATTTCCTGCAAACAGTAAAAGATCCAATGCGTACCTAATATCGCCATTTATAGGGCCAGATGTTGTAAATTTTGATACCTCATCAATTATATCAGTACCGATTACATTTGCGTTAAATGCCTCCTGGCTTCTGCTTACCAGAATATCGCTTACTTGACTTACTGAATATGGCCTAAACTCCATTGGGACCCTGCCCAAAGTGCTCAATTCAGCATGATCAAGTCGAGCATAGAAATCCGTGCTTCTTGCAATGAATATGACTCCCTTCACGTTGCACGGTTTTTCAGGATCGAATTCATTGAGACGGGTTAGATCGTATATAATGCCACTGCTTTCTTTACTTGTCTTAATAAGATAATCAATTTCATCCAGAATAATAATCACGTATATTCTGTTTTCACGTAAGTATCGTAACAAATACCTTAGCATTTCTTCTGCACTCATACCCTGAGCAGGTAACTCAGGGGCTATTCTTTCCAATAACAGTCGATATATTGTGTATTTGTTACCACCTTGTAACTTTAGATTTACGTAAGCTGTTGCCAGCCTGAACCTATTGTTCCTAAACTCGTCCTCAAATAGTCTCGAAAATTTCAGCACGGTGGAGGTCTTTCCTATACCCGCGGGACCAATTATCTGTAACACAGTCAGTGGGAACTCGTCAAGCGTATCGTATGATATCCTCAGAACACTTTGAATTTGAATTATTTGTTTTTCTCTGTGTGGGAGCTCGGCCGGCATGTAACGAGGGGACAATTTTGATCTGTCACGGAATATCAAACTACTGTCCACCATTGTTATCCTAAACAGAAGGAGGTAATCAAGATATATATTACATTGCGTAACGTGATCAAAAGTCGCAAAAGAATACAGACCTCACTTCTTAGAGGCAGATTGGCTCGTTTTATTGATTTATCAAGAGTGAACTCAGTGTTATACCAAACCCATGTTAGAAAGCAATGGGCCGATCAAATGTTAATATGGAGTCTAAAGTGGTAGATAACTAAAAGCCAGAATATGAGCAAATTTTTAGGAAGACACAATTATCTAAATAAGTTGGCTCAGAACTCATACAAGGCGATTGATGATGGTATTTACTCCGGAGCAAGTATTGACTATGGTAGTCATAATCAGCTTAGTCTAAGAAGATCTATTCTTTCGTGCGCTCGTACACCATTAATCACAGAAATTAAATTTGCTTCTCCATCTCGAGGAACAATTCGTATTCAGGACGGTGAAAGATCAAGTCTAATAAATATTGCCACCGGTATGGTAGATGCAGGCGCAATTGCATTATCTATTGTGACTCAACCTCACTTGTTCAACGGATCCCCAGACCATTTATCGGCGATTAGGAAGATTGTTGCGGTACCAATCCTGATGAAAGACATTGTAGTGAGCAATGTTCAAATTGATTTCGCAAAGCGAATGGGAGCCGACTGTATATTGTTGATCAAGTCTATTTTTGACAATAACCTAGCTGAGGGAAGTATAGAAAAATTTGCAGAATACTCTAACCGAAAGGGGCTCCAGGTTGTCTTCGAAGCTCACACAGAAGATGAATACAAGGAAATATTGAAGTTGATAAGAGATCCAAAACAGAATTTAATAGGCATAAACAACAGGGATCTTGAAAGTCTGAGCGTAGATATTCGTACTACATTGGACTTGCTCAAGCGCCACAATAAGCTAACTAACACTGTAATTAGTGAAAGTGGCATCTCCAGGCCTGAAGACATAAAGGAACTGAAAAAGGGTGGCGCAGATGCATTTCTGGTTGGGACGAGCGTCATGGAATCTGCAGATATGAAATCTAAGATCGCCGAACTGTATAACTCAGCTTGATATATTTGTGCATGCCCAAATTCTTTTTGCTGACGAACGCATGTCATCTGAGAGTAGCATATCAAAGAAAGCGGTTCAACATTTTCCCAACATCTTAATAAGCCTAGGACCAAATTTTTTTCGAAATTGTTGAGTAGCTATCCCGTTCACAAGCGGTTCGGCGAGTATGGAGGAAGGTATGTTCCTGAGACATTAATACCAGCATTGGACGAGCTTGAACGGGCGTACAATAAATTTAAGAACGAATCACAATTCCGAAAAGAACTCAACTACTATCTGCAGCAATACGCTGGTCGGCCAACTCCATTGTTTTTCGCCCGAAATCTCACTAAACATTGTGGGGGTGCTAGAATTTATCTCAAAAGAGAAGATCTTCTGCACGGAGGTGCTCACAAAATTAACAACACAATAGGCCAAGCCCTCTTGGCAATCCGATTGCGTAAGAGAAGAGTGATTGCTGAAACAGGGGCTGGTCAACACGGTGTAGCCACAGCAATAGCATGTGCAGTATTTGGGCTAACCACAGAGATTTACATGGGTTCTAAAGACATGAAAAGACAAAAGCCTAATCTCACTCGCATGCGTCTATTCGGAGCCAAGATCCATCCTGTTAAAAGTGGAAGCCGTACCCTTAAGGATGCAATAAACGAAGCGCTGCGAGATTGGATTACCAATGTAAGATATACTTATTATTTGATTGGTTCAGCAGTAGGACCTCATCCATACCCTGTAATGGTTAGGGATTTCCAGAGTGTCATAGGACACGAAATCAAAATGCAGGTAAAAAAAACTCCGAGGATGCCAGAAATGGCTGACGTAATTGTTGCATGTGTGGGGGGTGGTAGCAATGCCATCGGAACATTTTATCCCTTCATCGATGACTCCGATGTTCAATTATATGGTGTTGAAGCTGCTGGCAAGGGACTCAAATCAGGGAAGCATTCTGCGACTTTGTCCGAGGGCTCACCGGGGATCATTCACGGGATGTTTAGCTATATATTGCAGGATAAGTTTGGACAGGTGTCGACAACTCACAGTATTTCTGCGGGCTTAGACTATCCAGGAGTAGGACCTGAGCATGCACTCTTAAAGGATGTAAAGAGGGTAAAGTATGTGCAATGCACTGATGATGAGGCTGCGGAAGCTTTTCTTCTTCTCTCAAATCTGGAAGGAATTATACCGGCGCTAGAGTCTTCTCATGCGATCTCATATGCTATGAAACTTGCGAGGGAGATGAGCCGAAAGGAAAATATCATTGTAACTCTGTCAGGGCGCGGTGACAAAGATGTCGAAGTCATGCAAAAGTATCTAGCATTTAAGGATAGGAAAGTGAAGAAATGCTAAAAGGTCAACTATTTTTTTGTATTTGCGTGATGGTCCCGACGAGAATAGGTTCGCGCATATATTCTTGTCCGCGCCTTCATCAAAGGATATCATGACTACAAACAGGGTTGAACAAAAATAAGGTAACTCCTCTACCTAAATTACAAATTTCTTTCATAACTATTTTATGATGCCCGGAAATTTTACCCGAGAAAGTATTGTACTATACCCAAGCTTGCACACTTTTTAGCCTGCTAACTAGTCTTAGCCTAGGAGATGCATCTGAACCAATCCAGATCTCGTATTCAACGCATGCCTAACGAGCGAAAACATTGAATCAAATTTCCGTAGTTATTGCATTAAATGCAGTAACTGCAGAAGTGACCGCAGTCAAGACGACACCAATTCATGACATGATTCTTGGTTAGGTACGCTTGTCATCGCTATACTTAAGGGGTCTTGAATTTGGATGACCTATGGTTATGATTTGCTCTGTTCACTTAACGATGAGTCTATAGCTTAAGACATCCACTTTAATGGTCAAAACCAAACGAAGTAGAACAGCTTCAAGATACGTTTACTCGGAGCACTCAAATCAGAACAAAAATAAATACATGTTTATCAAATAGCACTTCTGCAGGAGGTCAGAATGAAAGAGAAAGATCTGAAATGCCTTTTTATTAAATCGTTGTATTCGGATCACATAAATGGATTTGACTTTTTTTCACCCAAGGATCCCAGTATTAGTATCAAAATCAAGGATGAAGCGTATTTCAGAGGTTTTGACCTTCTAATTGCAATAGTACAGAATAGACCTAGTTCCATTATTCAGTTAGAATCGATTGACTCTTACGACAATTATCTTAACATACTAGTTAGGACAAGCCAATTATCTCAATTCGCAAATAGGGAAAAATGCAGAATAGACTTGATTAAATTTTTTCCCGTAGAATTAAAATCCGATGACGATGTAATTGATAAACGTCTACCAAACCAGATCCTGAATGCAATCTTAACATTTGGTAGGGCCATTCTTGTACTTGATAAGAAACACGGAGACAGAGCTAAAGCAAGAGCGTACCGTGATGTGATACCTGCAACGATAATTTCATACACCGGTCGCGAAGACTACTTCGAGGTAATCTCAGTTTTCAAAAGCTTCATAGCCTGTAGCATGCTTGATCTCGATAGGAAGAAGCTAGCTAGTTTGTTACTGGATTACAGGATTGAGAGACACTCAAGTATACTTCGCTGCTTACAGAAAATTCAAAGGATCTATCAGAAACTTATTTTTAACCAGCTACTAGATCTTGACCCAAAATTAGACAATGAAGAATTGAGTTTTCTTCAGAGGTTGACAGAGATAAAACCAACACCTGATCGGAAGGAATTGAAACGGCTTATAGAGATGACTTCAAATTTCAAAATAACTGATTACATGCGCAATTTCGATTAGCGTGCTAATAATTATGAGATTATGGAGTAACTAATCCAGACGCATCCTGTGCGAATAGTATGTTGTTCAATGTAACCTGATATTTTGCTCCATTTCGGTTTACTATTATTTCCAGATCGTCAATTGAATCTGAAATTGCTGCCCCCTCTATTTTTTTTGTTACCACATGTATACTCTCGTGTGATATTAATCCTTCAATGAAGGGTTCAATCCTTTCGAAGTCGTTCATACCAGATTTGCCGTGAGCTTTAGATTGTATAACCAACATTGATTCATCTTCATAGGTGAAGT
Organism: Candidatus Nitrosopolaris sp.; assembly: GCA_051985775.1. Classification (GTDB taxonomy): domain Archaea; phylum Thermoproteota; class Nitrososphaeria; order Nitrososphaerales; family Nitrososphaeraceae; genus Nitrosopolaris. The sequence continues at coordinate 5,607 of JBPYDP010000028.1, read as the reverse complement.
AAGCAGGAGATTCGTCGACAGCGCAGGCGAAAGCAAAATCATTAATGGTCATATCTTAGAACATGTAGTAAAATTATGGAGAATGAAGAGCCATGAACAAAGAAAATGGCATTCCCAAATTGGCTGTTTGTGGTGATTTTGTGCCATAGGAATTGCCTTGTTACAAGTAGGGCTTCAATGCTTACAACACAAAATACTCGGCATCGGGGTGATGCACTACTATCGCAGCAGTGGACTGATCGGGAATTATTTGACCAGCATCAGTCAAGTCCATCCCTGAGCGAGTAGGATCTAATAGTTTCCATACCAGATGATGTTGTGACACGTCAGGACAGCTTGGATAGCCCCAGCTATACCTAAGTCCCCCTTTAGCTAGGTTGAGCTCACCCTTTATACGCAGATTTGTCCACTCAGCTAGGGCCTCTGCTGTCTCGACTGCTAGGCCGTGCAGATAGTACGCGTCAGTATATTTGTTTTCCTGGTTCCATGCATCTATCGTCTTAGTCACCTTATCTCCAACGGTAACTGCTTGAAATGCAACAATATCATCTTCACCAAAATAATCCGAAAGGCACAAATTTTTTTCTTTTGACGACCTCGGAAATTTGAAAGACACGTCGCCTCCTTCTGGCAATTCTACTACCAAATCGGTACTATTGTTGTGACATTTAAAATAGCCATACACAACCTTGGGTTCAAATATCCTTTCCTTAATGACACGATCCTTCCATGCCGTGAATAGCTTCTCTGCTTCAATGTCTAGACCCTTTGCACCCATCCCGCGAAAGCCCCAAGAGAGAACAAAAAGCGATTTCTTGTTAAGAGATTCCCATACGGTTTTCAGATCGAGTTGGTTAGGTTCTATCCTCACTCTTTTACCGATATGAGGAGCTTTAGGTGCAGGCACAGGACTTATTGCACTGCGTGGAAGCTTTGCTGAAATCGAAGCAGGCACTCGTTTAACATGCCACTTTTCCAGTTTTTCTTGCCAAGCTGAAATATAGGCCGTTCGCCTACTTGACATTAGCTCGTTCATCACATTTAGACCTTCAAAGGCTGTCTTACAATAGAAGACACCTGGTGTGTAAGTACCTCCTTCTTTTGCAATTCTATTTATATAATCACTGTTGATAGCTGCTCCTCCGCATAATACGGGTATTGTAATATTATTTATTCTGGACTCCTCTACAAAGTATTGCATTTGCTTGGAGGTTGAGACTAACAGAGCCGATAATCCAACCGCATCGGCGCCCACGTCTTTAACTTTATCAAAAATCCGTTGTAAAGGGACCTGTTTACCCAAGTCATATACTGAGTATCCATTGTTTGAAAATATCGTCTTTACGAGGTTTTTGCCGATGTCGTGTACATCTCCATAAACGGTGCAAAGCACTAGTTTGCCTTTGCTTACACCCTCGCGCTTGATCAGATGCTTTTCAAGTTCCACGACGGCAGCCTTCATACATTCAGCTGATTTTAGCACGAATGGGAGAATCAGTTGACCTGCACCAAATTTGTCTCCTACTTCTTTCATCGCTGGCAGTAATACTGAATTTAATGTATCTACTGCAGCGTCGTGCACAATTTGTTTCGGAGAATCGACCAATAGTCCTTTCTTGACAATTTTATTCGATCCGACACCATTTGTTTCTACAAGTTTTTCGTAGATCTTATCATTGATCGATTCCCGGACATCAGATTCTATTCCATCCTTTAGTCTATTGACAATTCTGAAATGACAGCGACTACTTGCCTGCCAGCTTGGGTCTAATTCGACTTTTTTAGACGAAGTATTAGATCCCGGGCTCAATCCTTCGAAGTATGCGATCAGTTTACCCAAGGCATTTGGATATCTATTAAAAATTAGATCCTCGGCAATAGTTCTCTGTTCGGGATCAATATCATAGTAAGGAATAATATCCTTGGCATTAACAATCACTGCATCAAGGCCTGCTAGTAAAGCATGATGTAAGAGCGTTGAATTTACTATCTTTCTAATGTTAGGAGCTAGGCCAAAGCTTACATTGCTTAATCCAAGTACAGTAAGGCACTCTGGAATCGCCTGTTTAACCAATCTGATTCCTTCGATGGTCGCTTTCGCCGAACCCAAGTATTCTTCCTCTCCAGTCGCCAGGGTGAAAGTGAGAACATCAAAAATGTACTGCCAAGGCTTAAGTCCATATTTTTTGCCCGTTTCGAAGAGCAAAAGTGCCGTTTCTAACTTTTCTTGAGATGTTTTGGCCATTCCCCCTGGTCCTATGCACATAGCTATCGCAGGAACACCATATTTTGCCATTAAAGGGGCTAGCGTATGAAATCTATTTCCATCTCCTTCAAGGTTAATAGAATTAATGACTGGTCTTCCTGGTATTTGCTCTAATGCTGCCTCTACAACTTTAGGATCGGTAGAATCAATGAATAATGGCGCATCGATTTCCGAACTTAATCTTTTAACTAGAGTCCGCATAAAATTAACTTCATCTGACCGCTCAGTTGTTGCAACACAAATGTCGAGGCAATGTGCACCATCCTCGACCTGTGTCCGAGCCAAATTAACTAGGCCATCAAAGTCATCTGCGAGAACCATTTCTTTGGCTTTCCTAGACCCCTGAGTGTTGAGGCGTTCACCAATTATTAGCGGCGGCGGTTCTTGCTTCAAATCAACTGCTTTCAGTCCTGAACTGATTCTAGGTATGTGCCTCATCGATCTTATGGGACATGGTAACTTCTCATGATCCTTTCTAATACCTTACGTTTGATATTGGTCCTCTTCATAGATAATATTTCAAAAGCACCATCTAACTACTTCTTCTAAACAATTGCAAATCAATGAGCGATTTGCATAATGTTTAGCATATTTCGCAATTCTGTTATGTGCATGGGATTCGTTCCGCAGCAGCCTCCTATTATACGAAGCATCCTGTAATTCTCAACAAATTCTTGTAGCTTTCCACACAATTCGCCAGGGGTCATAGTGTAAACTGCTCTTCCGCCTTCGTTCCTAGGCATTCCGGCGTTTGGCATGACCAGTATAGGTAATTCGCCTTGTTCGTTTAACCATTCAATACTTTGGGCCATTTCAAATGGTCCTGTCGAACAATTCAATCCGAATACTTCAATACCCATATCAGACACCGTGGTATAAGCAGCCTGAATATTCGTCCCAAGAAGCATTTTGCCGTACTGGTCTAACGTCACATCGGCAATTATTGGTACTTCCCTCCCAGCATCTTTGATAGCATCATGAATTGCTTCGATTGCTAACTTTACTTCCAGTATATCCTGACTTGTTTCGATTAATAGTGCATCTACCCCGCCAGATACCAACCCTTTGATTTGCTCGGTAAATGCCTTTCTTATTTGATCAGGGCTCTTTTGACCCAGATCTGGATCGTCTGAACTGGGCAGATAGCCTGTTGGCCCCAATGAGCCAATCACGTAAAGTTCCCTGTTCGCAAATTCCGGTTCTTCACAGACGCTCCTAGCAAGGGTTGCCGCCCTCTTATTGAGCTCGAAGGTTCTTTCTCCAAATGAATACTCGGATAGTTTAAAAAAATTTGCTCCGAATGTATTTGTTTCAATACAGTCAGCACCGGCCAACAAATAGCTTCTGTGAATTTGCTTAATCCATTCAGGTTTACTTAGGACTAGGCCGTCATTAAAGCCCTCTCTACCGCCTGGAAAATCTGTTGGTTGGGGATTCAATCGTTGAATTTCTGTACCCATCGCACCATCAAATAACAACATTCTGTCGAGAAGAGCTTCAATGAAAGATTTCATAAGATGGTTAGCTTTACCAATTCCCCTTAAGAGTTTAATCAAATCGGCTCTAATTCTACAATCTGCTCAAGATACTTTATCGCAGCGCAGCGAAATTAGCATTTGTGCAACAGCTCATATAAGGTTGCTTATGGATTAAGCGAAGGGCCCATAGTTCAGCTTGGACAGAATGGCTGCCTGCGGAGCAGTTGGTCGAGGGTTCGAGTCCCTCTGGGCCCGTATTAATTTCCATTCGAGTCTGAAATATTTAAGAATAACCCAATGAATATCTATGCTTAAGTGACTCCTTAAGTGGCTCGAAGCAAAAGTGGCACATGTATGTTAGGTAATACATTTTAGAGAGTAAGTAACATATATAACAATGGTTAAGAACGAACGAACGATGAATAAAATGAAAATAGGATGCTGGTAGTCGCGACGGCAGCCTTAGCTGTAATGACATCGGCCATCGGTCAGCCATTCATTTGGTTTTAAGCTCAAGCTGTTAAAACGAACCACCCTGGTACCGCATCGTCCGCACATTTTCCGAGTGCTCATGGCACAGAGGGAGGGGAAAAAGTAGGAGCAGCACCACTCAACTCGGGAGGACAAATGGCTATCGATACGTTATTGTGCTGTTCGCAAGCCTTCATTAAGGCCTCTTTCTCCTTTTGGGCATAGTAGTTCTGCACAGCTGTTAGATTGTTGAACGTCAGTAGCGTTCCGTTTGGGAGTGTTATAGCAGGGATCTGTGCGTAACCTAAGCTGGTAGATGCTAATGCTAGTGCTAGTGCGATAGCGAGCGCTACAGAAAACAGCATTATCATAGAATTACTCCAAGCCCGGCGCTCATTTACTTTACTTAAACTTGAATTTGAAACCTGGAACTTGAACCTGGATTGGACGATGGCAGCTTGACAATTCATAAAGACAGACAAAAATAATTGCTGACTAGGTGTACTCCAGGACCTCTTTCGTATTTATTACGGTTTTTCATTACAACTTTATATTTTCTAAGGGACATGACTCTACAAACAAGTTAATTTAGTGTTGTAAGGTTACGTTCCTGAAAAGACTTCATTTCTTGAACAAAACCTTCAATTAAAGGAAGTTTATCAATAGATTTTGTAAACCCCTTCTAAATACAAATACTCATCTCCAAAATGCATTCATTTAAGATAGTTCAATCAAATTCCCCAAACGTTTGCTGATGTACGCGTAAAGGGATCCACAATGGTCCTTCTATGCTTGCTGTAAACTACAAATGCAGGATATTGATGATATTTTGCTCCGGCAGCTTCTTGGACCTTTTCAAATCTGTAATTGTCTCTGAAGAAGCTTTGATTAGCCAGCCGGTAAAATGCTTCGCCAATAACCATTCCATTTGTGGGGGCCTTTGAATTAATCTTGGCACAAATGTTCATTGTCGAACCAAATAAGTCATCGCTTTGGGAAGATTTTGACTTTGCAACCTCCACTTTTCCATAGTCCACACTTATTCTGTAGTTTAACGGCGGTAGTTTCTCTTCACTTAACTTGGCATTCAATGCACGATGTGCGCTAAGCATAGTTAGACCAGACTCTAATACCGAACTTAATGAAGATAGGTCATTAGCGTCAGATGTCTCAGGAAAGTAGTATACGAGACAATCCCCTGCATTCTTAATTATTTTTCCGTCGAAATTCCTAACTATTCTTGCCATTGCATTCAGAAATAATGAATAGTATCGACTAAGTTGTAGATCATTAAGATTCAAAGCAGTCTTTGTCGAATCCATCATATCTATGAAACCCAGACAGTAATTTTCTCGGGTGCCTGAGAATGTGATTTCGTCTTCTTCAATGAGT
>JBPYDP010000027.1:0-4895 GCA_051985775.1 Candidatus Nitrosopolaris sp. | reverse complement strand
AGGTGGATTCTAGCTGACATGTTCCATGTTTCTTTGTCTTTGTGGCTCCAACTGTCTGAACAGACCGGTCAACTTGGCAATTCCAACGACAGAAGTTGCAATGTGCCAGCATCCGGTTCACAACCTCGACATTTAGATCCATAAGTGATGTCTTCTGCCAAGCTTGGTCAGATATTATGTCGACCTCTCCTGACCTGACACCTTTCCATGTCTTCAAAAATGTCTTTATGAGGTCCCTTTGTTCTTCCCAAAGGTCTTCCTCACTTGCAAGTCTCAAGTCTGCAACATTACAAGAAATAGACTTCGAATTTAAGTACTTGGCAGGCTTACGATTTGTTGATATTGCAAAGTACCAAGGCAGTAAATTATTGCGGCCTTGAGTAGTTTCCATATACCTAGCGATTCAAACTTTCTAGACTCTTTATTTAGAGTCGGAGGGGAGAAGCCAAATGTCACTCTTACCGGAAACTATATTCTCTTTCTAATATATCCTCATGTCTTCTGGTGAAATAAACCGTGAGGCGCTAAGAGAGATAAATCCAGCAATAAGCTTAGGGATGCTTCATCCGAAAGCCTGTCACTATAGATTACTTGGTTAAAAGAATTAGGTCAGAATTAGATTAGGTGACTTGTCATAATACCGAGTTAGGAGCTGAACAGATAGCAAAAACAGGAGAAGAGGGAGCATCATGTGAAATAATTGCCTAAGTTGTTGAAAGGAATAATTCTAAAGTTCTTTTAAAAATCAGTTTTCTAGTTATGATTGAAATTATCCTAATTAGTTGTAGTTTTGGTTTGTTCACATACTTTCAGGGTCAGCAGTCATCATTAGGAGATTCAATCAATATAGCGGGGAAGAATCGATATCTTACTGGTAATCTTCTGTATAGAAGATAGAAAAGCGCCAAAAAATTATCTATCTTTTCAATGATGCTATGTCTTAGCAAATACGCTATCTGATAACATGCAAATGTTTTGCCTTGTTTTGTTCTTGTGATTCTCTTTCTATCTACTTTAATTGCTCTAAGCCAAGCTATAAGCCATTGATCCCAGCAATAACTAAAACTTCACTTGTTATCACGACTGCAAAAAAGTTTACTTTATATTGGAAGCTGAAGAGGATCGTTGATCTTTCCGAAAATATGGAAGATTCAACCATAATAAGTGACTCACAACTCACAAAATTATTGTTAGAGAGTTAACTTTGCCGGTTTAAAAAGGTCATAGAACATTATTTTCTACTATTGATTATTCTAGCATAAGCAAGTACTGCAGCAATGGACTTGCAATCCTCAAGTTGACCATTAATGCATTTTTCTATAGCGGAAGTTAGGCTAACCCTCTTTATTCTTATATTTTCGTCATCATTTCTAGTGGCTCGAGCTATTCTTTTTAAATCTCTTACAACGTAAACATATATCAATTCAGTATCATAACCGGGTGCTAAATACATTTTTAGCAGTGGGACCAGTTTCCCGATATACCCAATCTCTTCCGCCATTTCCCTAAGCGCAGCCTGCCGCGGAGTTTCTCCCCTCTCTATTTTTCCTGCGGGAATTTCTAACAAGGTTTTCCCGGCTGCGTGTCGGTATTGGCTTACGAAGAGTATGTCCAAATTAGCTATGATCGGAATCAGTCCTACCGAGGGTAAATGTTCGACTATTTCCTTTGTAACTATTTTATCTTCTATTACGAACTTGTCGAGTCTGAGCGAAACGTTACCATCGTATATTTTTTTTGTGTCTAATACCTTTATCCTTGTATTGTGCATTGTATTATTAATTATATCCTTCAAAAGCTTAAAAGTATTGAAGAACTCGTGGTTAGTGGTGAAGTACGCTATGATGAACTTCTTTGCACTATCGCAGTTAGCGCTAAACAGACCGGATGTATAGTTCTTCGGCGTAATCAAAAAGTTAATTTTATATGCCATTTTGATTGTTTGGGATATGTGAACTATATTGACGGTGATGGTAGCATTATCGTCCCCAAATCCGTCAGACCAATTATAGATTATGAACAAACTCTCCTTGGCAGCAAAAAAGGAGCCAAAAAGCAGTTTCGATACGGTCAACTACACATTAGAGAATACAAAGACTACTATATCGTCCACACGGATAAAGTTGATCCGAGGAAAGATCCTGTGGGACATTTATTGATAGATGCTCCTGAGTTCTTAGCGGCTACCATAGCGGGATTGGAAGCGGCAAGGCATTCCGGCTGTAGTGTGTATGTAGAAAAAAAAGGAGCCGACGCTTTAGTAGGGGCTCTAAGGGCAGCAGGTCTAGCGGGCACCGTCGCTGCAACATGTACATACGTTGTAACCAGCCTAATCAAGCAGATAACTAGGAGCATTTAGATCTAAATGCAAAAACCAGCACAGCTTCCTGAACATATTAGTGGAGGTGAATCTGAGAAGGTAGCGGCTATCACTTTTAAAAAAAGCCCTTCGAAAATTCAGGTTGTAAAAGTTGTCCTAAAGCTATTACCATTTGTAATTAATTTCAGAAAAGATCGCCGTGACTGGGTAAGACGGGAAGGAAAAAATGTCAATGAAAAAAAATACAGAAGACATGCAGAGAAGGCACTAAGAACTTTCATAGAGCTTGGCCCCTCCTACATTAAACTGGGACAATGGCTATCTACTCGAGCAGATATTTTGCCGCAACCTTATCTTGAAGTGTTGGCTACATTGCAGGATGATGTCCCACCGGCACCGTTCTCAGAAACGAGACCGATAATTGAAGAGGAGCTCGGCGAAATTGAAAAGATATTTGGGACGTTCGACACGAGAGCGCTTTTAGGAGCTAGTCTCGGTCAGGTATATTTGGCAACTTATAACGGTCAGCAAGTTATCGTTAAGGTTAGCCGACCGGAGATCGAAAAAATTATTGAAAATGATATTGCCATCTTAAAAAGCATTCTACCTATTGCAACTCGCTTTATCGATCCAAATTTGCGATTTTCAGTCGAAGCCATGCTATCGCAATTTATTGAGACGGTTCATGAAGAAATGGATTACAGAATAGAGGCTGATAACCTAATAACAATTAAGCACAATCTGAAAGGCGATCGTATGGTGATCATTCCCAATGTCATTTTAGATCGAACAACTAAACACATCATTACCATGCAATATATCCCTGGCATTAAGATTACTGATATCTCATCATTGGATAGGGCAGGAATTGACCGAGAAAAGCTAGTGATTCAGGTGCATCATATATTTTTCAAAATGCTACTACGTCACAGCATCTTTCATGCTGATCCGCATCCTGGCAATATCTCAGTAACAAACGCTGGCGAAATTATTCTTTATGATTTTGGAATGGTTGGCAGACTAGAAAATCAAACTCGTCTTAAACTAATCAGATTATATCTTAGCCTAGTGGAAAAAGATCCCCCCAGGGCAGTTAATGTGTTGATCGAACTGGGGACTCTGGAGCCAACTGTGAATCGGTATGTGGTCGAAAAAGCACTCGAGCTTAGTATTCAATCATTGCATGGTAAAGAAGTAGATCGAATGGAAGTAAGAGCATTGATGGATCTTGCTAATAAGACACTGAGCAAATTTCCGTTTAGATTACCCAAAAATCTTGCGTTATATATGCGCATGACATCAATAGTGGAAGGAATCTATCAACATCACCATGTGAATCTACAATTTGTGAAAGTACTTTCACAGCTTCTAGAGCAAGAAGGACTAATGAGGGAAGCATATATCGAGGAGGTAAAGGATTCGATTAAAAGATTTGCGAAGGGTTTTGAACAGTCAGTGGAGCTTGCTCCCATGCTAAGATCGTATCTAGATTCACAGCAGATTTATGGGAATAGGCGCGAAAAAAGCTATAACTTTCTGGCAGCTAGTGTGTTTGCATCGGCTCTATTCTTAGGATCTGCTTTAGTTCTTCCTCATACCCCCAATATTGCTTACGGTGGTTTTATCGCGTCAGCTGGGGCATTTGGTATTGCGCTGGCAGCGATTCTGAAAAAAGGACTGTAGTGATCAGACATACCAAGAGGACTCATGACGAGCAAGAATATGTGATAAACCCATGTTGTATCTAATACTCCGCGTGACGGCTGACTGGTCTGCTTGACAAGTTCTATCCGATTATAGCTATTCGTCGCCGCATCCATCTGAATCGATCCACTCAATAAGTGCGTCCAGAGTGATCGGCAAAGTGCCAGCAGAGCGAGTTGAATCAGACCATATCAACTATAATTTAATTGAGCCTAATATCGTCGATTGCATTTACTAGTTTAAGGTAGTTCACCATATTGGCAATCTAATATTCATTGGCTTGGGATTACTAAAGAAAGGTCAGTCATTGTCCTCTCCTCGAATATCACAAACAAGGGAAAGTATTATCAGTACTACTTAACGTTGCCTAATACTTATGCTCTCCTCGTTAGCATCATAGCTGAGAATAAGTGCCTGTCTTCCCCACTCAACGATCCAGTCGAATTCATTTGAACCATCGCCATCGGGACTCTGTACCGCCACATCATGATTAGAAACAAATTCTAATACCTCATCTTTACTTAAATGGCCATTTTCGCTTCCTTTTACGAGATCAACTAATTTCTTGAATATGTCCATATTGCTAACTATATCCCGTAACATTTTTTTTTGAACCTTTGGGCTAGCTACAATGAATAAATGTCCTTTTTCAGTTATGGACACATCGCCTGATGTTACCTGAATTAGGCCTAGCATCTCTCCTGATTCAAGTAATGGCAGAAGGTCATCTAACTCCAACCCTTGTTTAGATGCAATTCCTGCTACGTCTGATTTTCCGCCGAGATCATCTAAGATTTCTAGGAATCCGAGAAGAACGCTGTAATGAACCTTTGGTATATCCAAATTATTTTATATACTACAATATCTTTCG
>JBPYDP010000026.1:0-5793 GCA_051985775.1 Candidatus Nitrosopolaris sp. | reverse complement strand
GTCTTATCTCAGGGTCGGTTATCAAATTATCTATGATTTTTTTATGTTCTTCCTGTGGAATGTCATAAGACAATCCAATCGAATCGATTGCCTTAAGTTTATAATAATTCACAAATGCGTTTTCAATCGTCAATAATGTATGATATACTACTTTTCCGAATGTAGTCCTATAATTCCTGCCATTCTTTCTTACCAGCATTCCATTTCTCATAAAGCATGTTAGCCTTGAATAATACTGGCGTCGAGAAAGTTTTGTCTTGCTCCTTAGGGCCGTGCCATCGATACCTTCAGCGGATATAGATTTGAATAACTCCACAGATATCGGATCAGAAATAGTCTTTAACACGCCGGCTACTGTCACACCTTTGTTTTTTATCATCCTATCAACTGTCAGTGATTTGTTTCTGGCTGTCTTGTCCTGTTTAGATTTCAATTTAGCCGATCTCTGCACCCATTAGGAAGAGAACCCCGACGTTATAGACTTAGCGAGGCAATGTGTGGGTACAAACACAAAAAAATGCCCTATTTTAGGTACAATCCATAACAAAGAGAACTTCGACTTTGATACACAGAAAACATAGAAACCAATATGAAATCAAGCGGGCGGGGTGAAGGAGCGCTAATACTTTCCGTAGTTCTAATGGCCAGCATTATATCCAAAATAATAATGCTCCCGTTATTAGCACTGATTTCGTTAAATTCGTTAAGTGCTTTAAGCTATTTGCCATCCTCATTATGGCTACTAGAACTTGTTCGACTGATGATCTAGAGAATATTAAGAGCAAATGTTAGCTCGCTGGGTTAAGACTGCTGGTATCTCATATATTAAAATCGTAAAGCACAACTGATCAATATGAATTATCACCGGCCTGTTCGGTCCACGGACCCTGGTCGAGCGGTGCGAAGACGTGGCCATCCATTATCCGTCTAGCGGTGCGGGGGTATTTAGCCTTCTTGACATGCCAAGTGCTGTCAAACTGTACTACTGCGCCCTCGGCCTCGATCACACCTTCCGGCATGCCGATGCGGACCTTGCCCTGATTAATGTCTTTAGTACGCGCCAACTGGTTTAGAACTGTTCCCGGCAAGATAGCAGCAACAGCGGTATTCCCGATGCCCGTCCCCATGTAGGCCGGATGCATGGACGCCTTGCTGCCGCCAAAGCCGAGATAGATTTGGGCAACGAAAGAGCATTCGTCTGCGAGCCTGTTTTGGCCTGTGGAGAAATCATAAAAGTCGGTGGGCGGCGCGATTGCTACTACGAATGGCTGTACGGGTAGGACGGAGGCAAGCGTCTGGGCAAGACCGGCCTTCACCGCTGCCGCAGCACGGATCCTTTCGAAGCGATCAATCACGGTCTGGTTGCCTTGGGTTACCCTGGGGTCTTCAGTCGCGGCGATACCGACATCCTTGGCACGCACATAACAGAACAGGTTCGCGAGATCGACGATCGAAACCTCAACGCGACCGATCCCTTCGACGTCGAGCATATCCCGGACGTTTCCCGTCGGCAGAAAGGATCCTGTTATCGCGCCGCCCGTCTCACGCCAGTCTACATTGATACGCGATCCTGTGCCAGGCACGCCGTCGATGTGACAGTCGCCGAGAACTCTTGCCCTACCATGCTTCACCTCTACATCCGCATGCAGAATGCGACCGGTATTCGTATTGTGGACGCGGACGTGCGTAACTGGCTCGATAGGTTGGACCAATCCTTCGTCAATGGCGAAAGGTCCGACGGCTGAGATGATGTTGCCGCAATTTAGAGCCCACGAAACCATGCGCGGCATTGGAATGATCTGCACGAAGGAGTAGTCCACATCCGCGTCAGGGTGAGTCGGTGGCCCAATGATTGCGAATTTGCTCTGAGTAATCTCGCCTGCGCCGCCGATACCGTTAATCTCGCGCGGGTGGCCCGAGCCGTAGATTGTCTCGATCCAATCGTTGAGCTGTTTCCGACTGCTCGTCGGTGGTAGGTCCTTTTGGTGGATGAATAGAGCTTTGCTCGTGCCTCCGCGGTACAAAGCTGCAGGGGTACTGACTTGCTCTGATGCGACTACTCTTTTCATACCCAGAACAATAAGGCTCCCACTATTATTGCAAGGTGAAGTACAAAATGCAGAGGTACTGATTTCTTATGTTGTTTTCGAACAACTTCTCTGTCGTTTAACCGTTTTAATGTTTTGCGCGTATTCATCAACATCAGCACCGCTACGAGGCTTACCAAAATCGGGGTAATTGGTCCGAGATCATTACCCAACACGTAAAAGAATATCCAAGATACTCCAATCATCAATGTAACAAGAAACATACTCACCAGAACAGTATTTTCCCGCCCTATTACAATTGGAATCGTTCGTCGGAATGCAGCTCTATCACCCTCAACATCTCCCAAATCGTTAAGCAGAGATGTGATAAATACAATGATACCTAGCATAAGGGCAGCGTAAGTACACACTAATAAGCTGTTAAGATAGCTGCTACTCTTGTCATGATTGGCAAAGTATTTTGTGTCCCAATTGGTCTCGGCAAGCCATCCTAGCATTACACAAAGCATCATGGCAAAAGCAATCGACAGGGTCTTAAGTACAAATCTATCCTTGAGAGATATTTTGGGGGCAGAATAGAATACCCCCATAGATACTAGTGCCAATGCAACGAGAGTAGCAGGAAAGCTTAACGTTGTCAAAACTAGCAGAACCGCCGTGACATTTGTCAGGATCACAAAGATACCGGCATGCACTTTTGGAACCTGTCCTTTGGCTATGGGGCGTTTCTTTCCATTGGATCTATCGAGGTCTGCGTCAGCTAGGTCGTTGAGAATATACATACCAGTAAGTATAAGGAAAGATGCAATTGGAAGCGGTAGCAATTTTGAAATTAGAATTAATCCATTTGCAAAGCTGCTGCTCCCGCTGCCGTGTAAAATGAACGAATTAAGACCTCCACTTGGGATACAGAAAAGTCCTACCACCGTAGCCAGGGCATAGACTATCCCCCATTTTTTTCGTGACTGCAGCAAAATTAGTTGTGACGAGATTATACTTGTAACAGCGTTTCCCTTCGTCTTGCTCCTTAACTGGATAATGTGCCTAGTAGCATTGATGCCTTCTTGCATATGTTCGTAGTAGAAAATCATCCTTAATATCGCCATTGGCACCCGATATGGACACTTTAACTCGAAAAAGGAGTGATCTCTACACTGAATTTTTCTATACTGATTTTCGACCAGTTAGGATGTGTCTTTAATTTAGACCCGGCTGGATAATCACTAAGAACAGCCTAGGCCACATGGTATTATGAATTCTTCTCATAAGGAAGTGATGGCAACACTAATGTTTTGTTGGTAATTGAAACTTTACTGATTTTTATAAAGAGTGGTTATAATATATATGATGTGTAGTTTTATCTTGTCGGTGTTACATCTTCTAAAAGCTTAGGATCCATAGCGTCCTTCGACAGCAATCTCCAATAGTTAATAAATTGTTCTGCTAAATACGGATCATCATACCTAGCAATTGCTACCGTGAAGTCCTCCGGATTGCCATAGTTGATATTTTCGTAAATTACTTGGTTGCCATCGATAACCAGGAAGCTGTTAAACTTGGGTATTACAGAGTTCCTCCCATTACTTTCTAATGTTGTAGGTTCTAGACTTTTTAGCTCAAAACACCCCGATCTTTTGAGCCTATTAACTGTCCTAAATGCTTCCCCATTGGGAGGAGTCCTTAATACTGCATTCAACCGGCTCTCGACACTAATTTGCTTTGGATTGCCGTCTAAAAAGTGGACGCTAACTCCTTTTTCGACTTTCTCGAACACCTTTTTTGAAACGTGTTGATCATGATACCTCGAAGCGAAGTAAATTTCCTTTTTAGCGTCTTCAAGCATACGAATTACCTCATTTATAAGACGGTTGAAATCCTTGATTATGGAAAACCCCGTTAAATGAGTCGAATTTATAAAATTCTTTAAATTGCTCCCTTTAACGATCTCGTCTATAATTGTTTCTTTGCGATCTGCAGGAAAGTCTTGTCTTGTTTTCAAAATATCTATGGCCTTTAATTGCCAGAAATTTGTTATAGCATCCTCCAGTGTTTTGACTTGACCATTATATACTAGCGAGCCAAGAGTCGTTGTTCGATAATAGGCATCCTCACGCTTCTCCACTAGCCCAGCATTGCATAAGCGTTTAAGTTTCGTATAAAATGTCTTCTTGCTAAGTTTGCCGACATAATTGGACGAGGTGAGTCTTCCAGTATATGCCGTTTTCATCAAGTTTAACGAAGCATTATCAGATAAAACAGTAAAAATCTGCTCAGTTGTAACCTCTTGTGGCATTTGTTGTCTCGGCAGGATACGTTAGGGTAACGAATATATATAAAACTTCCCTTTCTTGGGTATACATAAAGTCGTTTTGCGTATAATCGCCATGTTTTATTTAGTTTTATGAGAGGAACAATAGCATTTTACGCCAGCAACTCGCTGCGATATCGCCTTTTTGCCATGAATTGCGTTGTCAAGGCTAAATCGTTATTATGTTTGGACGAAAAGTGTAATGTTGAAGCGATCCCCCCAGCCCTCTTTTGCTTTCTTAAGCTTTATTTTCCGAAAATTTTTTTCCAAAAAAGTGCTGAATCAGTTCGACTGGGTAGTCCCCGAAGTCCATGTGTACGAGCGAGAAGTGATTAGTAATGAAATTAGTTATCTTTAATTCTCTATTACTGTATCATACAGGAAAACTGGAGAGCTTGCATTTTTAGAACGCTTTGACCTCCTAGTCGAAATGATGGATTTGATCAGAATAAAAAAGCTATTTTCAGATTATTTAGGCGCTCGGCAGAATAAGGGCCAACCAATGAAGAGTTGTTTTTTGGATAGCTATTTTGCTGAAAAGTCAGTGACACGCAAAGAAACCTAAACAGTACAATTAAAACGCAAGTTTTGTTAGCAGGATATCCTTTATCTTCTGGTCATCTCTTAATAGCGTGTCAATAATTTTGTTTCGCTCCTCTACTGAGAGTTCGTGACCTTGACCAGGGGCAATTTCGAACGAATCAATTGCTTTAAGTTTCCAGTAATTGTTGCTGTTGAATGCCTTCTCTAAGGTCATCGCAGCATCATAAACAAGTTCGCCAAAGATAGTAAGAGAGTATCTTCCATTCTTTCTTTTAACTAAACCGGCCTTAAGTAGTCCGGAAATTCGGGAATAATATTGCTTACGTGTGATTTTTAGTTTGGTTCTGAGTATATCAGTGTCTCCTTTCGTATCAGCGATTGTCTTAAAAACCGCCAAAGCGTTCTCGTTAGAAATTGCACTAAGGATATTCGCCAAAGAGACATGTTCCATATACTTATCCGACTTGTTGTTAACTTATATACCCACATATTATAAACATTACGAATTACGGCTTAAAATTTCAAATGATTAGATTTTTTTGATCTGAGACTCGAAATTCCTATGTTTTTTATTAAATATCATGTACTAGTTTGAGCTATCTGTTCAGAAAATGAACTGTATGGAGGTCATTATTCCCCCTTAAACAGTCTCTTATGTTCAGCCATCATACATCTATTGAAAACCACATCCATGCCATTTTCTTTTGCTCTTGCCTCAGCTTCTTCATTGTAAATTCCTTCTTGCATCCAAACAACTTTGATTCCAGGTTTCCTAACGGCGTCCATAACCACCGACGGTACAGCCTCCGGCTTTCTGAAAACGTCCACTATATCGATTAATTCAGGTATCTCAGTGATAGACCGGTATGACTTTTTTCCCATTATCTCAGTAGC
>JBPYDP010000025.1:0-100165 GCA_051985775.1 Candidatus Nitrosopolaris sp. | reverse complement strand
CAAATTTTTAAAGAATGCCGGAGGCGGGATTTGAGCCCGCGACCTTTCGATTATGAGTCGAACGCTACTGACCAGGCTGAGCTACCCCGGCACGCTCAGCATCCCCGAAATCAATTTTTAAAAACATAATATATTCTATTCAAGGACTCTGGGTTTTCTCAGTCGAAGTAACCAGGAAGATCAAAATCTTATTTCCTCCATCTGCATGAAGTTTCCGAAATTCAGTTAAAAGTTGAGAGTACAACCCCGCCAAACTACTTTCCAAACTAAATTTTTCTCACTCCTTTCTCAACCCACTCTGGCAAAGTAAGGTCATCTTGGGAGTTGAAATATCAATATCCTGTATAGTACTAGCTAGGGAAAGTGATATTCAAAATTTGGCCATAAACAGCGTCTTTGACATTCTCATCTTTTCCTTCACATCAGCGGAGACTAATGGGATTTACCCTGCATTGAATTTGTCTAGAGTGGTAGAGTAATGGGGCATCAGATTTTGTTCGCAAAGTGTAAATTATGGTGACTCAGCCTATGCTTTGTTGTCTATTCGTAATGAGTCCGCTTTTCTTAAGGAACAGTCAGCCATTACTGTTTCGCCGACGGAAACAAACCCGGTGACAGAACTACCATTTTCGAATATTATCGGACACACGGACGTCAAGAGGATTTTTTCTCTTGCAATAAATTCCTCAAAACCAGTGCATATTTTGCTCGTCGGCCCTCCTGCGTCTGCAAAGACGCTTTTCATGTTAGAGTGCATGAAGCTAGAGCGATCGTATTTTACTCTCGGTAGTAGCAGTTCAAAATCTGGTATGCTGGACTATCTCTTTGAAAAAAGGCCTAGGTTCTTGATTGTTGATGAAATTGAACACATGGGGATAAGGGACCAGACTGCACTTCTTAGCCTAATGGAGACAGGTATCCTTTCTGAAACGAAATACCAAAAAACAAGAAACACACAGCTGAAGACTTGGGTATTTGCTACTAGCAACGGAACCGACCGAATGCTGACCCCTTTGTTGTCTAGGTTTGTTTCATTTCACTTTAAACAATACAAATTTGAGACATTTCGCGATGTAGCATCGAATGTACTTTCACATGAGGGGGTAGAGATCCATTTGGCCTTGAAGATAGCATACGAAGTGTGGAAAACATTAAAATCCAAAGACATCAGAGACTGTGTCAAAATTAGCAGGCTTGCTAAGGACGAGGACGATGTAGACTGGATCGTCAAGACATTTAAAACCTATAGGTAAAAACTATCTCTTCGTCGGCAATCACATTAATTAGCAATAATTCTGACCGAAATCTCGAACATTTAGTCAGAATCTCATTTATTTGCCTGACTTTCTCAGTCTGTCAAATTCATTATCCACAGCACTACCCATCTCATCGAGCTCTTCTAACCCGGCGAACTTTTGGTATGTCAATTTCTCTAGTAATTCCAATACACTCTTTACAGAACGGTATTGGGGAATTTGCGGATCGTTGATCTCGGCGTATAACCCAATTCCTTGCAGGCCTGCTGCGCTGGCGAAACCAAGGATTAATCCATTAAATCCTGAAATAATTGATGTCGGGGGCGTTGTATCAATTCCAAGTTTCGTAATTTGTTCTTTCAATGTTTGCGATGTGGTGGTTGCTAGTGACTTTGGTTTTTTACCTAAATCTCTCTCTGTGAGGAATGCCCCTAAGGTGTAGATTAACTGGACTGAAAATTTTTTCGCAATGGTTATCACATCTTTGCACAGCTTATATAACTCCTCGTTAGTCTGTGGTTGTCCTACCCCACCTCCAAAAGTGATAAGATTTTTTGCATATCTATATTCCCATCTTTCTTGCCGGAATTCAATGTATCCTCCTCTGTCAACGACATAGTTCGGATAGGGAGCTAAAGCATATCTGAAGGGCGTTGTCTGAATGCTCTTATTGATAAATTGCAACGCCAAACTTCCTATTTCTCCCATGTCCTGCATAGCGGCTATAAGTATAGGCTTCGTAAGCGAAGGGCTTTTCAGATCTATGAATTCCATACAAATCAGCTCGTCAATCGAAATAAAAAAGTTGCCCGCAATTATACTTCTTGATCTAGTTGATTACAAGCAAATTATTGCTTTATTTTGACTTTGCCTAGGACCGACATTGATTGTTGTTCGTGATTCTTTTTTTGGTTGGTATTGACTAATTTGATTAGAATTGCAAATTTGGTCTGAGATGGGTAAATGGGAAATCGCGTATCCTTGAAAACTTGCAAACCTCGCAATTTATATTTAATTTGGCTTGCAGAATAAAGGTATGACTGCTCCTAGATCAGTTAGCAAAATAATGAATACTATGCTTGTAAAGATCGATTGCGAGAAGACCAGCGAGGAGGCTGCTTTAGAAATGGCCACTTCAAATACTAGCTCGCTCGTTGTAACTGCCTCTACGGGGGTACCAATTGGGATTATTACCGAACGTGATTTGGTAAGAAGCGTAGTCGCAAATGATGCAGATAGCAGAAAGATTCTGATAAAGGATATCATGGCCTCTCCAGTTGTCACCATTGATCCACAGTCGTCTGTTGAAACGGCAGCAGATATAATGTTGCAAAATAACGTTCATCATCTGCTCGTAGTGGAAAATGAAGATTTGAGAGCATTACTTGGTATTGTTACCTCATCTGATTTTATAACATACGTAGAAGGATATTGAAGTTAACTAAGCTGTGTCACTCAGACTCGCTTTAGATTGTTGAGGCTCCAGTCAAGAAATCAATAACTGGTCAGTACAAAATGCACATTAATTCGTGACTGCAGTTCAGCGCGAAGATTTAAAGACGTAAAAGCGACCCAAAAAATGAACTCGCGGTCTGCAGCAGTACCGAAAATTTGGGCGAAGTAACCGCTTACCTTAAGGAGATTGGTTTAACCAATTAGTTCTGCGCTGCTCACCTCCTTTACTAGGGGTAAATCAAGAGTGATGACCATGATGACGATGAAGACCAATGTGACGATCCCGAGCGACAATGAATATAACAGACGTTCAGAACTTGTAAACATCGATTCTACAGATTTTGTCTACCCAATTTTAGAAGTGTAAAATTGAGTATAGCATGGACTTGATTGCCCGGCGCTCTTGATCTACTTCAAAGAAATAGGTATAATTCGTGAAAACACTCTGAGATTAAACTTAAAATTTCGGCTCGAGTTCTGATGAGAGATAAGACGTCGAGAACTTCAGCGAGAGCATAAAGAATAAACGGAATGATTTATCTTTAATCTATAATAATAGTACTTGTCAGGGATGGCCTCAGTAAACGAAGTCTATAGGGAATTTCCAGTTGTCGAAACAATAGACCTGCGAGATTATTCGGACATCGAGAAAGCAGTCGAAAAGATGGTAGAGACATATGTTGTTAAGTCTCCGTCGCATGAATTTAGTTATCGGTTATTACTTCCAAGAGGAGACAAGTCAACGAATAATGCAAAGAGATTAGGGATACAATTGCAGGCGTATTTTCTATTATCCCTCAAAAGTAAGAATGCAAAACCCAATCTAAAGGACATACGGTATTTACACGATGCAGATCATTATGGCTGGCTCCTCGTCGATCCATTTCTATTTCACAAAACCTTGAAGTATGTTGGATTATGAGTGATCGAATGGTTCAGATCCCATACCTTCGAATGAAGGGTTCAACTACCGTCATTCCCTGGAATAGGCCTTCGGAGGGATTTGAACCCTCCTCGGGCGGTGTCCGTCGAATAGCACTCCGTCCACAGCCGCCTATACTAACCAGGCTATACTACGAAGGCCAACAATGGGTCATTTCCAAGTGACTGTATATAATTGTTAGATTGATTGGTTGACTCTTATCCATTCCTTATTTTTTTTCCATTCCTTATTTTCAGGCACAAATACTAATCTCGCTGCTTTAGTTCGAATAATTTATGTTTAATTTCATTGCTGGAAATTTTGTCAGAGGCTTCCGTATGGCCTCTATGAAACTTATTTTTCGAAAAAGCTTTAAATTATTTTAGAAGGGAGATACTGGTATGAGTTGTTCAGACGAATACGTTTCACATGTTATGCAGGATGGCTTGATACAAATCACTCCCAATGTCAAGTCTAAATTGGAGAAGGCGAAGTATGGAGTGTTTAATCACTCTGCTGTTGACCTTTGCCATTGGACGAAAAAATCATTTTCCAATAAAGGCGATTGTTATAAGCACCAATTCTACGGCATATCAACTCATCGATGTATGGAAATGACTCCAACTGCAATGAACTGTGAAAATCGGTGCGTATATTGTTGGCGCCCTATTGAATTTTATGACACACTTAAGATGCCGCATGAATTGGTTGACGAACCTGATGTTATTATCGAGCAATTGTTGAAGGAGCGAAAAAGACTGATTAGCGGCTTTTATGGACACGAAAAAAATGATAGGGTGAAGCTTGAAGAATCACTTTTGCCCCAACACTATGCGATATCACTATCAGGGGAACCTACTTTGTACCCTAAATTGCCTCAACTGATTAGATATCTAAAAGAACTCCCAGCTACAAAATCAATATTCCTTGTAACCAATGGGCAGGAACCGGAAATGCTGCAGCGTCTCTCAGATGAGGATTCGCTACCTACTCAGATTTATCTCTCGACCAACGCATCTAACAAGCAAATGTACTACCTTGTGAATAGACCCCGTTACAGAAATGCATGGGAAAGATGGTGTGAGAGTTTGAAGCTTTTATCAACTATTGGAACTAGGGTTGTTCTCAGGATGACAATGATTAGAAAATATAACGATTCAAGGAGATTCATAAATGAATTTGCAACAATTGTCCAAGAGGGTTCGCCTCACTTTGTCGAGATTAAATCATATATGCATGTAGGGATGTCGACTGGTAGACTTGAGACTACCAATATGCTCGAAATGGGCGAAATTAAATCGATTGCTCAGGAACTCTGTTTAGGCCTTCAAGATTATGAGATTATGGATGAGAGTGAAATCTCGAGGATAGTTGTCTTACAAAATCACGCGCGATACGTCGACAGATGGGTTGATGGTTATCTAGTGATTTCGAAGTAAGATTCACTCTTCCCTGGCAGAGCTATTTCCCAGGAGCAGCAATGTTCTGGTAAGATTATACAATTGTTCACGCCGGGGATTCCATAAAGGATGTTTCTGATACAAGTGAAACTTAGCTAAATATCACTGCCATTTGACAAAGTTTATTCATTAAATTGGCCGATCGAGGTACTAAGTCATATGTGAGGATGCGACATTCTCAAGGTGATTGCCGCGTTAGCACAATTTAATTTTGTAACCAGTATCTGAATCGTAATCGGAACAACGTATCATCGGATACCCGCTGAAATAATTTACATGGCACCAAACTCTTTCAAACCCACAATCTTATAGTCGAAGTTCGGTATGATTCAAACTTTAGATGCTAGAAAGGCTGCTAATTTTGTTTACATTCTCGATTGCGCTATGCAGTGTAATTGGTGATTTTTCACATTCGAAACTGCCTTCAGCCTTGGCTCTCAAAATTATTCCACTATCAAATGTTCAACAGATATTACAAGGGTCAGCTCCTAACAGCACAGCTCCTAACAGCACAGCTCCTAATAGAATATCAGCCCGAGCCAATCCTAGCCCGGAAGAGCTTAATAACACTATCAACAAAGTAAAGATTCCTTCTGAAAGCTATGTGACTCCAAGCGTAGCTATTCCATTCACACAAAGAGAACTGACCACCAACCCCACTAAAGCATCTACGACATTGGCTCCGGCCCACGTAGCTGCTTCTTTGATTGCGGGTTCCATTACTGATCAGAACAAGAATACAATATCTGAACACCCTCATGTGAATGAAAACAACCTGTTTCAACAGCTTCCTCCCGTAGCTGATGCCGGTCCAGCACAGGTTGTGGCCGCAGGGTCCACAGTGGTACCTAATGGATCGAATAGTAAAGCTGAAAACGGCAAAATTATCTTTTTTTCGTGGGAGCAGCTGCCAACTAATGCGAAAACAACCCTTAGTGGTGTAAAGACTCCTGTGTGGGAATTTATAGCGCCGCCAGTTGTTGCCGATACGATTTTGAGATTCCAGCTAACTGTAACCGATAGTTCACGCCAAATTGGGCATGGTGTTGTAAACATCTTAGATAAACCAAACGTTGAAGACAATCCAGAAAAAGATCTAGGAAAAAAAACGGTGTTCACGAACCCATATTCATCGATAACTACAGGTGAATATGTAAATTCTGTTCTTATTCCCCCTAATGCGACATCTAAGGCTGCGGCAGGTTCACAGACCATCAGTACAACAATATCGCCTCCACTAACGCCCCCGATTAGTTCGACCGGAGATAGATAAGGGTACCATAGTATGAAATCGAATCACCATCAAGCCTGTTAACTTCTGAGCGTAGCGCTAATAAGGCCAGTAATGCAGGTTTCGAATTCCCAAGTGGGCTAGCATTATCTGGATTCTGCTATAGATTTGTTACGATGATACCATTTGACAAACGAGATAACAGCTAGAGCTCGATGCGAAATTGATGTCTTTTCTTTCCCCAATTGTCCAAAGCTCTTTTTTGAACCTGATGGAATAAAAATAGGATCGTAACCCCATCCCACACCTTTAGCCTTTAGCGATATCCTTCCGTCGATCTTTCCAAAAAAACGTTTGGTCACATCACCATCTATGTATACGAGAATCGAAATAAAAGAGGCAGATCTGTCTTTAGAAGTCGACAAGAGCCTAAGAATTCCTGTGTTTCCAATTGTCTTAAAAACATAGGAGGAATAAGGTCCTGGGAATCCGTGTAGATTATAGATAAATAGGCCGTCATCCTCTATCAGAACAGGCTTGGATATAGCTTTGAAAGCGAATTTACCTTTTTCTAGCGCTATATAATCCAACGAGTCAGATTGTGGCTCTGGTAATTTGGCACTCCGAAATTTTAGTAGAATGCCATGCCTATCGAGCGCTTGACGTAATTCCCTATACTTCCAAACATTGGAGCTTACGAAATAAATTATATTCATTGTCGGCTATTTAATTTGTCTAAAATAAAAATGACGCATTTGCCTACAGTTTCGATTCCCGTTATCAATTTAACCAGGATGATTGTCAATTGATTTTATGTCTGGACACAAATTAGTGCTTGTCCGGGCCTGTGCAACAAACGATCTTACTGATTCTACAAATGAGTATCTAAGGTCTTGAACGGGGTGCTCAAGTTCAAATGAGAATCTCCTGAGTGGTCAGCCGAATCTTTGGTTTAATCGGTAGGCCGGCTTTGCCAGAACAAATCGATTTCATAAATAGAGATTGCCCGTCCATAATCATAAAATCTTATATTTATCTTCTCAGATAACGTTTTAGTTGTCCTCTGATGAAAGTGCAAGGGTGTACGAGAGAAGTATCTCCCAGTTTATTTCGGATTTCCAGTGCTTCGTGTGTGGAGCTATACTGACTACTGACGATGATCGAGAACGGCATCTAGCTAAGGAATCCAAAGGGATGATGATTGCTTCCTCACAGGAGGAAAGAGACATAGCAGCTTCTCAAGAAGCTATTAACACAACTCGAAAGCATTACGTCTGAGGTGTTCATCCTCTTCTTAGATTGAAAACCATAAAGTTATTCTGACATGAGCAATTTCCTTTCGATTAATCCATTTCTAGTGCATATCTAACTCGTCTCTCGATACTTGAAACTTTCATTAGAACTTTCTTGGCCAAATTATTGCCAAGGATCGCTGAATACCCCCTCAGGAAGTTCGAAAAAAGAGATTCATATTGAACGTGGTGTAAGCTGCCAAATGTCTCCTTTACTAATCTAACGTCAACTGCCTTATCTTCCAAGCGATCTGAATAGAAGGATAGTCCGAAATCCAACAAGTGTAGCTTGCGGTTAACCAGAAAATTTGAGGTTGTAAGATCACCGTGTATAAGACTCCGTGAGTGAAGTAAGCCTACGCAAATTCCAATATTCAAAGATATCTGAGGGCTGATTATTTCTTTGGCATTCCTGCCTGGTACGAATTCCATAAAGAGTATGCACGAAATCGGATCAACGAAGTAAACATATGGAGAAGCTACACCGAATTGCTTTACCACCGAAAGCATTTGGGCTTCGTGAACAGTTCTTCGCTTTCGTATGTCAAAATCCAAATATTTATGGCGGTAAGGTTTAACCGTCCTAACTTTTGCTATTGCTCTTTTGCCGTACCAACCCACAAGATAAATGTCGGCCTCTGCGCCTTTCTTGATCAAGCTTCTCTTTTGTGGGTGCAATAATAATATAGCGTACGAAAACGGCATAAAAACATGAGCCCAGTGGAACCTAGAGCCGGCGAGAAGAAGATCCTTGACGAGGATTGCGCTGAAGACAACTTGAAGAACGGCATCTTGATATTAACTAATCAACGAATCCTATTTCAAAGGACTGAAGGAACACTGCTAACGCTCTCGAAGAAAGCTGAAGAAGTGTTATTGGAAATTCGTCTCTCCGATATAATATCAGTAAAGTCAGAGGGGCTAATCGCCACTAAGCTCGTTATTACAACTAAAGATAAGGTGCATAAATTTAGTGTCTATAGCAATCGAGAGTGGACAAAAGCCGTCCAAGAGCAGATAAGAGTACATAGAAGTTCCAACTGAACTTTAAGGCCTAAACACGTCTACTTCGTTGATCCTCCATGATTGATTT
Organism: Candidatus Nitrosopolaris sp.; assembly: GCA_051985775.1. Classification (GTDB taxonomy): domain Archaea; phylum Thermoproteota; class Nitrososphaeria; order Nitrososphaerales; family Nitrososphaeraceae; genus Nitrosopolaris. The sequence continues at coordinate 91,456 of JBPYDP010000025.1, read as the reverse complement.
ACAAATGCCTTTTCAATTGGGACATGTTTTCCAGTTCCTGTATATTCTAGAATCCCGGCCCAAGCAATCTGAGCTCCATTATCGCCGGCAAATTCCACTGGGCATTGATAGTACTTACAATCCTGTCTGTCGCAAGCCATACTTAGCATTTCTCGTAGCCGGTTGTTAGCCGCAACCCCACCAACAGTCAAAAACTCGCCCTTCAACGTAAGTGAAACTGCTCTCTCAACGGCTTCAGTGATCATTGCAAAAGCTGTCTCTTGAAGAGAGTAGGAAACCTCACCTAGCGACAATTCCTTATTTCTGTCATGGACTGCGCGGATCGCTGATGTAAGTAGACCAGAAAACGAGACGTCGTTGCCTTTTACTACATACGGTAAGAACCTATAGTTTCCGTTGGCCCTTCTGCCAAGTTGCTCAATCATGTGACCGCATGGAGATGATAGGCCTAAGCTTCGTCCGAATTGGTCGAATAGTTGGCCTACGGTGATATCTAGAGTTTCACCGTAAATTCTCCATCTGTTTCCAGAAAACGCCAAAATTGCAGTGTGCCCACCAGATACTAACAAAACTAGTGGATCCTTGGCACCAGAGATCATTCTGCCTAGCTCCACATGTCCTATCGCGTGGTTCACTGGAACCAAGGGCTTGTGGTGATAAGCTGCGAGGGTTCTTGCAACGACCGCTCCTACTCTCAGACAGGGGCCCAGACCAGGCCCAGCAGAATACGCGATAATGTCTATTTCTTTCATTGATAACTTTGCAGCAGTCAATGAGTCTTTGAATACTCTCTCGACTGCTTCACAATGGTGGCGCGAAGCATCTCTAGGATGTATTCCTAAACCCTTAGGAGGTTTGTAGGCATCCCTATTATCTGATATTATGTTCCCTGTCAAAGTGCTTTCAGAAAATGAATATTGAATAATTGAACAAGCAAAGGTGTGAGCAGTGCTTTCTATCCCAAGACAGAACATTCCTTACATTTACCCCCTGGTAGTTGTCGAAACTATCTTGACTACGTCATTGTTCCTGAGTTTGAACTCAGAGCCACGTCTCTGTTTAGTTCTCACATCTATCGCGAAAAGGAGGCCTTTGGCTAGGTCTTCATGTATCAGATTCGCCAGGTCCTTTACAGTCGAGTCACGTGGAAGCAAACGAGCCTCAGGTAGGATGTTCCCTTTCTTGTCAGTCAACCTCAGTTCATCTTCGACAGGATAAACGATTATGGAATTTAAGGATCTTAGACAAGCGTGATTTATTGCGTCTTGGATTCCAGTAGAGCCGTATCTATCTAATACAGATTTTACCAAATCCAATGCCTTTTTTTGCGGCTCAGATATTTGATGATCCCCTAATTCAAATGAGCCATCGCCAGGTAAATATTTCAAAATTCCGCGTTTGGCTGCTTTCCTAAGCAACGATTCAGCTTCGCATGAACAAGGGATCACTTCCTTGAATTCTTTAACTCTGGCAATTATCTCATTGGCCATTTGCAGGTCAGCTTTGTTAGCAACTATTATAATTGGCTTACCCTTCAGCCGAATCATCCTACTAAATAGGAGAAGGTCTTCATCTAACCACTCCTTAAGCTGCTTCCCAAAAAGTCCAGCTTCCCTTAAAGCATCCAAAATGATGTCTTCTTTAATTGCAAGTCCAGACAGCCTTTTTGAAAGGATCTGCTCGACCTTTTGACCTCTATCGGTCACTTCTCTTATTGCTTTAGACCATTCACGATTAACAATAGAAAGTATCCAATAATCCAATTCATTTTCGATGAACTTTATGTCTAGGATTGGGTCTGCCGAGCCGGGGACGACTGTCTTCCCATCTTTATCCGTTGACCCAGACCCATCGATCACGTGAATTAACGCGTCAGCCTTTCGTATATCGTCCAGGAAAACATTGCCCAACCCTTTGCCTTGATGTGCTCCTTCCACTAGGCCTGGCACGTCAAGCATCCCGATGGGAATGAATCTTATGCCATCGATGCATACCGAATGAGTAGGATTGTCTTTTACCTTGAACTCCTTGCAAACACAATTTACACGTATATATGCCGTACCCAAATTACTTTTAACGGTCGTGAAGGGGTAATTAGCAGCTTGGACTGCTTGTTCTGTAGCTGCATTGAAGAAAGTAGATTTGCCCACATTGGCTTTTCCAAAAAGTCCAATGAGCATTGAATAATAATTGACCTAGCCCGAATTAATGTCTTTCAAATTGCCAGTCAAATCGACAATAGATAATTTAAATAACGTCTCTGATTTGAGATTTTAACAAAGATTGGCTGGAATTGTAGGAATTAGTACAGCTCCGGAATCAAAAACCACAGTAGTTTATTTATTGGCCCATTGTATGCGAATGTTGCAGCATAGAGGGAAGGCGTATTGGAAGATAATTGTGTCAAATAAATCTATTTCAGGAGATGGCTCACTTCCTTCAGATCACCAGTTGTCCTTATTCGCTCATTATAAAAAACTATCAGGTAGAATTGGAATAGGCTACCTCTCGAAGCGATCCCCGCAATTCAAGAGTATGAATAAGATTAGCTTAGCGCTCGATGGCTTTTTAGTTGACTTAGAGAAGCTCCATCTGCATCCTCTTATTGGTAGCTCTCGGGAGTCGGATTCTCTTTATAAAGTGTCAAGTGTTTTCACCAAATTGCTATTCGAAAAGCGTCAGCCTGAGAGGGCTACAGAGTTTTTGGATAGACATCTTCGTGGAAACCTAATCGTAGGATTAGGTGATTCTGTTTACGCCTTTAGGAATACGACCGAGTTCAAACCACTTGTTTTCGCCTCGGATAAAAATCAGATGCTTAGCATTGTGGCTTCAGAAAATTCTTTACGCAATTTAGTGGATCTGGAATTCAAAGATGTTCGAGGAGGGTCTCTAATAGCTCTACATGAAGGAGCGGTCGAAGAACTATCTACCAATCGTAGACTTGGACCCATGCTTATGGACCCATTTGAGTTTATAAGAGAGTCGCATGTCACGTCTTTGTTCAACAACAAAAGCATATATGAAATCAGGAAGGAAATTGGTAAAAAACAAGCCGAATTTTTGGGTCCTAGGAGCAAACATGGCTTTGATACCGCATATGCAGAACCAGACTACACTCGCCCAATGACCCTAGGCTTTAGTATTGAGTATGGAAAATTTAGGAAGGGATTCGATATGGCGGAAGGCGTAATAAAAGATAGGTATGATGATGCAGATCATATGATTGATTTTTCCGAACAAGTAAGTAAGAACAAGTTGTTAACGACCGGTAAATCTCTTAAATTTATAATTGAAGATCAAGTCAGGAATAGGAATGTAACCTCTGTTCAAGGTACTGTGCAAACAGGCAGCACAGCAAGAGAGACAATACATTATTTACGAAAAGCGGGTGCCAAGAGTGTCGATGTAGTTGTAAGTTACGTTCCAACTGCTGATGGTAGACAAGTTGGATTGTATACACAAAATCGGGAATTAGTGGCAAATAAATACGTCGGAAAAGTAACATGTATCGACGAATTAAACGAACTTATAAGAAAAGAACTTGGCGCAAACAACATTTATTACAATAGCCCGGAAATTCTTGCACGAGGAATAGGGGTCCCAGAAAACTCTCTATGGTTTCCTGAATGGGTACGGTTTTTGGACTACAAATAAAATGAAAGTGGTTAAAGTAGGCTTTCATAAATGTCAAACTCCTGACGCCTCGATAATCCTTTTACCAAATGTTAATATCAAAACCTCAGGCTTTATAGTCCGGAATGTCAAATTACAACAATATGTAGAATCTATCGATCCGCACTTGGGTGAATATTTGTTTATGACGGTTCTAATTGAAACTGACAAAGGTTGCATAGAATTGAAGTTTGACGAAGGTTACAAAGGTCGTAGCGCATTGAATAATTGGGCACATTTTCTATCCCATTATGTCGGATATGCCTCGTTAATCGATCGCGCTATAATGGAATTGCGGGATATATTATAACTTGACCACAAATTCTAATATGAACTTACTTTCAGATGAGACGAAGATTGGTAAGAGTTTAACGTCAACCCCAGAAATATGGGGAATACGTGGTAAACAGCAGGTGTATATACCGATTTCACAAAATATTTTAAATTAGATTTGAGTAAGTGTTCTATACATTTCAAAACCGATGTAAAGGAGAGCAGCTACATAAGAGAATCGTTTTTGGTTTAGGTGATGGTAATACTACTTTGCTCGGAATTGTTCAGAAGGGGGCGGAGCACGGTGATTTTGGCAGCCTGAAGGGCTAGTCGAAAAAATAATCTCAAACAATGAGGTTTCTAAAGACCAGGTTGACCAAGAATTGGGATTAAATATGCATATATTAGGAAGTCCACTTGTTCGGATTATTTTTAGTCGGGGGCGGATAGCTAAGAAGAGCTGGGTTAAAAGCGGAATTGAAAAGGCTGGGGCAGGGAACTGGGATGGCGTTGTTGGGATACAGCATAGTGTAAGAATTCGTCGATATTGGACTAGTTAACGTAAGGGATGGTTTAAGTGATTATTATTCCAAAAATTTTTGTTGGACTGCTGCGGTGGTTTATTGAGGCGAATTCGAAACCGTTTTGTAAACATCTGACACCTCTCTGACCGCATCTCTAGCATTTCTGATAGTGCCAGCTTTTTTGGTTGTTTCTAGTGCTGCCTTTAATTCATCAACAAGTTCAGTTAAAGAAGTGAGTGTCTTTTTCAAAGTATCGCTTATTTCGCCAAATCCTCTACTATCGCCAACTGAATTGATGGCTTTGTTGGCGGATTTAATGGTCTCACAAGCTTGTGCAAGGATACCGGTCTGCTTCATCTCGATCACGGCATTCTCCATCCTCAGGGAGGAGCTTTGGATAGACTCGGCAGTCCGTCTGATATTCTCGATATTAGTCACAAATTCTGGTGTTTTGAAGGTATTCACAATTTCCTTTGCAGCCTTGGCAGTTTCAAGGATTTTGCCTAAGGATTCCTGCACGCTAGGCGAACCGAGCTCGCGAATTATCGAAACTGCATCAGAAGTTGTATCCCTTAATTCTGTCAGCTTATCTGCCATTCAAAAAATAATGCTCTCAGTGTTAATTGAAGGTTGCGTAATGAACAGGTTTGAGATTCATGGTAGATCACTTAAATTTAAAGGCGTGCGAGAGATAACCATTGGGATGAACTAGCAGAAAAGTCGTTTCATCGGCTGAATCGAATCGAAGCGTTTCTTGCCTTCGATTTCAAAATTTAGTCATTGACATTAGGAGACCATTGCAATCGCAAATCCGTAGCATGTTGAGCAGTTAATGAACGAAGAATGAAAGGAGAATTGTAAGCCGGTTTTGCTTATTTTCTCATTTATTGTTTATTCTATGGTCGGCCACTTATTGAAATGTTCACTATTCAATGGACACCGAAGCGATTTCAGGGTTACAATAGTGTTATAAATACAGCTTATTTGCAAATAGTGCCTAGGCCCGGCCACGTCAAGTAGACTGCAAGGACGAGGGGATTTTGTCATGCTAGCATACAGCAAATCTGTGCCGCTCAGATTGTGTATTCCAATTCAGTACTCTTACTGCTCGTCTCTGGCCTTTCGTCTTCTCAGTATTACGGCAACAATGATCAGCCCGATAAGAACTGTTAGCATGGCAAAAAAAATCCCTTCATTCTTAACCGTCCCTTTTGGGAGCAAAAGGAAAACGACAAACAACTGGATAGTCGACACCACAGTTCTGTTTTTCTTAAGTAGGGTTATTTGGTCGTTGACATCTCTGAATTACCAAAGATATATACTAAATAGCGCTATACCTGCAATGAGTTAGGATTTTAGAAGGTGGGGAAGGGATTCGAACCCTTATTAATTCGCTCCCTTCAAGTTTGTTTCTGCAGGCGAACGCATGACCGCTCTGCCACCCCACCTATTGCAGAATTTATGTACCATGGAATTTATGAACTATTTGTCTAAAGTGAAAAATTTGACCGCGTGTTGGTTGTAGTGAGGATTACTTGCTATTTCGTCCCCAATTGCCGGGCTACTCTGGGCCGGAACTAATCCAGGATTGCTATAAGTGATGTTCATGCAGGATCGTCCTGATTAACTACGAGGTTTCGAATGTGAAATTGACGTATCTTAACTAACGAGATGAACTAAAGATCTGATCGAGAAATGTCCTTTCTCGAGCCCACGGTTTGGCAGATAAATCCGTGTTATTGAGGGCCAACCTTACGTTGGGTCACATCTCACTCAGGAGTTCGATCCCAAGTAAGTCTGCAACTATCTTAAGACATTTGCAAAATGCCTTTACTAGGGCTACTCGTGCAAGTCTGGTCTCTCTATTGTCTTCTTTTAGGACAGGGGTAGTCTCATAGAACAGGTTGAAGGAAGTTGCCAGGGTGTGGAGGTACTTGGCAATAACCTTTGGCTTTAGCGTGGTAGCTGCTTCTTCTACAATTACATCACACTTTGCAATGGCTTTTATGATCCTAATTTCAGGTTCACTATTTAAAAGACCGAACAAAATTTTCGATTCCACAAAAGTCGATTTATCCAATATTCTTTGAGCTCGTGCGTATGCATACTGTAAATAAGGGCCAGTATCGCCTTCCAAATTAACGGACTCAATAATATCGAAAGTTATAATCCTGTCTAGATCATATTTTATCAAATTATATCTTATCGCAGATATTGCAATTGCCTCTGCTATCATGTCCAGGCTTTCCCTAGAATAGCTTGGATTCCTTGAATTGACTTCCTCAAAGGCTTTCGACTTGACTAATCCTATGAGATCGTCTGCATTAACCTGGATCCCCCTTCGACCAGACATCTGAACCGAATGTCGTTCGCTCCCGATTAGACCCAAGTTGCGTGCAGTTCTGGAACTCAAGGAGACGGGCTCATACCCAAGATGCCGGTAAATGTTTTCAGTTGGTCGGATTTGCGACAATACACTAGCTACGATAGACTGTAACCGTGATTGCCTTGAGTCTATCACAGTGATAGCCTTGTCAGAAGAGTTAAACTCCGGGTGCTCGCTATCATTCTCAGTATAGTCAAGGGTTGTAGTCCAGAGGACCGTGTCGTCCCACTGGCTACAAAATTTTCGATAAGAAAACGGATCAATTACAAGCGCTAATTTCCAAGCAGCGTATGGTATGTCCTTTGCTATATATGTCAGAGTCCCATCACTTCTCACGACAACCTTTTCCTCCTCACTGCCGTACTTTTCCGTCATGGTCCAGCATCCAGCATTTTTTCCTTCAATTGATAAGCGTACTATACCCTTATCCTTTAGCCAATCAAATGTCCTTTGCCAAAGATTCGAAGTGATAATTTGTGATTCAAAGTTTAAAAGATCATAGCGTGCTCGCATTCGCCAGCAAGTTGTCAACTGATCCCATAACACTTTACGCACAATCGTAGAAGCAAATTTAGCAATTTCAGATCTTCCTACCTCCAATTCCTTCAAGACGAGCCTCCGCTTTTCTTCTAATGAAGGGGTGGTTAGATACAATTCATTTATCTTAACGTATACATGATCTCCGCAATATCTATCGAACTTCATTGATTTGTCAGTTGGCTCTAGGGGAAATCCAGCATACCTGAAAGCTACTATTATGTCGGCAACCTGCAACCCGGAGTCATCGACGTAATTTAGAATCTTGACAGCGTGATTAGTAAATTGGAGGACCCTGCTGATTACATCCCCTAAAATAACATTCCTAAGGTGACCAACATGCAGAGATTTGTTAGGGTTTACACTCGTATGTTCTAAATTGACGTGTGTACCTTTGCCAACATCCCAAAAACCATAGGACGGGTCATTTAGAGCTCTTGATAGTGTAATCTGGGAGAAGATCTCGTTGTTTGTCTTAAAATTAATGTACCCCCCTTTATGCGCCTCGACGGAAAAAATCATAGTTAAAGCTCCCCTTTCGTGCTCCTGTTTGAGGATAGGTCGCAGGTAATCCTCCACAAATTGCTGTGCGAATTCATTCGGCTTGACATTAAGGATCTTACTTAGTTCAAAGGCGATATTCGAACTTATATCTCCAAATTCAGGTCTGGGTGGATCGAGAAGCGCAAATTTTTGGCTCGGACGTCCCAAATTAGTAAGCGCACACAAAATGAGCTTGTGAACCTCCCGAGTTAGTGTTCGAAAAGTCATATCACGACTCTATGTCGAAATATTTCAACATTACTAGATTGATGGCATCAACCAAGCCCTTCCCAGCATTACCTCTGACTACATGTTTAGCTTTTGCCTTCACAGAATAATCGGCATGATTTAATGCAACGCTGCAACCACAAATTTCGAATAGTGGTAAATCAGTTTCACTATCTCCAATAGCGGCTGTCTCCTGCACATCCAAATTTAGGATATGGAGGGCCTTGAGTAATCCTGTTCCCTTATCAACACCTTTTTCATTTATATGGTATGCGTATTTACTGTCACTTAGAATTAGGTTTAGCTCATTTTCGAGAAATACTTTATTTCCCTCTTGTATGTCAAAAGTCCTTGCTAACACCACTTCAGTAAGCCTATTGAAGACGGGTTTCATCTGAACCCTTTCAATATTCCTTTTTAGAACTTCATATCCTTTAAGACAGTTTTCTCTTCTGGCCAAAAGTATGTGATTGTTAGGCGAAGTAGTTATCACTCCTCCGTTTTCTCCTACAGAGATTTGCGTTGTCCCTCCAAACACTGCGAGTACGAATGCCTCTAATGAAGATCTTCCAGTAACGTAGATTACCCTTAAACCCATATCCTCTAAGTTACGCATTGCAGCAAGGCCGTCTAAATGGACCCTGCCACAACCATTTTCAGTTAGAGTTCCGTCTATGTCAACTGCGAAAACTTTGATGCAGTTCAGCTTGGCTCACACCCCGGAGCAGTACTGAACCTTTGCTCAAATCCGATCCTCGTCTCATCTGCGCTCTTTGCTCCTAGGTATAAGTGTAATGTTTCTTGTTTGTGCCCAACCGATTTACATCTGCAGGTACGTGAGTATCTACCATATCTATGCCGGATCGCCTAACCTAAAATATGATATAGTCTTTTTGACAAGGACATGCGGAATCGGTTTCGAGTGATACTGGAGGGTCCACAATTAAAAATTGATGAAAAGTAAATAAACTTCATCTGACGCTTAGTTCTAGCCTAAGACCAGGAAATTGCACTTTTCTTTGACTCCTTATGGGCTATTTGGAGTCCAACTTAATTTATCCATGGCTTGCCGCATAGAGCATGTAGTGTGAACCTAAGAAATCCCATTGGCATGTAAAGGAGCATAGTCCTCAATTCATCGTACCACCTAATGCACTTAATGGGGAATTTATCAAATCACTATAGTTGTAGGCTTTTCCCAAATCTGTTCTAATTTTGAACGACGATCTGACAAAGACTTTTGTTTGGTGACATTGATTTTTATTTTGAAACCATGTCTGAGCCCGCTAGTCCACTTCTCCACCTCTTGGACACGTCCAAAACCGGTGAGCCTTTCCCCTTCTCTGGTTACCACCACAAAATTTGTTCTGTCTCCCTTTTTCATGGTAGAAATACGATCATAGAAGTGATGCCAATCTAGTGGGTTTAAAATCAGTGCTTGAACCACTAAATTATCGCCCACCACAACATCCGTCAAATAATGTGGTAGCACTTCCAAGTCGTCTATTTTTGCATACATTAATACAATTGTATGTAATTGAGTATATATCTTTTTTATAATAACCGAGCGTATCTGCTAACTATTCAATTTAAGTTATCTCAGAATCGGAATATCTTTTAAGATTCTAGTAATAAAATCAAATTCATTTCAATGATTGGATTACCTTAGAAGGCTATCCTTAAATAATCTCCAAAATTGATGAAACGAAGGGCCCGTGGCCCAGCCAGGATAGGGTGCTAATCGAGCGAACACAAGCCTCCGAAGCCAGTTGCCGTGGGATCGAAGCCCACCGGGCCCGTTTCAGTCCATCCTCCTCTAATAACGAGCTTGCTCAGCTCTAGGGGGAATGATTTCAATTGTCTACTATGCAATGTTTGTAAAAAAAATTAGGTGTATTCTATGTTCTTGACTGTAGGAATCCTTATATGAGTACGGATAGTTAGTCCTTGCTTAACTGTTGACGGCCGTAGATCTAGTTAAAATTAGCGACCGAGATAATATCCTTCTAGAGAGACATGAGTTAGCTGTTCTTTTCAAAAATGCAGCCGGTAGGATCAAAAAGGCAGAAGCGGCAGGATTAGTGGCAAAACAGGACTATCCAGGAAAAGCAGTTATTCCTATTTCAATGACTTGTATGAAAGGCAGTAAAGACGTGTTGGCCAGGTTCTATGTTTATGAAAATGAAGGTATGGCAAAAGAGCATCTGCCCAGATATTTGACTTTGAGGACATTGCCCAGAGAGGAAAGAAAAAAAATTCTCACCGAAGAGAATGCGGCAAAGCTGAAAGCTAGACAAGCAGCTGCTGGTCAGGCCCGAGGACAAAGCAGGAGTAAGAGATAGCTTGGCCGACAAGAAGAAATTAAAGGGCGAGATAGCAGTTCACCGGTTTTATCAAATTCAAGGTGAAAATTTGACAAGGAAGAAACGAGACTGTCCTAGATGTGGTAAAGGCGTATTCATGGCTGAACATCGTGATAGACTTAGCTGTGGCAAATGCGGCTTCACAGAATTTTCAGAACATTCAAAAAAGGGATCCAGAAAGCGATAATAACTAGAAGATTTCTAAGTAAGACTCAGTGTCGCGATAAGTTCGAAGTCATAGCCCATGAAGTATTTTTATATCAATTGCGAACCAATCACTACAACCCAATTCAGCAATGAAGCCCGGATCCAAAGCTAATAGCAACTCCCCTTTTACCCCTTAATCTCTACGCGTCAAATTAATGGAATGTAACAGTTTAAACTAAGTCGGCGAAAGGGCCTTAACATTTTTTAGATCAAAAAGAAGATGCCACCTGACAGGTTCTCGTAATGAAACTATTGACCCATAATCAACATTTGCCAAAAGATTTCTTAAATGACAGGGTAATAGGCCTATTTAGACGAACCAAACCGAGTTTGCAGCGAATCATAGGGGAATAACTTCTAAAATATCAAAGACTTTACTTGAACATCTCGTCCCCACAATCTGCGAGATGCTCGGCACTGTATTCTCGTATCCGCTAACAAATTTTTTGAAAGTGAACCCTCCATCGACTAGCATTTCCATTTCAAAGCGGTTGTTACCAACCCTCGAGACCTCAATGGAGTAGATTCTCTTTAATACTGGCTTGTTCCTATTTTGGAATTTCACAGTTGAGGAGTTCAGTTGACTGAGATCTTTGAGCCTTTCGGTGTCGAGTTCGTTAGAGCTTTCAACAAGGACTTTTGCCCTCGTAAGGAATCGAATTGGAGATTGAGGTATACTTTTTGGCTCTGGTTCAATGACAACTTCAATTTCGTAATCATTAATGGAAACCCCTCCATTTAAGGACCTGAGTTTAGGATCAGACAAGCGAACAAAAAAAGGCCTGCCTTTTCCAGATACGAGACTACTCGGATCTTCACTCCCGACCCAAGAAAATTTTGGCGAGCGTCCTTTCGTAATGTTGACCAGTTTAGCAGCGATAATACCTTCAATACTCCTTTCCGAATGAAAGGAGTTACAAATCTCATCTCCTTTTCTCCCACACTTTTTGCAAAGCTGTTGCCTTTGGGGCAGTCCTCTTTGTTTCTTAATATATCGTCCAGCAAAAGTCAACGATCTAGATTTAGCAAGAATTTTGACCTCCCCTTGTTGTGATAAAATGATATTGATTGACAGATCGGGTTCATCGAGTGACAGCTTTTTTCTAGATTTTTCTTGAAACCTTTCTCTCAACTCATTTTGAAGCTGGCTCTTTATGCTCTCGGTTCCTTTTATCTTGTACCTTGCTCTAATTTGGTCTTCCCGATCAAAAATATCGTGAGGTAAGCTTACACCGAGGGAGAACGTATCAAAATCATACGTACCTTCTACTCCATATTCGATAAGTTGGCTGAGGTAATCCAAACGGTTCATAAGGCCGCGGCAGATAAAACATGCCCCATCTTCATGGTAAATTTGTTTACCTGACCCGAAAATAGTATGACGCGTATTGCAGAACATACAAAGGTTACAAGGGTTTCTTGGATCTAGTTTGCGCAATCGAAGGCGTAATTTGTTAACCAATGCCGAATCTCCGAAGGATTCCCTGCATTTGTCGGCCCTTTGCTTGTTTCATCATAGACTTTGAACTGTTGTATTGCTTGATTAACTCCTTGACGTCATGCTCAGTCATTCCAGCCCCTCGTGCTACTCGTTTCCTTCTAGAATCATTCATGATGTCCGGATTACGTCGTTCAACTTTGTTCATGGATTGAATTATGAATCTCCATTTTTCCATTTTGTTTTGTAAAGCATCTAGCTGGTCATCTTTCACCATTCCTGAAAGTCCAGGCAAATTGTCAATCACGTTTCTGAAGCCGATTTTTCCGACATTTTCCATTTGCGAGTAAAAGTCTTCTATAGTCATTTTTCCACCCAAAAGTCGCCTAGCCTGCCCCTCATCAGCTTGTATTTCAAGATTCTTAGCCATTTCCAGTAAAGCCTTGATGTCGCCCATTCCTAAGAGTCTCCCAACGAATTGAGTCGGAGAAAAAATTTCCAGATCATCGATCCGTTCACCCGTTCCTATGAAGATCACATGAGCTCCTGTTGCCGATGAGGCAGCAATAACCCCTCCTCCTTTGGCAGTGCCATCTAATTTGGAAATTACTATGCCACCAACAGGCGCGGCTTCATGGAACGCCTTCGCCTGGTTGTAAGCTTGCTGGCCAATTGTGCCATCGATAACGAGCAGTACGAGGTCTGGGTTTGATACTTGATGCATTCTCTTCATTTCTTCCAAAAGTCCTCTTTCTTCTTTGTGTCGACCAGCGGTATCAATAATGACTATGTCGTGCTGTTCCTTTTTGAAATGTTCTAGCCCATTCTTCACAATGCTGACTGGGTCCTTGTTTGACTCATTTCCGAAGACTTCCACATTAATCTTATTGCAATTCATTTTTAGCTGGGCCAACGCGCCAGGCCTCCACGTGTCTGCTCCTATAACTGCAACGTGATAACCGTGCCTAGTCAGCCACTTCGCAAGCTTACCAGTAACGGTCGTCTTGCCGCTGCCCTGAATTCCGAGCATTAGCACAACGTGTTGTTCTCCAGGCTTGAAGCTTACCGCCGCATCAGAATCCCTCTGAACTTTGTCTATGCTAGTAATCGTCTCACCTGAATAACCGAGCAGATGAGCAAGTTCACCATACAATATCGTAATTATGTGATCCTTTCTTGAAAGCCCCTTTACTGGCTGTTCACTCAGCGCTCGCTGCTTTAACCTATTAGTGATTGAAAGAACTAACCTGACATTCACATCAGATTGCAGCAGTGCTCTCTGAACGTCTTTGCATAGCATATCAATTGTTTCCTCATTTATGTCTGAAGCTCCAACTATCTTCTTCAGAGCACCTCTAAGACTAGTGCGTAAGTTGTCTAGCATAGCTATTTCTCTACTAGTGCGACATCTTGTATTTCAAATATTCCCCGCTGGCCGTCCCACCTGATATTTGCTTTGGAAATCTCGAGCTTCTTTCGGTAAATCGGACAATCAATAACCAGAGTCTCTGCTTCCCCACCTTCGAATGTCATGTTAATTTTATGCCTTCTGCAAACACGCTTTAAGGATTCCAAAGAGTTAAAATCCAAGGTTACACCTAACCATGTTGCGTCTAGTCCCATGGCAGCCACAGCGACGATCTTAATTTCAAATTTATGTTCAATTAACATATCTAAATAATTAGTTTGGTCTATATCCCAGACGGGAGAGACCTCCAAGAGATTGAGTTTTCTGCAGATTTTTTCAATTTCCTTTTTCTGATACCTGCTTGATATCGCCCCATGTACTACCCCTTCTAATTGGTGCTGCGACATCGCGGCGACAATTGCCTTTTCTAGGTAAATTGCCTCCTTCTCCTTCGTGTCTGATTTTGCGTTAAAAACGAGAGATGGGATTCTTAACGCCTCGCCTAAATATGTAGCAAGCTTGCAATTAGGATAGTGAAAAAGCAAGCTCGAGTCGCTGTCAGGACAAATTGTTACCAGACATGAGATTTCGTGCCCAGACTTCTTCGCCTTAAAAAGGGCGAAGGTGCTGTCTTTGCCGCCGCTAAAAAGGCCTAATAATTTCATTCATACCATCTTGATTACTAAAATGTCAAAGGATGCTTCAGCACTCATAATCTTCATCATTTTGCGTTCTACTTCAGCTGGCTCTTCCGATGTCCTCATCAGCACCCAAATAGAAATTTATTATATCTGTATAAATTCAATACGGATTTTCATTCTGACATTGAAAGTTTACTCTGTTCAACTTAAAACTGGCTTTTAATCAAATTATTGCTAAGCTGGATGCCAATTAAGCGTATTCTTGAAATGATATCCCGCGGGCAGGATTTGCTCCAAATTACCCAAATGGTAACCTATTTGAGCCTGCGACTCTTCGGTTTCTATTTTTGTAAGCCCAGTAGGCTGTTTCACAGGGTCAGCTCTTGAGGTAGCCAACATCTACAGCCGAAAGCTCTACCAGGCTGAGCTACCGCGGGACAAATTCGAGTATCGCAAATACTATATATTCTTACAGGTGTATGTACGGTTGCCAGTACATAACATAGTAAAGTCGAATCAATCAACCTGTTAAGATAGCGGCTATGTCCTTACAGAAATAGGAAATTATCACATCTGCTCCGGCACCTTTCATAGCGCAAACTGAGGAAATTATCCAGGCTTGTTCGTCGATCCAATTCATTGAAGCTGCTGCCTTTATCATCCCGTATTCTCCGGAGACATTTTGCGCAGCAAGAGGAAATTGAAACTTCTCCTTAAGTTTGGAAATTATGTCAAGGTATAGAATAGCAGGCTTTATAATTGCCATGTCTGCCCCTTCTAGGATGTCATTTTGTATCTCTCGAATAGATTCTTTCGGATTAGCAAATGGAATTTGGTATGAGGACTTGTCTATATGGACTTGGTCGAGGATCCCCTCTGAAAAAGCCAAAGATCTAAATGGCGAATAGAGCGAAGAGGCATATTTGATAGAATAGGGATAGATTTTAATTTTTTTAAAACCAGTCTCATCAAGAAAAGTTCTGATCGATTTCACCTGTCCATCCATCATAGAAGATGGCGAAACCACATCGGTACCTGCTTCGGCATGAGTCTTTGCAATCTCACAGAGAGATCGAAGAGTATTATCATTGCCAATAGTATCATTTAGCTCGTCTTTCAGACCACAATGCCCGGACAAGTTATACTGACACAAGCAGACATCAGTCATGATTGTTAGTGCGTCGCCAAATTCTTCTTTCAATTTTTTAACCGTTCTTTGAATAATGCCCGCATTATTCCACGCATTGGAGCCAAATATATCCCTTAAGGAAGGAATGCCATATAGTATTATCGAAGATATCCCTATTTTTAGCAATTGGTCAACTTCAAATACTGAATCTTCTGGAGAAACCGTAGAAAAACCGGAAAAAGCAGGTGCTCTAGCCGCCGAAGTTGCATGATCGCTCACGACCAAAGGTGCTACTAGCTGGTTCGCAGTGAGGCTCACTGACTCAATTATGCTTAGTAATTCAGTATCCCTAAAATTGGTCTTCTGCAAAATCTTAGGAAAGGATAGAGCAAACACATATGAATCTTATTGCTCAAAAACCAAATCGTAAGTATAGCTTGAATATGGACTTGACACTCGCCGAAATTACAGTCGGTATTCCTTCTTTCAACGAGGAGGGTAATATTGCGAAGCTCCTCAGTATAATATCCGAACAAAAATCTGAGCTACTCAGAATTCGTGAAGTAATTATTTCTGACGATTCATCGGATGATACAATTAGGTTGATACACGAATTCGCTCTAAACCATCCTCACCTAAACATAGAGTGCCTGCACCACTCTTCTAGAAGAGGTGTAGCAAATGCGTGGAATGAAATTTTTCAGAAAGCTAAGGGGCAAATCATAGTCTTGTTTGATGGTGACGTGGTTCCAGACATGGACTCTATCAGGGAATTGCTATCATCTTTGAGGGGAAATGCAGCATTGTGCATTTCGAATGTCCGGCCCACCAGATCTTTTACGATAGCAGGGAGGGCGGCTCGATTCATCTCTTCATGGTTAAGACTGGTCAAGAAGGATCGGATTTCCCAATACACGACGATTGGACGAGGACTCTTAATTAGGTCTGATGTAGCAAAAAAAATATTCATACCTAGAGGAACTATTGCTGTTGACTTGTTCCTCCAGTGTAAAGTATTAGAACTTCAAAAGGAAATAGTTTACAATGATCGCTCGGTGGTTTGCTTTAGCCCACCGAGAACAATCAAAGATTTTAATTCGCAGGTCCTCAGGTCGATTGTCGGACACCATCAGATTCAAAAGTTGGTCGACAGATTTAATATTTGGTTACCATTAGGTGTGGCGGTGCGCTTGGCTTGGCGGGTTTTTTTGTCAGATCCCGTGGGGGGTTTTTCAGTCATCGCTTGTTATTTGCTCCTTCCGTACCATAAATCCAAGTTAAGGGGGGTGGACTCGAACCTATGGCATGTTGCCCACACCACAAAAAAGACAGAGGATGGCTAGAATGGGACAAAATTATGGGATTGTCTAACACCTAAAAAGATTTAGATTAATCTCCAAATTTGAGCTGAATGGTAATATATTTATCGTGGTCTTATTATCTAAATTTGGTTGACATTCGCTCGTGGCGTACAGGGTTACATATGTACGCCGCATGAGAAAGAATCTAACAATCTCATCGAAAAGCTGTCTGGTTCGATTAACATAATGAACATATACTTTGTTACAGCAACATTCTCTACCGAAAGTTTGCCATATTTTCCAAACAGAGCTAACCATTACATCCTCGCCTCCTTTTCTGATTCGATCGATTTGGAGCTTATTTTTACTAAATTACCGGATAGGTTATCATTTATGTTTAAATTAAGTGATTCCTTGTTCGAGCGAAAGCCTCGCAACATCAAATACATGTCGGTGTACTTTACGAGATATGTTTATGGGGATTTGGAGATGTCAGATATCGCGAATATTATTGCAAGACGGGAGAAGGTGAAGAATCTTAACTTAGCGCAATTGCATTTTTTGAACTCGTCGCATCCAAAATTCACTTTCCCGTACGCGAGAAATGTCATCGTACTGGAAGTGGAAGGCGAAAAAACACATCAAAGTGACCAGAAATATTGTGAACGGACTCAAAGGGATGTGGCCAGAAAAGGCATTCCGCTAATCAATCTTGTCAGCTTATCGATCTTGGACAAATTGAAGTGAACAGAAGTGTTAAATATGAATATTCCCTTTCTTGGTAGGAATTCCATTGAGCAAGCCGATGGACTTGGGCAGCTTGAAAGTTGGGTCGTACATTGTCATCGATGGCGAGCCGTGTAGGATTGTTTCATATGATCATAGCAAACCTGGAAAGCATGGTTCTGCCAAAGCAAGAGTTTCCGCCATCAGTGTCTTCGATGGCTCGAAACATACATTGGTCTCGCCAGTATCCGCTGGTGTAGAAGTGCCATTAATAGACAAAAGAAACGGTCAAATTATCTCTATCTCGGGGAATGTCCTCCAGCTAATGGATCTAGAGACGTTCGAGGTTTTCGATACTTCCGCAGTGGAGCAAGAAATTATCGATAAGGTCCATCAAGGAGGGGAAGTCGAATATTGGAAAGTACTCGACAGAATTAAAGTAGCACGTGTCAAGAATTAAATTAGCAATGCGAAACATAAGTTGATGTTGCCAGGAATCATACCAATAAAAACTTTTATAGTCTAGTACGGGATGAAGGCTATGGCAAATAATCCAAAAGATCCAGTTCCAAAAATTGTTGCTTTGGATGTCCTCCAAAAGAATGGCGTTAATGTAGAGAGGCTGAAGGAGCTCATTACGAAGGGAGTCGGTGCGGAATTTACAACATACTATTATTACACTATCTTACGGATGCATTGTACGGGACTGGATGGAGAAGGTATCAAAGAAATAGTAGAAGACGCTAGGATTGAAGATCGAAATCATTTTGAAGCTATGGTTCCACGTTTGTATGAATTGGGTGGAAGCCTACCTCGCGACATCAGAAAGTTTGCTGACCAGGCAGGATGTCCAGATGCATATTTGCCGGATAACTGGGAAGATCTCAGATCAATATTGAAGGTTCTTTTGGAAGCAGAACAATGCGCTATTCGATCTTGGGGAGAGGTCTGCGATATGACTGCAGGCAAGGACCCCAGAACCTATGATATAGCTCAAAGAATAATGCAAGAGGAAGTAGAGCACGAGGCATGGTTTATTGAACTGTTATCAAAAAGACCATCAGGACATTTCAGAAGAAAATTTGTTGGCCAGTCTCCGCACACAGGCAGCCAAGGAGGTCTGATTCACACCTGAACTTCTCAAAGATAATATGAGTATAGATTTATAATCTCGTATGCGTGGTAGTCCCTAATGCGAAACCAAAGGAGAATTGGTGAGGCGTTAATGATATTTAGTGGAATCGGAATAACTATTGGTGGGTACGCAATTGGCTTGTACGCTCTTTCGTATGGAGGCCTAGCAATAACGTCACTGGGAGTGGTTTCTGTCTTTTGGCGTTAATTGGAAGATTCACGTCAAAAGATTGTATTTCTTCCCTAGTATCTTGAAAAGACATGCCTCAGACTCCAAGCGAAATTGATGTAACTGTAACTGCTTCTCTTCGAGGTGGTTCTCTAATTGGATAGATTCATTGTTTTTCTCCTCAATATTCCTAGAGGTTTGAGATATATTTTCTTTCAACTTTAAAGATTCGCTGTCAAAGCTTGCATCACTTTGCTGATAAAGTGAGATTAAATGATGTTGAAAGGTCTGGTATTTTTCCCGTATACTCGGCAAGCTTTTTAAGAGGTTGTCCAAATGCCTAAATACCTTTGGCGCATCCTTGAGTTGTATTCTCTCGGTGCTGAGGTCCCTTTGAATATCAATCAATATGTCAAGATAGGGCCCAAAGTCTTGTTCAAGTATTACCCATGGTTCGTGGGACAACGCGCTGAGTCGTTCGGATGTCTGCTTTGAGATGCCGTATGAATATTTTGTCAATGCACGTGATATTGGACTAAAAAGGTGAACTAGTTCTCTTTGAATTTCTAATTTCTTATTCTCTAAAT
Organism: Candidatus Nitrosopolaris sp.; assembly: GCA_051985775.1. Lineage (GTDB taxonomy): Archaea > Thermoproteota > Nitrososphaeria > Nitrososphaerales > Nitrososphaeraceae > Nitrosopolaris. The sequence continues at coordinate 72,187 of JBPYDP010000025.1, read as the reverse complement.
CCCTTATTTCGTTGTTAACTCTGGAATATTCGTGGAATTCTGCTGAATTTTCGACGTTTAGCATTCGGAGTTTTAGCTCTTTCAGTTTGCTTTCGAATAGTCCTAATTCGGTCCGAATATCCTGAAGCCGTTGCCGCTTTGCCCCAATTGAGATATTTCCCTCGGACAACATTTTCAAGAGGTTCATGCAATCCAATAAAGGCCTTTGTTGTGTATCAAACTCATCCAAAATAAGGTTGACTTCCTTAGATAGAGAAGAGAGACTCTCAAATTCGTCCTTTAATTTTCCAGCGTATTTTTTTATGAAGACGTTGAAAACCCTATTGTGAGAAGTACTAACTTCTCTGAACCGACTTGTGGCCGCCTCCAGTCTTTGACTGAATTTTATCGCATCCGAATGTGAACTTGGCTCTGGCATCTCCACAGTGCATTCCCTCCTCAAGCTCGAAACTACAATTCGCTTTGAGTTTTCGACAATTGCTTCAAATCGTGTCTCTTCAACCTTAATTTTTTCAATTTCTAACTCGTTTGCAAGCTTCTCTATAGTTCTTATAGATCTCAACACAGTATCCCTCGTGTGGGACAATCTTGAGCAAAGTTCTTGAGTGTTCTGTAATTCGATGGCATGCAAAAGCGATATGGCATTTGAGATAGAAATTTTTGATGGAGGTTGTTGATCATCGCTCTCGGATTCTACTTTTGAATCAGTCTTTCTACTAAAAAGTCGAAATCGAGGACTCAACATCCGACAAATGAAGAGCGGATAAATAAACCATTGCGGTTTAAGTATCTTATTAAGGCTTAGCTGTCTGTCTCGAACAGGCGTTTCCTTCGAAGCGTCTAAGATCTGACCACTACTTATGTGAAAAAAAGAAATATAGAGGTAGTAAATCGGTGGGTCCGGATATCAAATATGACGATTTTATTCTGTCATAATCTGTTCTATAACATCGTAGTGTGATGTGAGGGCATCGACGTCTGTATCGATCAAACATTTATCCTTGTTCCAAAATGAAACGCGCCTGACCAACGCTCTGCCTATCCTGGAGAATGCTAAGCCGTCCACGCTGGATAGGAAATTTTCGACCTCACGTGGGTATTCAGTTCCTATCAGGTATCGAGAGTGAGATTCAGAAAATAGAACACTTTCAAGAGATGAGCAGAAGTTAGGTATTCTGTCAACGAAAATTTCGAACCCAATTTTCCCCAAGATGGCCATTTCGGAAATTGTCGTCGCAATCCCACCTTTGGAGCAGTCATGGAGGCATCTAACCTTAGCGTTGTTTATTAAACGCAATATGGTATCGCGATTCAATTTGTCTACCTTAATGTTAACTTTTGGTGGGTTGCCTCCAGTGAAATTGTGAACAAACTCTAAATATTCAGAGCCTCCCAGCTCGTCTGAAGTTTTTCCAACCACAAAAATAGTATCGCCTTTTCTTAGGATTGCATCCAAAATAGGCCGCCCCTTCTGAATCAGTCCTATCGCCCCTATGACTGGGGTCGGCTTTATGGGCCCTTGTGTAGTTTCATTATAGAAACTTACCTTTCCACCAACCACTGGGATCTCCGTGAATTTACAAAAGTCAACCACGGCATCTACTGCTTTGCAAAAGGTCCAAAATATATCCGCTTTCCCTGGATCACCAAACTGCAAATGATCTACAATTCCTATGGGAGTTGCGCCTGTGCAAACAATGTTTCTGCAGGCTTCTGAAAGACATCCTAACGTGCCGTAATAGGGATCGATATAGCAATGTTTTGAATTTCCATCCAACTTAATCGATAAGTAGTTATCATTATCCATTCTGAGCACTGAAGCATCGGCGATACCTGGCTGCAATTTCGTTCGCAAGCCTACTTCAAAATCGTATTGGCTAAAGATCCACTTCTTACTTGCAATGGTTGGGTTGGAAAGTAGCGAGAACAAAGTCTCAGTTAAGTCCACTCGCTGAAAGTTAGGAACTTGTCGTTGATTCAATTCTGTGATATACGCAGGTTTTTTAAATGCTCTCTTTGAAGAGGGTGCATTCGCTATCAAATGAGACGGTAAGTTCGCAGCGATTTTGTTTTTACTCTTAATGACGAGGTTCCGATGATTTTCAACTTTGCCTAGTTGGGTAAATCGTAGGTTGTACTTATAAAAGATCTGACACGCGTGTTCAGAATCCTTTGGCCCAACAATCACGATCATTCTTTCTTGGGATTCGGATATCATTAATTCGATCGGTGACATCCTCGCCTCCTTTACTTGAATTTGGTCCAACTCTATATCGAAACCCATTCCTAAACTGTCCGAGATTTCCGATAAGCAACATGACAAACCTCCGCCTCCCAAATCCTTAATAGCCTTAATAATCCCTTGTTCCATTCCCTCCAATATTGCCTCAATTAGCATTTTTTCTGTGAAGGGGTCTGGGATTTGTACCGCTGATCTTTGTTTTCTCTCGTATTTCCTTGAAGCAAACGCTGCGCCGTGGATACCATCTCTTCCAGTCGCTCCACCGACTAGGAAGATAATGTCACCAAAGCTGGCAGTGTTTTGGATAATAGATTTACGCAGCCCAAAGCCTATGGCAGCGACGTCCACAAGACAATAATCAGCAAACGAAACGTCAAACTCAGTCTCGCCACCAACGGTAGGTATACCAATGCAATTTCCGTAATCGCCTATCCCTTTGACGACATTCCTCAATAACCACTTGGATTCACGGTTTTGTGAGTTACATTGTGTAATTGGAGCAAACCTAAGGGAGTCTAAAAGTGCAATAGGTCGTGCTCCCATAGATAATATATCCCGTATTACTCCACCTACTCCAGTTGAACTACCTCCATACGGATCTACTGCTGACGGATGGTTATGACTTTCAATGTGAACTGTAATTACATGTTTGTCCCCGACGTTCAATACTCCTGCATCAGATCCGGGACCCACCAAAACGTGTTTACCTTTATTCGGCATTCTCTTAATGTACTTTTTGGATGATTTGTAAGAACAGTGTTCTGACCATTCGGCTGCTATTATCTCCTTTTCGAGTCTATTTGGTTCTCGCTTAAGTTTGTGCAAAAGGTAGTTCAACTCCTCCACAGTTAAAGTTGCCAAAAGTACTATACAGTCTCCTACTACCTAGTAATATAATTCCAAAACGAACGGAAAATCAAAGAGGCTTCATGGCCCGATCCAATAACGGGAACGCGTTCAGGGTGGGGCATGATTCCCATTACATTCCCTTCTTCATTGCAGACGGCCGCGATGCAATCTGTTGACCCATTAGGATTATCCATAAAATATCTAAATACTACTTGATTCTTTTTTGAAATTGATCTTAAAAGCTGCTGATCGATTACATACCTACCCTGTCCATGGGCAACTGGAATTTTAAATACTTGATTCAAGTCAAAAAGCGAAGTAAATATCGTGGTATTGGTTTCGACACGAATAGATGTCCATTTGCAAATAAAAGAGAGGTTCTTATTTGTAACTAGAGCGCCTGGCAATAGCCCGCATTCCACCAAAATTTGGAATCCATTGCAAATCCCAAGAATAGTTCGGCCTTTCTTGGCTTGCCTTTTCAATTCGTCTACTGCTGGTGTGTGGGCAGCAATTGCTCCAGCCCTAAGGTGGTCACCATAGCTGAATCCCCCCGGAATTACGAATGACTCATACAAAGATATCTTGGTGCTGGCGTGCCAAACTAAGTCGGCCGGGATATTCAAATTGTGATTCAGGACGTAATGTACATCTCTATCACAATTGCTACCTGGAAAAACGACGATCGCAATACGCTCCATCTGACAGTGAATACCGAGACAGACAACAACCTATTAAGATTATTATTGGGTTAGTTTCTATCCATCTGTGCACAAATGGAAATGCAATGAAAACGCTGAAGCAGCTCTTATAGCGTTTGGCGCCACTTATCCAACCTTATGACATCAGGTATGACCGTCGGAGAGCTTGGCTATAGTAATCACAGAGCAATCGCTAACAACAGGGTTGAAAATTCTTAGATCTTCACACATTATCTTGGCGGTTTTTTCGGCCGTCCCTTTGTCTTTTGCCTTAACCGTCAGTTTGAGAGTTTTGGCAATTCTCACCCTGATTATCTCGGAGTACCCCCCTTTGATGATTAAGTCTCTAAGAATCGTTTCACCTTCGGGATCGCCTACGTACGATTTGTTTTCAATAGTAACCAAAACCAGAAACTCAGGTAGACTGGTTTTCTTGAAGGTACGCATAATCGACTCGTTCATAAGTTACACTATCGAAAGTGTTAATAAATATTTGAGGTTAACATTGTATTTTCGGCGGTCATGTAGCTCAGCCTGGTTAGAGCGAAGGTTTTGTAAACCTTAGGTCGTGGGTCCAAATCCCACCATGACCTTTCTCTAGAGAATTTCTTTCGAATTTGGTTTTTCCATTATAAGATAGTAGGAGTTTTATCTTTGAGACGAGCAAGGAGGTTGATGCAGTTCATCCGGAAAGGAAAAGTGAAAGATATCTTCCAGTTAGATAATGGGAACCTCCTATTCCGTTTTTCTGATCGAATTTCCGCATTTGATGTGCAGATGGCTAATACCGTACCGCGTAAAGGACAAGTATTATGCAGATTTGCCGAGTTTTGGTTTGAATCTTTAGGGTTCCCTCATCACATGATAAGGGTTACTAATGAAACAGAAATGGAAGTGAGGCTGCTTGAGATGATTCCCCTGGAATGTGTAGTGAGAGGATACCTATATGGGAGCCTGTATGCGAGGCAAAATAAACTCTTGCACAAGCATGAAGCTTGCGCCGTTCCTATTAAGGCGGAACGTCTGCCGCGGCCTACTTTCGATCCTACAACTAAATCTAATATTCACGACGTACCAATAACCAGAAATGACGCGATCCGGCTCGGACTTGTATCGGAAAACGAATATGACTATCTGGAGCGAGTTTCTATAATATTGTACGAAACGATGAGTAACATTGTCGATAGTAAAGGGTTTATTATTGCAGATGCCAAGTTTGAATTTGGTCGGGAACCGGCGACCGGACAAATCTATTTGGGAGACTCTATCGGACCAGACGAATTTCGTCTGTGGTTGAAAGCAGACTATTCACCTGGTGAAGATCAGGATAGCTTTGATAAGCAGGTCTTACGGGACTGGCTAATCAGGACAGGTTTCAAAGCCCGGGTTGAATCTTCGATCAAACAAGGATCAATGATCGAACCTCCGTTGTTGCCTGAGGAAGTATTATCCGAATTGACCAGCAGATATGTATTGGCTTACGAAAAGATAACCTGCAAGAAACTGAAATGGATTTAACTCACTTCAAGTTCTCGATTAATTGAGTCCGAGATCGTCAATCTCAATATACCTTTTGATCCTGAGCTACGCAACAGATGTGCCATTTTACGTGGTATATCCGAAGCTGCCTTATCACATGAAATCGCGACGGTTCTGGGACAAATGAAATTTGATCTGCGGATTACCAAGTCATGGGTATCTGTGAGCAATAGCCTGTGATCCGTAAGTGCATGCATAACGAATGTCAAATCCAGTACAATTATTTCAATTTTCATAACTAGACCCGGTTTCAACAAAAGCTTCTTTAAACCTGGATTCAGATCATTACACGCTTTATCTGCATTTATTCCAACTATGCAGTCGCCCCTTGTTGAGAGCGTTTGGGCTTTAGTTACCTCAATAGATTTAGAATGGTTACTGCGAATGTTTGGATGGCCATAAAAGACGATTTCATCTTGAATTATATTCTGATATATCAACTATAGTTTGAGAGTAAAGATATGAAGGTAAATTTAAATTAAAGATTACGAAGTAGTAAAAAATGAATTGTTACCAGCAGCAGCAGGATATGACCGTGCAATTACAGTGTTCTCTCCAGACGGCCGGCTTTATCAGGTAGAATATGCAATAGAAACAGTAAGACGAGGTACTCTTGCTCTCGGGATAAAAAGCAAGGAAGGTGTCCTCCTGGCGGTTGAGGAGAAGGCAAGGAAGCTACAGATTTCGAACGTTACTCAAAAAATATTTCAGGTTGATGACCACATAGGAGTGGCGGCAGCAGGTTACATACCTGACGCAAGGACCCAAGTAGATCATGCGAGATTTTTTGCTCAAAGCAACAGGTTGATATACGACGAGCCGGTGGACGTTGAAGGTGTTGCTAAAAATATCGCTGATATGGCACAGCAATTTACTCAATATGCAGGGGTCAGACCCTTTGGTGTAGCTCTGATTCTTGCTGGAGTCGACAAAAGTGGAGCTGCTCTTTATTTGACCGACCCTAGTGGCACATATATTGGCTATGATGCTGTAGCCATAGGCGCGGGAAGTGATCAAGTGACGGAGTTTCTAGAGAAAAGTTACAAGGAAAACTTGACAATGAAGGAAGGGGGCGCACTAGCCATGGAATCTATTTCACTTGTAAGCGAAGAAAAGACCGGCACGAGACATGTCAAGATGGCTATAATCGGCAATGATTCAAAGATGATGAGAAAGGTGGAAGAAGAAGAGATCGAAGGATATGCAGCCATGGCGAAAGAGAAGACAGGAAATCGAAACGGTTGAGATTGGACCTTCTGATAGTAAATCTCGAATATTTTCAGAATTGCTTGAAATGTGATTTGCAGCTGTTGGGGATGTACATCCTATAGAGAGAGTGCTTTTTTACCTCAAACGATTTAATATAAATTCAAACATTCATCCATCTTGTGGAAGATGTGCCAACCTAACTATCCTAAAACCTATCAAGACTTTTCTGCCTATCTGGAGCTCAGAGGCGGAAGTTTAACTAATCTTGATATCTATCCTGTTGTCGCCCGAGGGCTTGGTATTTGTTAGTTATCGCCTGGACTATATTTGAGCAATTGTACTTATTTTTGCTGCACAGATTATTTTGGGTATGACTAATCAAGGGTTTCCAAATCTATCGATAGCAATACCTGACTCGTCTCTTTCAGATGAGCAAACCAACCGGGACAAGACCATCAAAATAGCCCAGTTCGCTCGGGCTTGTGCCATCTTCAGGGTTAGCAAGATCTATATTTACCACGATAGATCGCTGAAATCAGGCTCCCAGGACTTGCCTTTATTAATCACGATATTGCGATACCTCGACACTCCACAATATCTCAGAAAGGCATTGTTTCCGCATTCAAATGAATTAGTATACGCTGGTATTCTACATCCGCTTAATACTCCTCACCATCAAAAGAAAAAGAGATTAAGAGATGTAAAGCTTGGAGATGTGAGGGTTGGGATAATTCGGGAAGTGAAAGGACGGTATTATGCGGACGTTGGTTTGGAACGCCTTGTGTTATTGGAAAAGAGAAACTCCCCAATGAAGAAAATTAATGTGAAAATTACCTCGACTATGCCATTACTGAAAGGCGTGGAGGCTGATAGCAATGACATTAGCGCGTATTGGGGCTACGACGTTCTTAAAGTTGGAAGTCTCGCTGAACTAATGGAATCGCTATCCAACACGCAGATCATTTTGACTTCTAAAGAGGGATGTCAAATCACGAATGCGGATGCCGAAATCTCTGCTCTTAAATCATCTAGGAACATCCTAGTAATATTTGGTTCCCCTAAAAAAGGGATATATGAGATACTTGCGAGAGAGGGTGGAAAAGTAAAGAACACTCATATGATAGTCAATACTTTTCCTTTGCAAGCCACTAGGACTGTGAGGTTGGAAGAAGCAGTTTTAGGATCACTTGCAATCATTACCTACATTCTATTAAAGAAAACAAGATAAACATCAACTAGAGCAAATCACAGGCATTCGTCAAAAATGTAGAGGCATTTGCTTCTCTCCCTATCTTCGCACTACCGTGAAAGGCAATATAATTATTAAAGGGCAGACCTTGTGTGAGTCTACATGGGGCATCGCAAGTATAGCGCTCCACGCAGAGGTAGCATTGCTTTCAGGCCAAGAGCTAGAGCTAAGAGTATAGAATCGAGAGTAAGAAATTGGACCTCGAATGTTACGGATAAATCCAATTTGGCCGGCTTTGCTGGATTTAAGGCGGGAGTGATACAGGTATTAACGATTGATGATAGGGAAAAAACTCCGAATTTTGGTAAGCATCTTTTGAATGCAGCTACGGTTATATCTACGCCACCAATAAGGATAATTGGAATCCGTGCTTATTCGAAAGGAGCATACGGCAATAATGTGGTCTGCGACGCCTATTCAAGAGAGGTGCCGAAAGATCTTCAAAGGAAATTGTCCCTAAACTCTAGCAAAACTATAGAAGATCAACTGGCCAAAATGGGTGGGGCATCTTCACTTGTGGCGCTGGTTGTTGTTTCACCTCGTGAGGTAGGTTTGGCACAGAAAAGACCATTTATTTTTGAGGTTGCGGTAACGGGCAAAGACGTAAAAACTAAATTGGAATATTTAAAGACAGTTCTTGGAAAGGAAATTCGAATAGGCGATATTTTTCAAGTCGGTCAATTTATTGATGTTTCGGCCATCTCTAGAGGAAAGGGGATAGAGGGTCCCATTACTAGGTTTGGAGTAAAAAGAAAACAACATAAATCCAGGAAAAGTGTGCGTGCTGTGGGCACTCTGGGACCTATATCACCAGCAGTCGTTATGTACACCGTTCCGAGGCAGGGGCAACGAGGTTTTCATCAAAGGACGGAATACAATAAACGTATTCTCCAGATATCCGATCCCAAAAATATGACATATTCTGTGAATCCTAGAGGTGGTTTCAAACATTATGGGACAATAACTGGTGAGTATATCATTTTGAAGGGCTCTGTCCCGGGAGTTCCTAAAAGACTTATAAAATTGAGACAACCTTTGCGTAGTTATCAAAAGAAGCTTTCACAACCAAAAATCTTGGAGGTAATTGTTGAATGAGTACTAGCATCGTGGTCCTGGGGCTCGACGGAACCAGAACGGATACAGTCGTGCTTCCAGACGTTTTTGAGAGTACATATAGACCTGATGTCATCCACAAAGTGTACATAAATTCAGAATCTCACAGATATCAGAGACAAGGCCGGTATCCTGCTGCGGGCGAAATCGTAAGTGCTGAATCTCGAAACACTGGGCTGGGAATGGCGCGAATCGCGAGGGCAAGAGGCGAAGGGTTTCCAAGGGCAGGACAAGCTGCTGGAGTTGCGGGGGTTAGGCATGGAAGGTTGGCTCATCCTCCTGAATCATGGAAAAATATTTACAAAAAAGTGAATAAAAAGGAGAAGGACTTGGCTTTACGCTCCGCAATTGCTGCAACTGCGAGAAAGGAGTTGATAGTTAAAAGAGGCCACAAAATAGGCAAGATTTCAGACTTTCCCATCCTCGTGTCTGACAATCTGGAATCCTTGGTAAAAACGAAAGACCTCAAAAAGACCTTGATTAATTTAGGGCTTAAGGAAGATATGGACAGGGCGGTAATTTCCAAAAAAGCAAGATCAGGAACAGCGAGGCGAAGAGGCCGAAAAAACCATGTGGCTTATAGTGCTTTGATAGTAACCGGTAGCAGGGATGCAAAAGTTCGCCATATTTCAGGTTCTTTACCTGGGATCCATGTGAAATCAGTTAAACAATTAAACATACTCGACCTAGCTCCGGGTTCAAAACAAATCAGATTAACAATATTCTCTACGAGTGCGATTGAAGAACTTAGGCAGCTATATTCTGTACAGGATAGATTGAACAAACAATGATTAAACGAAAGAGAGCCGAAGCACGAGCCGTTGAGGACATGACTGCAGAAGAGGCTAGAACCATAATTATTAAGCCGTATATAACTGAAAAAGGGTTTAACTTGATAGAATCCCAAAATACGATAATATTCATAGTGGGTCGAAGCTCTTCCAAACGCCATGTGAAGGCCGCGATAAGAACTCTCTATGAAGCTGAGGTAGCAGAAGTTAATACCATGAATGGTATACGCGGAAAGAAGGCAATGGTGAAATTTGCAGAGGCTGAAGGAGCAAGGAACCTTGCTACAACACTTGGTCTCGCATAATAGCACCTCGTTAGATTTAAAAGTAGTAAGGAACTGCAAAGTCTAATTGGTTCGCGAGTTCAAGTTCAAGGGATACTCACCTGAGCAGTTGCAAACACTATCTATTGAGGCGTTAATCCCACTTTTGAATGCTCGTCACAGAAGATCACTCGACAGAAGAGTGGGTACATACATGAATGACGCAAAAAGGAAATTGCGTGAGGATATTAAGATGGCCAGGGAAAACAAGCTTAAAGGAGAATTAAGGACTCACGTACGGGATATGATAATTTTACCAGATATGATAGGGTTGAACATAAAAGTACATAATGGGAAAGAATTTTCAGCTGTCAATATAAGACCTGAAATGACCGGGCACTATCTTGGGGAATATGCAATAACTAATAGGAGAGTTCAACACGGTGCACCTGGCGTTGGAGCCTCCCGCTCATCGCTTTATGTACCTCTAAAGTGAAGAGCTATGCCACATTTTTCATACGCATTCGAACACTTCGATAAGACTAAGCATGTAAGAGCCGCAATACGGGAAAAAAACATCTCACGGAAACATTCTAGAGAAGTGGCATTGGCAATCAAGGGACTTTCAATCGAAAAGGCACGCGAATTTCTCGAAAATGTCATAGCTAAGAAGCTCGCCGTTCCGTACAGAAGGTATAATAACGAAGTGGCTCATCGGTCTAATATACGTGACGGCTACTGTGCTGGTAGATTCCCACAAAAGACTGCCAAGGAATTCCTCCGACTTCTAGATAACTTAGAGTCCAATGCGGAATACAAAGGTATGGATCTTGATAGACTTAGAATAGTCAATTCTGTGGTTCATATCGGGACAAGGCTTGAAAGGTTCACACCCAGAGCAATGGGGAGAGCTAGTCCTAAGATCGGAACACTAGTTCATATTGAGCTAGTGGCAAAGGAGGGTTCTATTTAGATGAGTGCGGTTAAGAACGTAATGAAAAATAATTTTCGCAACTTGGAACTAGATGAATACCTGGCCTCTGCTTTGAAGGACGCCGGATATGGTGAAGTAGACGTGCAGAAGACACCTATAGGAACTAGAATAACGTTATACGTCACAAGACCAGGCTTGGTCATTGGACGAAAAGGGACGGGTATAAAGGATCTCACCGCTAGACTAGAAGCGAAATTTGGCTTAATAAATCCTCAAATTTCTGTACTTGAAGTATCCATTCCAGAATTAAATCCTAAGATTATGTGCAGTAGAATCGCCCAGCTAATAGAGAGAGGAACTGCATTCAGGCGGGCTGCCATGTGGTCAATGAATACAATCATGAATGCAGGAGCGCTTGGGGTTGAAATAGCGATAGCAGGAAAACTTCGAAGTGAGCGTGCTCATTTTGAAAAACACTCGTCAGGAGTCATGCCTAAGAGTGGTGATTTTGCAGAAAAAACTGTAAAGATAGGGACAACTTCGGTATTGACTAAAATGGGTTTGATGGGAATAAAATTGAGGATTGCACTTAAAAATGAACTACCCCAAGAATTCGAAATTCCCGAGCAGTCACGGACACTAGATGCTTCTCAGCCACAAACAGAAAATAATGTTGACGCGGGGACTCCGCCGGAGGAGCAGCTAGATAGTTCACCCGTCAGGGGTGTTGAGAGTAAAAATCCAATTATAGCTACGGGTAATTCAAATGGCCAGGCTTAAGCTAAAGACATTAAGGGAGATGAATAGTAATGATCTGGCCGAAAAAATGTCAGAATTAAACGCGGATTTGGCCAAACTGAGGTCAGAAGGCGCAAAAGGTACATTGAAGAAAGAAACAGGCGACATTAGATGGATACGGAGAGATATTGCTCGTATAATGACAATCTTGAATGAGAGGGGGTCATTGTAGGTTTTGATCACAGCGAAAAACATACTCTCCCATGAGCTTATCGGTCTTTATGCTACTATAGTGAGCAGCCCACAAACATCAATTATCGGCATGTCTGGCACAATTGTATTTGAAACAAGAAACATGCTCACTTTAAAAACTAGAGTGGGCCTAAAAAAGATTCCAAAAAATTCTGTGAATAAAATGCGATTGCTTCTTCCACTCAACGCTTGCTTTATAAGAGGTCAGTCCCTTATCGGCAGACCAGAAGATCGTGTATCACATCTTAGTAAAGTGGGTTACAATTGACAAGAAATCTTGGAATTACCATTGACGCGCCAAGCAAAACATGTGCAGATATCTTATGTCCTTTCCACGGCAAGTTGTCAGTGAGAGGTAAGCTGCTGACGGGAACCGTAATTAGCGCAAAAGCTCGGAAAATGATTGTTGTTTCGAGGGAATATCCACACTTGGTGCCCAAATATCAGCGGTACGGGAGGAGCAGATCTCAAGTTCATGCCTATCTTCCTGAATGCATCGAAGTGATGGAAGGAGACCCCATAACTATCGCTGAATGTAGACCGTTGTCAAAGACGGTATCATTCGTGGTTATAGCAGGGAAGAGAAGGAATGTCAGCTAAGACAAGAGCAGTTTCTGCAAAAGGGGTTGAGGAGTTCAGGCCGTACATCACCAGGGCCCTCCCCGTTACAGCAGAATTAGTATGCGCTGACAATACTGGTGCAAAAATTTTAAGAATCGCGCAGGTAGGGAAATATAAGGGTAGGCATTCAAGGATGCCCTCGGCTGCCGTAGGTGATTTAGTCACTGTCACCGTGAAGAAAGGTGCTTCAGAATTACGCAAACAGATATACGGAGCAGTGATTATTAGGCAAAAGTATGCAATCAAAAGACTGAACGGAGTGCACTTGACCTTCGAAGATAATGCTGCAGTTCTCGTCACGCCAGAAGGTGAAATAAAGGGAACTGATATTAAGGGGCCCGTGGCAGCTGAAGCCGCTGAAAAATGGCCGAGGATTGCGAACCTTGCTTCTCTCATCGTATGAGTGCGGATAAAATATGGCAAAGCGAAACGGAGGGCTACTTCATAACTCGACCAATTTAGGTAGTTCTAGAATTGGCTCGACTTTATCTGCCAGCCTACGCGAACAATATCGCCATAGGAGTTGTCGGGTCGTAAAGGGAGATAACGTACGAGTACTCCGAGGAGAATATTCTGGGATTGAGGGAAAGGTGGAAAAAGTCAACACAACTAGAGGATCTCTATCGATAGAAGGTATCCAACGTGAAAAAGTAAAGGGTGGTAATGTTAAGGTCCAAATCCACGCCTCAAACGTAATGATTACTGGCCTAAATTTCAATGACAAGCTCAGGCAAAAAACTCTGGAAAAATCCTCAAATTCAGTTAGGCCCCAGAAAAGAAAGCAGCATCCCCTGAAGGTTAAAGCAAAAAAGAAGGAGAGTAAAAGTTAATGGCAAGAAAAGGTGGAGGTACCATATTAAAAAGACAATCGGCTCCGGTCTTCTGGAAGATCCATAGAAAGCAAAAGCGATTCATTTTAAATGCATCTCCTGGTCCACATAAGAAACAAAAATCGTACCCATTAGGGATTATTCTCAGGGATGTACTGAGCAAGGCGACCAGTATGCGTGAAGCTAGAAGAATACTTTCTAAAGGCAAAGTTAAGGTAGACGGGAAGGTCAGACGAGATGTCAATTATCCACTTGGTTTGATGGACGTTATAGAGTTAATTCCCACAGGACAATTCTTTCGCTTGGTTCCAAAGGAATCAAAGTTGTTGGTTCCGGTTGAAATACCAAATCACGAAAAAGGAGTAAAGTTCACAAAAATCTCAAGCAAAGTCACGATAAAGGGTGGGCAGCTCCAATATGGCTTTCACGACGGTAAGACTATGATAAGTGACCAGTCCCTCACCGTTGGCGATAGCTGCCTGTTAGATTTAGAAAAAATGACAATCCAAGATGTTGTAAAGTTCGAAAAGGGGAATACGGGGCTTATTACAAGCGGAGAAAATGCTGGTAGCATAGGAAGGATTGAGGACATAAAGGACGGACTGTTCTCACTTCCTAAACGTGTCATGATTTCTTTGAAGGAGAGATCAGTTGAGCTCCCAGCTGATATAGTCATGGCGGTTGGGCTTGAGAAACCGTCAATCAAGGTGGATTAATACACTTGAGTTTAAGCTCTTCAGAATCTACTCTTCATCCCATGAAGAGAATTATTGTAGGCAAAATTGTGGTTAATATTGGAGTGGGAAAGTCAGGTGAGCCACTGGAGAGGGCCAAGCTTGGTTTGGAAGAACTAACAGGGCAACAGCCGACCACTAAAAGTGCCAAAAAATCAGTAAGAGATTTTGGCATTCATAAAGGGGAACCGATAGCTGCCGTAGTCACCCTCAGGAACGAATCATCAATAAATTTTCTGCGCAGAATTATTGCAGCAAAGGGCAACAATCTGAACGCTTCCTCCTTCGATGATTTTGGCAATTTGTCAGTTGGAATCCGTGAACATATTGATCTGCCTGACACTAAATATAATCCTGACATTGGTATCTTCGGTATGGACGTATGTATATCCCTCGCTCGTCCCGGCTATTCGATCTCAAAAAAGAGAAATCCAAAGGTCATTGGGAAGCATCACAGGGTAACGAGAAATGAGGCAATTAAATTCTTTAAGGAACAGTTTGGGGTGAATGTAGCATAATGCCAAAACCTCGTGATTACGCAGAGACCGGAAGGAAGAAGCTTAAACACGGGAAGGGAACGAGATGGTGTAAGAGGTGTGGTTCATATACCGGTCTCATCCAACAGTACGATCTAATGTTATGCAGACAGTGTTTTAGAGAAGTCGCCATAACTCTAGGCTTTGACAAATATGAGTAATGGTAGTGACTGAATCGTGCCAGCGCTAAACGTTCTATCAAATTTATTTACTACTATATACAATAACGAATCCCGTAGAAAGAAGGAGTGTATCGTAATTCCTGCGTCAAGATTTTCTAGCGACGTTTTGCGCGTAATGCAAAAGCACCGCTATATTGGCGAATTTGAGCAAGTAGATGATGGACGAACTGGTAAATTCAGAGTCCAGTTGTTGGCCAAAATAAACAAATGCGGCGTCATTACTCCGCGTTTCAGTGTAAGAAAGGATAGCTACTTACGATGGGAAAGGAGATTTTTGCCTGCATATAACATGGGATTAATTCTAGTGTCAACTAGTTCTGGAATTATGTCTCACCACGAAGCTCAAGCACTAGGAATAGGAGGGGTCTTAATTGGCTACATCTTCTAAAAACGAGTTTGAGGCCGAAATATCCGTGCCAGACGGTGTGAACGCACACATTGACGGAGACGTAATTACGGTTAAGGGAAAGTTGGGGACATTGAGAAAAGACATTAGAAGTATCCCCATCTTAATCACTATTGGAGACAAAAAAATCTCAATTAGACCCCATGGTAAGCGGAAGAGGGACGTTGCTATAGTAAACACGGTCAGAAGTATATTAAGAAATATGCTAGTCGGAGTTGAGAGGGGGTTTACATATAAGCTTAAGATAGTAACCGCCCATTTCCCCATAGCAGTAAAAATTAAAGGAGATAAAGTCAATGTTGAAAATTACTTTGGTGAAAGATCCCCACGCACTTCCAAAATAGTTGGAGAATCCACCAGAGTTACAGTCGTCGGTGATGACGTGATAGTTCAAGGTCCAAGCTTGGAGGAAGTCTCTCAAACTGCTGCTAACATAGAATTGTCAACGAAGATGAGGGCCAAGGATCAGAGAGTATTTCTTGATGGTCTGTTTATCTATTCAAAAGCTGCCGGAACTTAGCGGTTAGACCTATTATTTCACAATTCGAATTCTGAAATATATACTTGACGTTCCCTCGTCTCCTAAACCGTTGCACGTCTATCGTACCTATCATAACATTTATTTTGTGCTCGAATGGGTTGTACAGTGCGCCGCTGTAGCTCAGCATGGTAGAGCAAATTCAGTTGTGGTTCCACATTTGGAGTTCAGCTGGCTGTTAACCAGTGGGTCATCAGTTCGAGTCTGATCAGCGGCGCGTTATTTCTAATGTGAAGCCGGAGTTTCAGTATCACTCGAAGCTAATGACATCCAGTGCTATTGCATCTGCGAGAAGATCCAGATGCTTAGAAGCCAAAACATAACCATTCTTGACCTCGTGTGGCGAGACCCATCGATTGGAAGAGGAAAATAACCTTTCTCTCCTGATTCGTTTTTCAAGCCCTTCTACATCCAACTCGAGCTCCTCAATTTCTTCTGTGACGATGTGTTTTATCGTCAACAAAGCCTTTTTTACCAACACCCGGCGGCCAAATCTCTGGGAGAAGTCTCTTGCACCTTCGTCGATATCCAATATTTTCATTTTTAGTTGATACTTGTTTAGGGTGTCCCGGCTTGTAAGAAGTCTCTCATCGACGAACCTGTCATAGCTCATTATTAATTAATATTCGATGTCATTTTCGCCTATATGAATTAAGCCTTTTGTTTATTCTTTTATAGAACTTATTCAAAACGACAGTAGAAACATCCATCCTCTCTTGTCCCGCAATCGACCATCCTAACCTTCCCTCCTGGGATCGCATTCGCAAATAATGATCCAATAACGCTTATACCTCCTATCTGCACTAGGCCATACACTTCCTTTCTTCCGCCTACAAAAGAGAGTGACACCTCCTTGATAGTCCCTGGGAGGTCCAACTTTTTAAATGTCGTTTTGGAGAAGCAATCCGAACAGAATGAAGAGTTCGGCCAGATAGTTTTGTGGCATTGCACGCACACAGTCACTCTAAATTCCCCAGATTTGGCGAATTCATGAAACCCTCTTGCCATCGTTATGAGTCTACACCTAACACCAAAACTGTTGCAGATGTGCCTGCAGCAGAAAGATTGTGGACCAATCCAGTCTTGCAGCCCTTCACCTGTCGTTGCCCGGCTCGATTTCCTAATTGCAGTACTACTTCTGCAGCTTGCGCTACTCCTGTGGCACCAATTGGATGGCCACATCCCAAAATTCCACCTCTTGGGTTAAAGCTAATCTCGCCCTGTTGAACAAACCTTCCTCCTTCGCCCTTCTTTGCAAACTTAAGATCTTCATAGGCTAGAATTTCCAGAATTGTAAACGCGTCATGCAATTCTGCCACATCTATGTTGTTCGGCTCGATTTCGGCCATCTTGTACGCGTCACTAGCTGCCTCCCAAGTGGAAGACATGGTTGTTAGATCTTCAGCGATCTTTGAGAATGAGGCGCAATTAGTTCGCTGACCTACGCCCCTTATCCAAACAGGTTTCTCGCTAAGGTTCGATGCCTTTGATTTAGAGACGAGCAACACAGCGGCTGAGCCGGTACATAGTGAAGAGCAATCTAACAATTTCAATGGAGGTGCAATAGCCCTAGAATTCATTACCTCCTCTGATGTAATACATTTCTTGAATAATGCATTAGGGTTTTTCGCTGCATTTGAGCGATTTCTCGCCGACACTAAGGCCATTTGTTCTTCAGTAGTTCCATATTTTCTCATATGAGCTTTGGCAAATAATGATGCCCAGTAAATTGGCAGTCCATACTCGCCCCGGCTAATGTCCCAACTGAGCTTCCCACCTCTAGTGTTTGCCTCTTCGGCTCCAATAACGAGCACAGCTTCACATAGGCCAGAAGCTATATAAGAAAACGCCGAAACTATGGCATTTGTGCCTGAGCTACACAAATTATCTATTCGGTGACAAACCCTGGGTCTAAGACCCAACATCTCCGCTACAATGGCAGCACTATATTGATCCACAGAACAGCTAGAAAATAATACGGCGTCTATTTCTTGCTTTCCAAAATTTAGTTTGGATAGAATGTTAATGCATGGCTCACATGCTTTCTCAAAGATTGATGCATCTGATGATTTAGTGAATTTGGATGTATCACAGTCGAT
The DNA here is from genome assembly GCA_051985775.1 of Candidatus Nitrosopolaris sp. Lineage (GTDB taxonomy): Archaea > Thermoproteota > Nitrososphaeria > Nitrososphaerales > Nitrososphaeraceae > Nitrosopolaris. The sequence goes on along the minus strand of JBPYDP010000025.1, from coordinate 54,361 downwards.
TATCGCTACCTCCTGCATTGGAAAAAGTTGCGAGCATCTCCCTAAAAGAAGTTTCTGGATCTCCAACAGGGTTTACTTGTAAAATTATCGTCGAAAGGCCGCAAGAACAAGCTTTCCTAAACGAATATATACATTGTTCTGAATTGCCTGATATCGTTAGGGAATCTAACATTTTTTCAGAGATATTTTTTGTTGCTTCGTCAAGTCCCTTAAGCCTGTATACTTCTGATATTTCATGGACCTCTTGGGCAAAGCCGTTGTCGGCCAAAAATCTATTATAATATTTTCCAACCGATATATAAAATGCAAGTGTCCGTGAGGCTCTTTCCCTAGCTTTGTGCGGTTGGTCGTTTGAAACTGAACAGATGAAAACGCCAGCAATTTCAAAGTTTCCATACCTCTCTATATCTGACTTAATACGCTTTACGGTTTGGCTCATCTCGCTATAGGGCCTTAAATACAATAGTATGCCGTCTGCAACTTGTGAAGCGAGAGAAATCATTCTCCTGTTAATGGCGGCCATTAAAATGGGAATCCGAGAGCGTTGCGGCTTGTATAGGAGTTTAAAATTTTTCACGTTATAATAGTACCCTGAATAATTCACTGTTTCGCCGGTTAGCATTTCGCGAATGATTGATACGTATTCGTACATTCTTCGGACAGGCTTTGAAAATGTAATCCCGTGCCAATTCTCAACAATAGCTTCTGTGCTAACGCCTATGCCAATTATAGTTCGATTGTTTGATAACATGTCTAAGGTAGAAGCGGCCATCGCAACAGTTGCAGGGGTCCTGGCAAATATACTAAGAATCGCGGTTCCTATCTTGACTTTTCTTGTCAGCTGTGAAATTGCCCCCAATGTGGAAAATCCTTCGCGTCCCCACGATTCAGGAACCCACACAGAATCAATTTCTTTGCAAGAGTCGGCGAGCTTTGACAATATGAGGACATCTCTTGTCGATAACAGGCTGCCGAGACTGAAGCCAATCTTAATCGAAGACATTACATGAGGGTGGAAGATTTCAATTCTTTAGTTGCCTCCTCTATATCCTTGTGAGAGTCAATTGAGCGCCAAAATGAGCTCAAGTAGCGTCTGCCATGTAATTTTCTGCATCTCGCCATTTGGGGCAGTGCAGTAATTTCAATATTTCCAACCTCAGGCAGATAGTCAAAAACTTCGCGGTTAAAATGATATACTCCCGCGTTTATCCATTTGTCTTTGATAATAGGCTTTTCAAGAAAGCCCATAACATTTGAATCCCCATCAACCTCAACTACACCAAAAGGACTTCTCAACGGCACTAGTGCCAATGATGCCGTATCATTTTCGCAAAGCGCATTGGGATCAAGATCTGTAAGAATGTCCCCGTTTACCATGAAGAATCCATCGTCTTTTAATCCCCCCAATAACGACTCGGCATTTTTCAAAGCACCACCAGTTCCTAATGGCTCTTCTTCTACAGCATAACCAACCTTGACCCCAAACCTATTTCCACTTCCAATATAATCAATGATTTGTTCTTTGAGGTAGCCCACACAAATCAAAATCTCATTAATCCCATGCTGTTTGAACCATTTGAGCTGCCACTCAATTATAGGTTTATTTGACACTTCAATCATTGGTTTGGGTCTCTCATCGGTTAACGGCCTCAGTCTTTTCCCTAGGCCACCTGCTAATATGATTGCCTTCACAGTTTCGAAATCGTACTGATTTGTATAAATAATTATGGAGTCAGTTACACTTTTAGAGAAGGGTTTTTGAAATGATTTTCGCAACACAGGATCATTTTGTAAGAGTTGGTTAATTAGACTCGTATTAGGATTTTGCATTGAACAATCCACCGAGATCAAGTCTACTAATTATTTTCCCAAGAATTTCGTCATTCAATTCAAGACGGTTTTGTCTTTCTCTACTTAACCTCGGTATGATGCAAAGTACCTCCACACCGGTTGATCTTGTTACAGTATTCATTATATGTCTATTAATGATGCTTGGCCGAGTAGGGAAGATGTTCAGCACTACACCGGCGATCCTTAGACCGTAGCTTCGCGAGACATGAATTGTAAGGATTATGTGATTCAGAGCGCCTATCTTGCAACGAGCTACGAGTATCATGGGGGCATTGACCGCTTTCGCGAAGTCGGCAAAAGTTTCTTTTTCAGTCAGCGGCACCATTAAACCTCCGATACCTTCTACGATAAGAACATCATGTTTGGCCCTCACTTTCTCTATTGAATTCAAAGCTGTGGGAATGGTTATTGCAGGTTCCCCAGTAATGCACGCAGCCACATATGGAGCTGCCGGCAAAGTATAGAAGAATGGATTAATTTCAATATCGCTTTCGCTTACTCCGGCCGCCTCAGCCAAAATCGCGGTGTCTTCAGATCGATATTTAATTGAATACTTCCTCTTGGATGCTGCGAAAGGCTTCATTACTCCCACATTTACACCTTTAGACCTGAGGCTGCGAGCCAACGCGGCTGAGATTGTGGTCTTGCCTACTCCTGTGTCTGTGCCAATAATCATAATTGATGTCATAGAGTTGTTATTACCGTAACTTCTAGCATTTATTTGAGATGAACTTAGTTCATACCGATAAGAGGTGTGTGTGGCATCCGTATACTCAGATGCGGGATTGGAGGAAATGGGATAATAAAGTGATTGTGGGTGCGGAGGGATTCTATCTTATCGATAACAGGGGAAGGAAATATTTGGACGGGATCGCAACCATGTGGTGCAATGTCTGGGGACATAGCGACAATGAAATACTCAACAAGATGTCAGAACAAATTAGAACTATACCCCATTCAACTCTATTTGGATTAGCCAATGGTCCATCCGTTGCACTTGCACAAAGGTTGTTGAAATTGTATAAAGGGATGCAAAAAGTGTTTTATTCTGACAATGGCTCGACCGCTGTTGAAGTTGCGATGAAAATGGCTATCCAATATTGGCGCAACAAGGGGTCGCCGAAGAAAAGGTATTTCATATCGCTTGAAAACGGATATCACGGAGACACTATTGGAGCTATGTCGGTCGGTTTTTTACCAAATTTTTTTCGCCCCTATAAGCCGCTGTTGGCAAAGGTATACAAGGCTCCGGGCCCTAGAGCCGGATTTCAGGGAACTGGAGTCTATGATCACTGTGAAGAACTGGCCAAGGTGGAGAGGATTATTTCTAGACACAAAGACTCATGTGCCGCATTAATAATGGAAAGTGGAGCACAGATTGCTGGTGGCGGTATAATATACAAGCGAGACTACCAAAAGGGAATTTCCGAGCTTTGCAGGAAATATGATCTTGTTTTTATTTTGGATGAAATTGCAACAGGATTTGGTAGGCTGGGAAATATGGTTGAATATGTTGCGCAGCGGTCGCAACCTGATATAGTCTGTTTGGGTAAGGCGCTCACCGGAGGATATACTCCTCTTGCTGCCACCCTTACTTCGGCAGAAATCTATGATGCGTTCCTTGGGTCGTATACCGAGAGAAAACATCTATTTCATGGGCATACCTTCACGGGGCATGCAGTTGGCTGCGCCGCTGGAATCGCAAATCTTGACCTATATGATAAGCACAAGTTGATTAATAGGATCAGGGAAAATGCTCAGTACCTCCATAGTAGGCTAAAAGAATTAAAATCCCCAATCGTGGCTAACCTCAGGCAGAAGGGATTATTTGCAGCATTTGAGCTTCAACGAAAAACCAAACCAATCACTCTGATGAAAAACAATGAAGTTGTGCAATATTTCGTTATGCGGGAATCCATGAAAATGGGTGTCATTCAGAGGTCACTTGGGAATACTATGATTGTTATACCCCCATTAGCCATCCCTAGAGAAGATCTCGCTACGATAGTGGATGTCCAGTTACGTCTTGTAGAGAGGATTGAGAAGGAGAGCGGATAGGAGCCCTTCGTAATTCTTTGTATAGGGTTGCCTTGGAGACCCCAAGTGCGCACGCTATTTTTGACCTAGGCGTGTTCGCCATAAGCAACCTAATCAATTCATCCTTGTCAAAGGCCTTTTTAGGTCTCCCTACCACTACTCCTGAAGCCTTTGCCCTAGCCATGCCGTCTTTCGTCCTCTGCACCAACATCTCGCGTTCTCTTTCGGCGACCCAAGTCAGTATGCCCATCATGAGCCTTCTGATGCTCGGCTCGGTGTTTTCTAGGAACGATTCTCTAGGTGAGCATGAAATCAGAGGCGCATATTCTTCGATAGCCTTAATTGCGTCCAACGTATCCCAAAAGGTCCTACCTACCCTTGATAGTTCATAAACCAGAATTGCATCTATAGATGCAATTCTGGCTATTGACAAAAGCTCTTGAAATGCCTTGCGTTTTACGGCAGGTATCTTGCCGCTAGTTGATGAGTCTTCGAAAAAGTCGATTATTGTATAGTCGTGCTCCCTTGCCCATTTCTGAAGAAACAATTTTTGATTGAGGATCGTCTGGTCAGTAGTGCTCACTCTTACGTATCCAAATGCATATTTCATGATCATCCACAAGCTCAGCTTTTAACTATGAATTTGTCAGAATGGTACGATAAAATGTCTAAAAATGGTTAAATGATCTTTTACTTAACTGTAAAATACTTAGTAAATATATGGCACCTTTTTCTTATAGGTCTGGAAATCGACCCGTTTAGAGACCCTTTAAGTTGATGGTTTATCTGACGAAAATCGTTATCTACGGAGATTATTCACATTTAATATGACCTTCGTACAAGTATATGAATTAGTATCAAATGGCGCAAAAAGTATCCCCATAAATGTGATTTTTAGTCTATTTTGAAGCCGATGAAAACCACCCCCGCTGTCAAGAATATTTCTATATTCGAGTTCTGAAATATACCATTGATTATGTCTACATTTTAAAAAGTTAAATATATACAACATATTTTTAGTTCTAATGAGTGAAAGTCGCTTCATTCAGGATAGGGCAAATAGTGTTATCAAAGGATCAAGCATTTCCTTTGACGATGCGGAAGTTTTGAATTCTACTGACGATGTTATGACCTTGGCGAAATGTGCAAACGAAATTACCAGAATTTTCAACTCAGAAAAGGTAGACGTTGAAGCTTTGCTGAACGCGAAGTCTGGTAACTGTCCAGAGGATTGCTCATATTGTTCACAATCTTCACATTACAGTAGTCGGATCAATAAATATCCGCTTTTGCAGGAAGACGCCATATTGGAACGAGCAGAGGCAGCTAAAAATGCCGGTGCCTCAAGTTTTTGTCTAGTATGTGCCTATCGCGAGCCCCCGGAAAAAGATTTTGAAAGAATATGCAAGATAATTTCTGAAGTTAGGGAAAGGGTAAACATTGACATCAACGTGTCGCTTGGATTTATGACGGCTTACAGGGCCCGTAAACTAAAGTCCATCGGAGTTAGGCGATACAATCACAATCTAGAAGCTGCAGAAAGCTACTTCTCCAAAATTTGCCGGACGCACGATTTTCAAGACAGGATAAAAACTGCAAGGATAGTAAAAGACGCTGGTTTGGAACTTTGCTGCGGAGGCATTATCGGTATGGGGGAAACTCCTAGGCAAAGGCTCGAGCTTGGATTTTCTTTAGCGTCACTTCACCCAGAAGAGGTCCCATTAAATATTCTAGTTGCTCAGAAGGGAACACCTTTTCAAAATATGATACCTATTTCAAACGATGATATAATTAGGACGATAGCGGTTTGGCGTTTTATAATGCCAAGTACGATTTTAAAGATAGGGGGGGGCAGAGAAGTCCATCTCGACGATGGAGGAAGAACCGCTTTACGGGCTGGCGCCAATGGCCTAATAACTGGTGGCTATCTAACTATCGATGGAAATAAGGCCAGCAAGGATCTTCAAATGATACAAGAAATTGGTCTCCATACATGATGAGATCAGACATGAGCTTTCTGAACTCAAGAGAAGAAGCCTGTTTAGGTCGCCTCCTATAGTTCAACTTGTTGGGTCGAGAGCAATTGTAAACGGACAGGAAAGGATAAATTTTTGCACGAACGACTATCTTGGGCTCTCCAATAATCGACGAGTACTTGCGGGCACGAAGCAATCCTTGCGAAGTATTTCTCAATGTAGTTCCAGGTTAGTAGCTGGCAACTCTCCCATATTATTAGAGTTGGAACAAATATTGGCAAGACATCGCGATGCTGAGACAGCGATCGTTTATCCCAACGGATACATGGCAAATTTGGGCCTTATCACTGCGTTGTCCAGAAAAGGGACAACTATACTCAGTGACGAATTAAACCACGCAAGCATAATAGACGCATGCAGGCTTAGCCGCGCTCTTGTTAAAGTATTTCCTCATAATGACTATGAGTATTTAGAGAAGCTTCTACTTTCAACCCCTCGCGTTAAGATTGTTGTAACTGAAGGTGTGTTTAGCATGGATGGCGACTTGGCCAAACTAGACAGAATATGCTCGATCTCAAAAAAACATGACGCCATCGTCGTGGTTGACGATGCCCACGGAGATTTTGTATTTGGCTCACCAAACTCATATGCTGGTATCCCCGATTATTTTCGCGTTAACCATTTGGTAGACATGAGCGTGAGTAGCTTAAGTAAAGGTCTAGGATGCTTTGGTGGATACGTTGCTTGCTCCTCTCTCATTAGAGACTTATTAATCAACCAGTCTAGACAGTTGATTTACACTTCTGCTCTGCCAGAACATTTGTGCGCGGCATCCTTAATCGCAATACAAGTTGCATTAAAAGGCAATTTGCAGAAGAGACTCTTCAGAAATATTAGATTGGTCGGTTCAGAGCTGACCGCACTTGGCTTTTCGATAGGTAAAAGCGCTAGTCAGATTATTCCAGTAATGATTGGAGATGAGAAGAAGGCTCTGATTTTCGCTAGTGAGTTAACTAACAAAGGTATCTTTGTTCAGGCTATTAGGTACCCTACCGTTTCTAAAGGCAGGGCGAGAGTAAGGATGAGTTTGACTTCTGATCACACTAATGCTGACATCCAGAAGGCCTTAAACTGCTTTGAATATCTTGGAAAGAGAAATGGTCTCATATAAGTCAATAAATTTTGAACTTATCAAAATCCAGAAAACATTGCTAAACTCAGATTTAGAGATAAATACCCGTAAAAGTAGATCATAGTCTTTGGATTGTAAATTATACACCTTCGAATTAAAGCTCAGTCGAGCGCAGCACGAGGAAGTAAGTAAGTATTTAGATTCACTTCCTATTGATATGCTCTTGTTCGGTTTGCGCTTCGCATATAAGCGTGAAAGAGCGATCTCTGGAGGCTATCTCATGCCAGGACGCAAAAGCATCGTAAAAAAGGAAACCTTTTTGCTCAACCGTAAGCAAGCTAGATGGAGACTCACTAATTGGAAAACCATGATACATTCGTATCGCGATTTAGGTTACAGCTATCCTACAATATCAAGAATAAAAAGGGAGATTGCAGGGATCGCATCAGGTCACAAATAATGGGCAAAACCCTTCCTTCAAAACAAAGAAGCTTCTGTTTTTCTTGATTGAATAGTTGTCGACGGTAAGTCTGGGAACTTCTCCTTCATACTTTCTTCCACTATAGCGCTAGCTTCTTCTATGATTTTTATAGCGTCTTCATTGAGTCTAGGGCTACTGGGGGCAATGTCCGCACTTGGAATATGTCCAGACTCGTTCATTATATTGCCTAATAGATCCGATATCTGGCCAAGCGATTGGTCTGCTTCTGGCAAGATCGATGACAACTTTCCTTGAATCCCTTTTATCACTGTCATTGCCGGACTAAGAGTTACAACAACGTCGCCTAATTCAGTAATGGTGTTTAGCCTCAACTGAATTTGTTCAAGAGCTAGCTTGGCTGATATCACCATCTTGTTCATTTTTCTGACTTGAGACAACTCGCTCGACAATACCTTTGCGTATTGAGAATCATGGTTTTGTACTGAATGAACAATTCGCTTAAAGATCAACTGATCTTTTTCCTGCATTTTCATTGAAATACCATCAAGTTTTGAGATCTGGAGATGCAGCCTGTTTTGGGCTTCCTCTATTCTAGGCTTAAGGGGAGCTTGAGGCTTTAGCCCCTCGAGAAGTTTATTTCCCACGTTATCTGCGTGAGGTTTTATCCATTTATTTCCAAATGACATACGTGAAGTGGCACTTACAACTAATATAGGATTAGTCTAAAAAGTCGCATGTGTCCACGCTCTTTGTCACTGTAGTGACCAGGGCCAAAGGTTACTTACAAAAGGATTGCTTTGAAGGTGGTTTATGGTCGAGGCAGTCTCACTGGGTCAATCGGGAAAAATCCACAGATTCTACAATAAGTAGCATTAGAAAGTACAGAGCCGCTACATTTTGGACATCTTGAATCGAGGCACTTCTCATGGGCTGGCGGGCAAAAATATGATCTGAAAATTTCGTAATAATGAAGTTGCTCCTTGCTTGAAATGTTTACACCTTCCATTTGAGCCATCTGTGTTTTTACTTGGAAGGTTTTGTCATCATATTTATTGTCAAAATGGGTACTCAATTTTACTGTCCCCGCTCCCTGCTCTTGTGCCATTTTAGTCCTCCAAGCGAAATCGTGGCCAAGCTCTGGTAGGAAACATTTCCGTAAGATGTATTTTCCCCAGAGCTTTCCAGAGTATCCTCCTATTTTCTGCGATAGTGGTATCGATTTGGCGTAATTAAGAAATCTGTTATCTAAGAAGGGTGTCATCAGACCTATTCCCAGAACACTTGACAATGTTTTGGAGGAGAACTGCATTATGCTCCAAAGCCGCTTTATTTCGATATCTAACTTTTCCAAATCCGTAAAGTATTTTGAAAGATATCTGTAACCAACGAACAACTCATCGCAGCCATCACCGGTCATTACGTCCTCATAGCCAAGCTCTTTGGCAGTTAGCAATCCAGCGCATGAGACAGCAGAGTTTCGAACCTCAATCGGACTGAACGTCTTTAAACTTCCGATCACAATCCTTAGAGTCTTTGACAGAAACTCTTCTCTATTAAGAATTACCTCGGTATGTATTTTACTCCACTTAAGAGCAATCCCTCTAGCAAATTTCAGATCTGGAGAGCTATTATCCCATACGACTGTAACTGTTTGACTAGGTCTAGCCAATCTCGCTAGAATACTGCTGTCTAATCCACCTGAAAGCAGAAGAGTATTGCTATTTTGCCTCTTTATCGATCCCCTAAGCTCTAACCTAAGCCTCTTGCAATAATCAGTCTTCAGCATTGTTCGTAGTACTATGCATTAGATATGTCTTTCCACCCAAACCTAGGATAATATCTAGCGGTCCGATTGATTACAAAGATCTTCGATCCATGTGGAGGCTTTAGACTTCCTGCTGTAACTCCTCAGAACTGCTTAATTCAGGAAGGTCAGGTATTGTAGGTAAGAGCCTCAGTAGCTGCTCATACTTATCAAGGTACATCAGACCATCTTCAGTAATTCTGTATAGACCTGAGGCTTCAGAGTAACTAATCAGCCCCCTTTCAATTGCAATAGCAAGGTAGCGTATTAATTGTGAGTGCGATACCATAGCATTTGTCATAATTGTGGTCTTGTATTCCCAATCCTTAGTCGTAGAACGCAAAATAGAAGCCATTATCTCGATTTCAGACCGATTCTTCAATATTCTATGACCTGTTTTTATCTGTTCTCATGATTTCAATAAAAGGGCGTCGGACAAATTATAGAGACCAAAAAGTTTACAGACCGTTAACCACATAGTAATATAATCCTCGCCTGAGCGCGAAACTTTGTCCCAAAATTGCCTATTTCAAACGGGATAAAAAGAAACTAACTTCAATTTGTATTCAACAACAGCTCGTGACAATTTTAAACTCAAATGAAAAGCCTAGTTCGGCTTGTCATCTACATAATATGCAATAGACAGTTCCCAAGCTTTCACTTAACTTTCAAGAGTATTTCTTGGCCCTTATTTGAACTTCCTAATAGTAGGCAAGTTTTTTAAAGACGATGCGGAGGAGAGAATCTACATGATTAAGGAAAAAATCAAGGTAAATAGCAATTTTTATCAGGTGACACTTAATGATCAAACTCAAATGTATGCTTTAAGACTCAGACGGCTTTATCAACAGTCATATACAGATGTAGATAGCTTCGATGAGGTCAGCTCTGAAATTTCTACAACTGTAAATAACCTTCTTAGGCATGGTGTCTCCCCTGACGTTAAAGAGGACGACATGGACGGCGTGATACAGCAGCTATTGAGAATATACGATAAATCGTCTCGTAGATGAAAATATATCATTAATAATATAAGGTGGTTGGAATGATAATCTATCTCAAAAGCTGTATAAAACTCTAAATAAGATCTAGAGAAATCCTGTCTGTGAAAGGTTCTTCTATAAAAAAATGTATCAATCCTTCCTGCGGCTTATCTTTCGATATAGATAACGACATTTATCGATGTTCTTGTGGGTTTCTTGTTGATGTCATTTATTCAAAAACACCATCCAAAAGCCTGTTTGAAGTGTTTTTTGCTCGGAGAAATCACGGAGGCAACATTTATGATGAAAGTGGTGTCTGGCGCTTCAGAGAGCTCATTAATTTCTTGGGGATCGACACGAACAACATTGGTGATTGCGCAAGAACGCTAGTGTCTTTAGACGGTGCCGAAGGTAGGCTATCAAAGCCATACAATATGACAAAGGTAGCCGAGTATGCAATGATATCAAACAATAATTTTTTCTTGCAGCCTGAGGGATATAACCCAAGTGGCTCCTTCAAGGATAATGGTATGTCTACTGCAGTTACTCATGCTAAGATGCTAGGAGTGAAGAAACTCGTCTGTGCGTCCACTGGAAATACCTCAGCATCGGCAGCTATGTATGCAGCCAACGAAAACATGGAATGCGATGTCTACATCCCTAAAGGCGAAGTTGCACCTGGTAAGCTTGGCCAAGCCTTCCAATTTGGAGCGCAAGTTATTCAAGTGAAAGGCAACTTTGATGATGCTCTTGCAGCATCTCTCGCCGACTCAATATTAGAACACGGCTATACAGTAAACTCTCTCAATCCATTTCGACTGGAGGGACAAAAAACAATTGTTTATAGGGCATTGGAACACCTGGACTGGAATCCTCCCGACTGGATCGTGTACCCGGGAGGTGCGTTAGGAAATATTTCTAGTTGCGGAAAATGCTTGCTTGAATTGGCTAATTGGGGATGGATAAGGAAAATCCCAAGAATAGCCGTGATAAATGCCGAAGGAGCTAGCTCATTTTATGACCTTGTGAATGGCAAGTTTGAAAATAAGATGCTTCGTTGGAATAATGGAAGTCCAGATTTAGAGTTAGTAGACCGATATTATCGTTATAAAGACAGCAAAGGCCTAGCACCTAAAACTCGAGCCACTGCTATTCAGATCGGAAAGCCTTCAAATCTAATGAAGGCATTAAGGGCTATTGAATTGACCAAAGGAGTAGTTACCTGCGTATCCGATCAAGATATGGCAGACGGAATGTCGGTGGTTGGACTAAACGGGTTCGATTGTGAATTGGCCTCAGGTGCAGTTCCATCAGGAGTACGAGTTCTTAGACGGGATGGCGTTATTAAGCCCGACGAGACTGTTGTAGGCATACTTACTGGCAGACAGAAAGACGCCTCTCTCCCAGTAGAATATCATACAAACCAATCAAATAGGTATGCCAGACCGCCGACGAATGATTGAAAAACGAACCCGAGGCTGATTTACTTGAGGTAATTCGCTGGCTATTCGACTTTCGAATTTGATCTTTCGAGTGCCAACAAAAGTGCATTAGCCTTTTGTTCCGTTTCGCGCCATTCTTTTAGCGGGCGAGAATCCACGACTATGCCAGCACCCGCTTGTACAAATGCGCTGTTTCCATTTGCAAATATTGATCTAATAGCAATTGCAAAATCACACGAGCCATTAGCAGAGAAGTAGCCAACTGCTCCGGCATATGGTCCCCGAATTTGTGGTTCCAATTCATCGATGATTTGCATCGCACGCAGTTTTGGAGCTCCAGAAACAGTTCCTGCAGGAAAAACAGCCTTGAAAGCGTCGAATGAATCAATATTAGGACGAAGAACGCCCGTCACGTGAGATATAATATGCTGTACGTGACTAAAACTTTTAATTTTCATGAGCTCTTTGACCTCAACTGTTCCAAATCTACTCACCTTTCCAATGTCATTGCGCGCTAAGTCTACCAGCATAGTATGTTCAGCTATCTCTTTTTCGTCACAGAGAAGATCGTGTTTCAAGCGCTCATTTTCATTTATATCTTTTGTAACCGGCCTGGTACCTGCGATTGGAAACGTTTCAACCGAATCGCCCGTCACACGAATAAGCATTTCTGGGCTAGATCCAATTATTGCTCTTTTTTGAATCTTAAAAAAATACATATACGGTGATGGATTAATTTCTCTCAAGCTCGCATAAACTGGCATCAGATCCCCTGAGGTTTTGAAAGTAATTCGTCTTGAGAGTACAATCTGAAAAATATCGCCGTCATAAAGGTGTTTCTTTGCCTTTTCAACCTTTTTCATAAATTCCTCCCGGTGCATATTTTGCTTAAGATTTGTGGTTGAAAATTTCCCAAGACTGGGATGTTCCATATTATTCGATAAGACCTCCCTCACCTCACTAAGCCTAGATTTTGAATCCACAGAAAAATAATAAGCCTGCGCATCCAGATGATCATAAAGGATCCCATCCTTGAATACTCCGAATTCGAGTAACGGGAAGTCAGACCTGGGGGTTCTCCGTTTACGCAACTTCTCCCAGAAGCGCACCAGGTCATAGCTTACGTATCCTACTGCACCGCCGAAATATCTGTATCTTTGGTCTGAAACCGTGGGCACAAAATCTCGGAGCTGCTTTAGAGGGTCCACGGCCTCCCTTACTTCTTCTATCCCAGACCGGTTGCATATCCTGAATTTATTTTTGTCACACGAAATAATTAGCTCTGGATCGAATCCGATAATTGATACTTCGGACAAAGTTTTTGGGCCAGCCAGAGATTCTAGTATAAAAACCTTGTCATATCTATGGTATAGTTTTCTAAAGATATTGAACTGGTCGTCAGTGGAATTAATCTTTTCTATTTTTACCTTCATGTTCAATAAACATTTAAAGTTAGTAAAGAGCCTCCTCTGCCTTTAATAACCTTCCGAGATCGAGGCCCCTGAAAACAGAGCAAATAATTCACTTACGCTATTTAAGATCCGAAAAATCATCAACATCCAATGAGAATCCTTTTGGCGGCAATGGCTTTCTTCCCAAGAAACCCTCTTCCTTTGCATGCCAAAATTTGATTTCACTCTCACCAAGCTTCCAACATAACCATACCTCCTGATCAAACCGTCTGCACGGAAAATCTACCAATCCCTCTTCCACACTTTTTATCACTATTCCCATCGACTCTAGCCCTTCTATCGATTTATAAAGAGTGCTTACGGCTACATTCAGCTCCTGTTTCTTTATGATGAATTCCTTTAAATCGCAATTGAAGTCAATAGATCTTTGTAGGTCCTCATGCAACTCCACGACATATTTTTTCAGAGTAAGAATTTCGTTAAACCTTCTGGTCACTTCGGGAAGGGTATTATTTGCGTCTTGTGGAGTGTAGATCCGAAACATCCAACGACGATTTTGTCAATGTACACAATTTATGTATTCCCTTGAGGCAGAGCTGGTCCTTCGTCCTCTTCGCGTCTTAGACTTAGCCGTTTTCTGGCCATTCCTGCATTTGGCAGGATTCACGTGTTTGAACCTATCCAAGTCTCCTAGGCCATGTGGATAATTTTCCCACATATTTGAGCGACCGAATAAATTATCTAGCTTCGCAGAGGCAGATAATGAGAATTTGTTTAATGTCAAATGTAACGATTCGTGACTCAACAATGAAGAGGCTAATTCTATAATTTTCCCATAATGATGATATTGGCGCCAAGTGGAGTAATTAGAGATAAAGGCTCGCGATCTGCCATAATATGTGACAAACATTAACCCTCGCTTTCCAGCCATTCCTTTAAGTGCAAGATCTGCGACCAATTGATATTAGCCTCGTTTATTTTATCCCAAGATTGCTTTGATTAAGTTATCTTAATAATAAATCCTCAAAATACTTGGACTTCTTGAGGTTTTTATGGGTTGTCAAGGTCTAGGCACTAGAAATATCGATGTGGAGTCTATTTTTGCAAATATTAAACCGTTCAGAAACTTGTCAAAACCTACACGCAATCTGTGAATACTGCTAAAATTCCCATTAAAACTAATAAAATTTGTTAAGCGGTGCGGTTTTTGGGTTGGAGAGATCTATCGATAATTTTAATTCTTGAATACTTTTGAATATAATGATGGGTTCTATATTGAATAGAAAATCAATCGAAAATGCCCAGGGTCCTAGTCGAGCTCTGAAAAATTCGTTATCGGCCTATGAATTTGCTCTTCAAGACTCTAGTCCTAGAAAATTAGTGGAAAGGGCAACCAAATTAAAAGGTTCAAAATTAACACTAACCGATCTGCAGGGACAAACTACGCCAATGGAACTTGATAATTTTAATTCGATTTACATAATCGGAGCAGGGAAGGCTACGGGAGCTATGTCAAACGAAGTTTCTTCTATTCTTGGCGGGAGAGTCTGCGGCGGGGCAATAACAGTTCCTAGAGGTCTCTTGGACCAACCAAGCATACACTTGCTTGAAGTCACTTATGCAGGTCACCCACTGCCTGATAGAGCAGGCATTAAAGGTACAAAGAAGATAATTGAAGTGTTAAAAAAAACTACTGAAAAAGATTTGGTATTTTGTTTGATCTCTGGAGGTGGATCGTCCCTGTTGCCTTTGCCTTTGGGTGATCTGTCTCTAAAAGACAAAAGGGGGATTACAAAAGCATTACTGAGTGTGGGGGCAAGTATCAACGAGGTTAACGTAGTACGTAAGCATTTATCCCTAGTTAAGGGCGGCCAACTTATGAGGTTCAAATCAAGAGGTTGCACTCTTGTTACCCTCATTATGTCAGATGTAGTCGGTGACTCATTAGGCAGCATTGCCTCTGGGCCGACAGTTCCGGATAACTCAACCTTTACAGATTCGGCAAATATTCTCAGGAAATACAACTTATGGCACAAACCAGGTTGTCCTGTTATTCAAGCAATAGAGAAGGGCATGAAAGGAAAGATCGAAGAGACGCCAAAGGGAGGAGATCCGATTTTCAAAAAAGTTCACAATATACTGATCGGTAATAATGCAATTTTCTGCAATAGTGCAGTCAGGTATCTGGAAGATCACATCGAAAATGTAAGATACTTAGGGTCCACCTTCTCCTGTGAGGCCAAAGATTTCGGTTCATACCTGGCAAATTTGGGTGATACATATCCCCCTGTGCAAAATTCAAGTGCTCTTGTTTTCGGAGGAGAAACTACCGTGAGGCTCAACGATTTCAAGGCGAATGGAATTGGCGGTCGTAACCAGGAAGCAATTTTATCGGCAGCGTTGAAATGGAAGTTTCCACAGGATCTGGATGTCGCAATGATTTGTATGAGCACCGACGGTATAGACGGAAACTCAAAGGCCGCCGGAGCAGTTCTAACATCACGAACGATCTCTAAGATGAAAAAAAGCGGTATCAAATTTAAAACCTATCTTAGAGAACATAATAGCTACAATGCGTTAAAGAAAATAGGTGCCTTAGCAATCACTCAAAAGACAGGAACGAATCTTAATGATATCGCGATCTTATGTTCGATGGGTTGATATTTAGATCAAAAAAATCCTTGTTCGGCTAAAAGTAAAATCTTCCAAGTGGTTGATTCATTATTGTAAGTAGGTTAATTGACTCGGGATTTTAGATATTAAACCATCACTTCTCCTCACCAGAAGTGAACCTTCGGAGCAAATCCCTATGAGTTGGCCTATTGCGTGACTGTTAGTTTGATCGGAAATAATAGTTTTTCCCATACCTTCTAGCCTATGAGAAATTCTACTTAATACTCCGACAATTTCGTTTTCATGTCCGATCGAATTAAAGTAACAATTAATTCGCTCAAAGAAAATTTTTAAAAGACCACGTCTATTCACAGATCGACCGGATAGCTCGCTCTTGAGGGACGTGATAGGCGCACTAGTTTTCGACTCTCCTCCCAAGGCTTGTACAATAGTCTTAATGTCCACGTTTACGTTGACTCCTATGCCCACTACCGAATAATAAATCGAGTCGCCTTTTATCGCGGTATCCATAATGATGCCGCAAACCTTCCTCCTATTGATTATAATGTCATTTGGCCATTTTACCATACACTTTAGGCAAGTTTTTATTTCGATTGCTTCACACATAGCTAATGCTGTTATGAAATTAATGAGTGCGCCTTTAGTTGGGTGAAGATTTGGTTTTAGGATGATTGATAGCCAAAGCCCGCCAGGTGGGGAAATCCATTTCCTATTTTGCATCCCTCTGCCGTTGTCTTGTTTCTCTGCCAATACAACGGTTCCATTTAATACACACGGATCCGATTCGGCCATAGTCACTGCAACGTCTTGCGTTGATTGCATCCTTTTATAGTAATGAATTTTCTGTCCGATCACAATAAGTTTTAGAACATATTACATATGAATTTCTGGTTGATCTTCGTTTCTAGTTCAAGGAAAAGAACACTTTTTATGTGTCAAATTCATTAAGGTGAATTCGTTGTCATACAGTCAACCCCCAAATTATTTCAATTATGCTACGCAGTATGGCATGTTAAAATAGCTTTGATAGATCTAGAAACTTTGTCCCCAAATGTCCACTCAAATATTTTGTATCAGAACAGAGAGAATCGCGAAGTGAGAATGCGAAATAGAACTCAAGGTACAATGACTATTAGGCTCAGTGTCCTTTACTTTGCGCAAGTAAGAGAAGCTACAGGAGTTTCAAGTGAGATGATCGCTATGACTATCAACTCAACATTAGCTGAACTTGTGAACAAAGTTGTGGATATCCATCCTCGAATATTTGACTTTAGATTTCAGGTAGCGGTAAACCGGAAAAAAGTCGGAAGCAAATCACGTTTGAAGAATGGGGACGAAGTCGCTATTTTTCCTCCTGTTACAGGAGGATAGTACGGATTTTATGTCGGCTCCAAGTACGCAAGGTTCAAAGAGAATCACTAGGGCACCTATCCATCCCATTAAGGTCATGGATTTGGTAAAGGACAATAAGGCTGGAGCTATGGCCCTGTTTATAGGTACTGTCAGGGAACATGGGCAAATGGGAAAAATCGTGGGGATGAGTTATGAATCTTATTTTGACATGGCAGAGGATAAGTTGCGAAGGATCGAGAGGTCTGCAACCAAGAAGTATGAGATTTTGAAGGTTAAAGCGATCCATAGGGTTGGAGAGCTTTCCATAGGGGAGATAAGCGTAATTGTTGCAGTTTCGGCACCCCACAGGTCAGAGGCTTTTCGTGCCTGCCGTTATGCGATTGAGAGGATAAAGAAGGAAGTACCAATATGGAAGAAAGAAAAGATGGATGGAGGTATAGAGGTGTGGGTTAGAAATTAGGTTCGTTAGTAATTCAATTCTTAGTCTGAGGTAAAGAAGTGAGTGGGTAAGGCATCTAATGTTTACGATTCTCGAGCATTTCGAAAGCGTGGTGGATCCCGCCAAGCAAAGAATCTAATGACTCAGAAATAGCTCTGACACTACCGGGCAGATTTATTACCACTGTTCTGTTCCGAATGCCAGCTACAGCCCTTGAAAGCATTGAGAAAGGCGTCCTGCGCTGACCATGCGCTCTTATTGTATCTGCAATCCCGCTTACTTCCTTGTGGACTACTTTTAAAGTTGCATCCGGAGTGACATCTCTTGATCCAACCCCCGTACCTCCGCAAGTTAAAACCAAGTCCACTTTCCTCTTATCACACAGTATTCTTATTTCGTCCGCGATCACCGCTATGTTATCTGGGAATATCTCATAATAGACTACGTCAAACCCATCGGCCTCTAATCTTTCGATGATTAGTTTGCCAGACTCATCTTGGTTTTTGTTTCTAGTATCGCTTGTAACTAACACTGCCGCGCGTCGTTTTTTGCAAGACTTCTTCCGTACACTCTTGGAGCCGCCTTCCTTCGTTATGAGTCTTATTGCTCCAATAGATATAGTGTCGTCGACTGGCTTGAGCATGTCGTAAACGGTCAAAGCACCTATCGCAACCGACATAAGCGATTCCATCTCTACACCTGTCTTCCATACACTTTTTACTTGACTAGTGACTTTGACCGATTTTTTCATTACAATAATGCTCACTTTTACATCATCTATTGGAATCATATGACAGAATGGAATCAATTCAGAAGTCCGTTTTGCAGCCAAAGTACCAGCTAAGATAGCCGCATCAATAACATTGCCTTTAGGCCCTTTCCCTTCTTTGACTAATAGGATGCTCCGCGGACTCAATGTCACAATTGCTTCCGATGTTGCTGCGCGCAGAGAGTCAGGCTTAGCAGTCACATCAATAGTTCCGTAGCTCGAATTGTTCAACTTTCGTACCGTCGGAGCATAATGTATATTTGGTCTATAAGAATCCACTTATACCTCCCACCTGACTAATACGAAACAAGGTGGATTATCTCATTGAGGAGTAAAAGACCAGTTGCAGGCGCATAGCAACCAATAACGGGTCAATTTAGGAATAGAATTTCCGTGCAGCATAAAAACTCTTTAGTTTGCTCAATCCATAAATGAACAGCAGGATTGCTACGACTGCAACTGTCGCTTGGACACCGGACATCAAAATCCTATCCAGTTTTCCATTCTCCTTAAACAACACCTGTAGAGACGGAACAAGCGAAATCAAGAATGCAGCAACCGCTAGTATCATCAGCCATATAATAGTGATAAAGGTAAACATGCTAAAATATCTCAAGTGGGAGATCCAAAGTATGTGGATGAAATAAAAGCCTATTCATTTCAGCCCAAATACTCTTCTTTGCATATTTGTTTTCTACGTGTTCAATTTGCATGGATGTCACTATATTTTCTGGACAGCTCCTGCTATTCTGATGAACCAGTCAACCTCGTCAAAGCTGTCTTTGAGGCCCTATTTTATATTCTGAAATCAAATTTCTTTCAAAATTCGAGATTGGAATGATGTTACAATCCTGCATACCAAATATACCCAGCATAACTGACATATGGACAGATTTATAGGTTCGCATGTATCCCCAGCATACCGGCTATACAATGAACACTTCTATGAAAATTACGGATGGGACTAGGAAGGCGCTTTTAAAAATAGGAGCGGAGTACACGATAAAAGACGGCAAAGTGCGAACCTTAGAGGCTATTGTTAGGCTTCTTATCGAAGAACATAGGCGAAGAGCTAATCAGCCTTAGGTGCTAACCTGGTCTTTTTGATTAACTTGCTGCAAGGTGTGAGTTGGGCCAAGAGGATGTAAATGAAAACTCAACCCAGTCGATGCGAGTTAAGTACAGTAAACAGACATTATGTCCGGTCTCGCTGGCTGAACCCACCTAGAAAAACCTCTAAAGTTGCGGGCCCGTCGGGAGTTGAACCCGAGACAGCCGGATTTCTTCGTAGTTTTAAAAGTCCGGTACTCTACCTGGCTGAGCTACGGGCCCCTTTAACCATAGCGACGGGTCCGGTTTAATTTATTTTATACACTCTCCAACATTATTTTTTAGTCAAGCAAAACACTTTAATTGCCTGTCTAAAGGTTTGGATTCTGCGCCCGGGTAGTATAGAGACACACCTTTCACTCGTAGTCGTAAAATCCGGTCTAGTATGGGGGACTGTCACTCCTTCGACCCGGGTTCGAATCCCGGCCCGGGCGTTCTAGCCTCGATATAGGAAAGGAGTTTACTAAGTATTCCCGATATTTGAAGCTAAACGTGAGAAAAGTTTATCATCGCATACAGCAATAAACGAAATCCTTTCACTACTTGTTAAGGTCGAATCTAACTCCAAGCCGCTGATATCATACAGCATTCCCCCAGCCTCCTTTACTACTAGATACGCTGCTGCCAAGTCCGTTATGCGAATTCTTCCCCTAATATCTATGTAGGCGTCCAATAGTCCACTTGCTAAATAACATAATTCCAACGCATTTGCTCCGAATTGTCTTATATGTCTGGAGGTCGAAATAATATTCAACAATCTGGAAATGCTTCCAGGATCAGCGCTAGACAAATTCAAGCCCAAAATCATATCTTCAAAATCATGAGATTTGGAATTTGTTATAGACTTATTTACTCGAATTGCTACATCGTTCTTGTAAGACCCCGTCATGTATTTTGCATGATATAGGTCTCTCGTTGACAAATCAATGATGGCAGCCGCCTGAACTGAGCGCAACGTCCTATATTTCGCATATGCTAGAGAGCAGCAGACGAACGGTATTGCGCGGCTGGCATTCGTAGTTCCATCTACTGCATCGATGACCAAAAAGCCGTCGGGCCCTTCTATTATGCCTGCCTCCTCAGCTATTACTGTAGGCTTAAATTTGTATTCCTCCATAACTTCAAAAACTGCCGCCTCAGCTTCAAGATCCAACTTCCTACTGATATCACCTCCTGCCCCGACGCCAAATTTTTCATTTCCTGAATCTGTCCCAATTAAACCTCTTGTACGGTTAAACACACGATAGCATGTGTCCTTTAACAACCCAGCAATATCCTCCATCATATTCTTCTCAAAATTTCCTCAACACAACAAAGTGAACTTAGTTTCACTGGCCCTAATCATGCCTTATGTACTACTATTCCGATGAGTCTAATCAGATCGGGATCTCCTCGGTGCTCTTTTTTCCCTTTATTATCTTATATGCCCAGACTTTAGCTGCTAGGTACAAGCTATAAAGTAGAAATCGGGAATGCATAATACTTGAACCAATAAATAAGGTAATAAAGTTGTTGGGCAGAGAGAAATTTGTGGGCCACTGTGGCTGCAGGTGATGTCAATCATAAGTAACGAGGATAATGCGCCTATCCCAGCTCGTAGAACCATGCGGGAGCCACCATAACTCGTTCTAGTAGGCACGCGCGAAAATCGCAACAATAGCTGACCTTCTTTTGCAACAAAAACAGGTGTCTGCGTTTATCAAAAAATCTTTTCCCTCGAATGGTATAACCCTCAAATCTGCACCGGTTTCCTCCTTAACCCTTTGCTCACAATACTGGTCGCCACACCAAGATGTGGCAATAAATCCGCCTTTCTCAATGACTGTTCTAAAGGTGTCTAATGAATCCACAACAGTTGTATTTTGCCTCAATTTATTTCTCGTCCTGTTCAAAAGATTCTTTTGAATCTCGGCCAACATGGATGACACTGAGTTTACAATCCCCAAACGGTCGATTTTGAGTTTCTGCATCGTGTCCCTTCTAACAAGCTCTACTTGAGCCTCTCGAATATCTCGTGGTCCCAGATTTATTCTAAGAGGTATTCCCTTGAGTTCCCATTCATTAAATTTCCATCCTGAGGTGTACTCATCCCTATCATCCACCAAAACCCTGATCCCTGAATTCCTTAATTCATCACCGATCTCGTGGGCTTTTGATTTTATAATCTTTGCATCATGGTCTCTAAAGATCGGAACTATAACCGTTTGTATGGGAGCGATATGTGGAGGAAGTAGAAGACCTTGGTCATCTCCATGCAGCATCACCACCGCCCCTATTAGGCGCCATGAAATCCCCCATGATGTTTGCCATACGTAACACTGCTCATTGTTCTCAGTGAGGAATTGGATCTTGAAAGGCTGGGAAAAGTTCTGTCCAAGGTGATGTGAAGTAGCCATTTGCAGAGCTTTGCCATCTGGCATAAGGCCTTCAAGAGTGGTAGTATATATTGCCCCGACAAACTTTTCCCAGTCGCTTTTTAGCCCAGCTATTGTAGGGATTGCTAGAAAATCCTCAATTAGTCTCCGGTAGATATCCAAAATCAGTATTACCTCTCTCTCTGCATCCCCCTCTGAGGTATGAGCCGTGTGGCCTTCCTGCCAAAGAAATTCCGAGTTTCTGATAAAGGGCTTAGTATCCTTGATTTCTGCCCGTAACGCAGAGTTCCAGAAATTAAGTTTCATTGGGAGATCTCTATAACTTTCAATCCACTTAGCAAATGATGCATAAACGATCGTCTCAGACGTTGGCCTTAAAGCGAGTCGTTCAGAAAGCTCAGCTCCGCCAGCTTTCGTGACCCAAAATACTTCTGGCGTAAAACCCTCAAAGTGTTTCCTTTCTTTTGAAAGAAGGGATTCAGGGATCAGTGTTGGAATAAATCCATTTTCATGGCCTGTCTCTTTGAGTTTATTGTCCAAAACGTTCCTGATTATATTCCAAATCTCGTAACCGTATGGTCTGACGACAATCGAGCCCTTAACTGGGGCATAGTCGGCCAACCCCGCTTTGCTGATTATCTGAGTATACCATTCACTAAAATTCTCGTGCTTCTTTACAGTGATTCCACTGCCGCGTCCCGTCAACGAAAAGATGGCTGTTCAGTAGGTTTATGAAGTTTTGGAGTTATTTTTCACAAAGGATCCCCCTTACAATACACTTCGCCGGATACACGGCTATGAAAATTCTTGCAAACGTAACATTGAACGAATCCGACTTCGGTTTTTAAAACTGGGCAGTCCACAGCTTCTAATTTCATTCGCTTGAGCATTTTTGGGCTTACACCCTTAAGTTTCATCTTTCCTTTCTCGTCCATCATTCCGATCGCGCGTAACTCGCCCTTCGCTTCGTCTGACAGCTTCAGCGATTTATCAACTTGCTTTACAGGAACTAAATACTTTGTACCTGCGGTTTCACTCATCTGTTGAATTCCGGCACTAAGGTCTATAAGATTTTTTTCCCGATTGAATATCTTGATGGTTTCGACAGCGTCGTCGTGGCGCTTGGTGCCGACACGAAACAGGCATATTCTACTCGGTAGCCTACCTTTCTTCTCATTTTGATCTCCCAATTAGTAAAATTCTCATCGATGTGATCGATGCGCTATTTTGGTAGCGATGCATAATTAACTCAAACTTCTGATGTCCTTAGTTTTGACATTATGGTTGATACGAAATACAGCCTTGAAATATTAATACGTGAGTCTTGGAACGTCTGAAAATTGTTTTATGCAGTGTATAGTGAAACAGGAAATATCTTCAAAAAAGTTAATATATTGCAAAGGATTTCCGTGTGATTCAGAGCACATGCTATTATGCTAATTATTTTCGATGTAGAGGGGGTTCTTCTCAACGCAGAATATCTTCCAGTATTAGCTCAACTCATGGGACCGGAGAAGGAGAAAGAAATTTGGGACATTACTAAACAAGGTATAAGAGGCGAAATAAAATGGGAAGAGGGCCTTAAGAGGCGCGTAGCAACACTTCGCGGGATAAGAGCAGAAGACGCAGAAAAAATTGGACTCAATCTACAGATAATGCCTGGTGCAAAAGAACTCTGTGCTGCACTTAAAAGAGCGGGCTGGAAAATGATAGCTGTCTCCGGCGGTTTCACACTTATCACCGACAGGCTAAAGAGCGAGTTAGGGCTAGACAGAATTTTTTCCAATGAGCTAATTTTCCGAAATGGCATACTGCATGATGTCAAAATAAATGTCACTTCAGATAAGGCACATGCTCTACGTGATACTTTGAGTGAATGGGAAATCCTTCGCGCAGAAACTGTAGCTGTCATAGATGGAGCAAACGATCTCAGTCTGTTAGCAGTTGCAGGATTTACCGTCGGAATGTGTCCTGTCGACAAGGTTAGAGAAGTGGCTGACGGAGTAATAGAGATACGTGATTTGTCATTGCTTCTAAATTTATTAGAAAAGAAATTCGGGAAAGCCGTCTTGGCCAACATCCATCAAGAATAATTTTGATTCTGACTTATATGGTCTAGTAATTTGAAAAATATAGAGATTATCCCTATTCAAATTACGCGTGATATTCAGGCGGGAGATAGACTTGACCGCATCATCTTCGAATCGATTGGTAAATTTGGACAATTACTTAACGGGGACATTCTAGTTGTAGCTCAAAAAGTAGTCTCAAAAGCAGAGGGAAGAATAATTAGTTTAGAAACCATTAAGCCATCATCTAAAGCAATATTGATTGCAGGACAGACCAATAAAGACCCTCGGTTAATGGAGGTAATTCTGAATGAATCTAAGCAAATCATTAGATCGCAGCGAGGGGTTATAATTGTAGAAACGAAAAACGGTTTGGTTTGTGCTAATGCTGGTATAGACCAAAGCAATGTGCAAAACGGCGATAGTCATGCTTCGTTGCTCCCTGAAGACTCGGATTCTTCTGCTTGGAGGCTAAGGGCGTCTTTAAAGGACCTAGCAGGAGTTGATATTGCGGTAATAATTAGTGACACGTTTGGCCGACCTTTCAGGGAAGGGCAAGTTAATATGGCAATCGGCTTTGCGGGCATCTCACCTGTGAAAAGTTATGTTGGAAAAGTCGACATTTATGGCAGGAGGCTAAGGGTAACGGAGATTGCAATTGTCGATGAGATCGCAGCTGCTGCAGAATTACAAATGGGCAAAAGTGGGCGAGTTCCAGCAGTGATAGTTCGTGGTTACGAGTACGAATCAAGTAATGGTTCCTCTATCTCAAATCTCTTGAGGTTTAAAGAAAAGGATCTTTTTAGGTGAACTAATTCTCACGCGTTCATGATTGTAATCATTATACTTAATTTTTCCTAAATGCTTAATATACCGATAATGTAATAATTTTGATTGGTCATATGAGCACGAGTGGCACCAACTCCCCTGCCAAAACTATAGACGTTAAGGGTTTATACTGTCCAGAACCTGTATTTCGTACAAAAATTGAAATGGAAAAACTTGCTATTGGAGACGTAATAATGGTAGTAGCCGATGACCCAGAATCTGAGGAAGATATTTCGTCGTGGGTCAGAAGAAGTGGACATGATCTTCTTTCTGTTAACAAGGATAAACAGGTCCTCCAATTCTTAATTAGAAAGGCCAAGTAAAGAATGACAGCGGTTGCTAGTTCGGACATAGTGAAGCAGATAGGAAATACCCCTCTTGTTAGGCTGGATTCGTTCTCTACTGCTAGCGTGAAGGTTTATGCTAAACTAGAATGGTACAACCCTTTTGGTTCGGTGAAAGATAGGGCCGCCTACTGGATGGTCAGGGACGCCGAAAGAAAAGGCATATTGCGGAAAGATAAAAGTATAATTATTGAACCGAGTTCGGGTAATACGGGCATTGCTTTAGCTGGGATTTCTCGAGCTCTTGGATATAGAGTCGAAATTGTTATACCGGATAAGGTAAGCGATGAAACCAAGAACATATTAAAGAATCTAGGGGCAACCTTACACCAAACCTCCGATGATCTCTGTCCAAGAGTAGGCGCAGGTACGGATCAAAGTATTGCGCTTGCAAAAGCAATCGCTAAGCCCAAGCCGGATACTTATTATATGCCAAATCAATATGATAATGAAGCTAACTTTTTAGCCCATTACGAGAGCACAGGACCTGAAATATGGCACCAAACCAGTGGAGGAGTAACACATTTCTTCACAGGTTGTGGTACTGGCGGCACAATAACAGGGGCTGGAACATTTTTAAAAGAAATGAACAAAAATGTGAAAATAATTGCGATCCAAGCACAGAAGAATCATCTCCTTCAAGGCTTGAGAAACTTTGAAGAATCATCTATGCCTGAATTGTTTACTAGGCATGAATCTGTAGTTGATGAATGGTTAACTGCGACGAATAAAGAGTCGTTTGATTCAGTTAAAGAGCTGGCCTCAAGAGAGAGATTGTTGGTAGGTCCGTCCTCGGGTTCAGTCCTAGCATCAATGCTTAAGGTTGCCGAAAAAATAGACAATGGAGTACTCGTAGGTATTTTCGCAGATGATGGAACAAAATTTAAGAGTTTATATGGGCAGCAAGGAGTGTTCTCAGAGGTCCAGTACAATGCTGCGCTGAAGGAAGCTAAGTACTCGATGAAAAATCATACTCTTCCATAAATACTGCTACTTCTTCTGCTCTCCTGATGTTGAGCAAGATGATGACGGTCTACCAGCCACTTTTCCACATCTAATGCTGCCATACATCCAAATCCTCCGGCAGTGATTGCTTGTCTATACCTATAATCATGGACGTCTCCGGCAGCAAAAACTCCTTCTACGCTCGTAGCGGAGTTACCCTTTAGTGCGATATACCCTTTTTCATCTAACTCTAACTGGCCCTTAAAAATATCTGTATTGGGATCGTGGCCAATTGCGACGAACAGGCCACCAGCTGAAATACTCTTCACCTTTCCGTTGTTGACATCCCGAACCACAATTGACGCAACCTTCTTATTTCCCGCTATATCGGCTACGACATGACTCCACACGAACTCAATCTTGGGATTTTCAAACGCCTTGTCTTGAAGAATTTTGCTTGCCTTTAATGAATCACGCCGGTGGACTATCTTGACGGATTTGCCAAATTTTGTGAGGAAAGTGGCTTCTTCAAGGGCTGTGTCTCCACCTCCTACAACTACTATATCTTCCCCTTTGAAGAAGGGCCCGTCGCACGTGGCGCAATAAGAAACTCCTCTTCCAGCGAATATTTCTTCACCTTTTAGCCCAAGCTTTCGAGGCGAAGCTCCAGTACATACTAAAACTGCCTCAGCTTTATATGTTTCGATATTCGTGGTGAGCTCAAAAGGTTGTCTATGAAAGTCTACTTTGACGACTTCGTCATCCAAAGCCAGTGTACCGAACCTTTCAGCCTGTTGCCGCATATTCATCATTAGCTCCGGCCCAAATATTCCGTTGGGAAATCCTGGATAATTTTCTACTTCACTGGTGGTCATAAGCTGGCCTCCAGGCAATGAACCAGTTATAAGAAGAGTCTTCAGCCTTGCGCGTGAGGTATATATGCCAGCTGTATAACCGGCAGGGCCTGATCCGACGATTATTACATCGTATAGGCTTGATCTTCCCGAGTTAACGGACTCTTCTCGACCATCCGTCCTAGACATGTATGAATACAGAGGGATTTGTGCGGACCAATTAATAATTTGTTCGGAAAGTCAATAGCTTTTTCATTACTCCGAGTTACTAGAGACCCAGACAAAATCGATGCTTTATATTCCAAGCTGCCCACCACGCTTACAATTGTAGGTCCGCGGAGGTAGCCCATATAACCATATCTCTAAAATAATAGAAATGAAAGCAAGCTGCAATTGCTTGTGTCCCGGAAGATAAAGACAAGTTTTGAGTACAAAGTTTTTTAAATCAACAACTTTTATGAATGTCAATATCCGCACGCATGCGACTAAAAAATTTCCCCTTTTTCATGTTTCTATCCAGCCTGAAAAGAGGTGGGTAGATAGCTAGGTCCAAATTCGAGTTGAAATATAACCTCCAGCTTTGCATCTTCATTACTCCGAGTCACCTTGAGTTTTTTTGAGGTTCTTCCATTGATGATAATCGAACTGCATAGACAATTTCCTATCGGGACATGAATTGTCCCAAAGATTACTAATTATCAAATCAACTTCCTAATTTTGGACTTTACTAACAGAGGAGTGGACTGGACATCAATAAACCTAAACAAGAATCCACGTGGGAAACGAAAAGCCTCATGCTGAACTATCGAGTTTCCTTTATTTAGCCAGCGGACTGGGTGAATAGGACATTTCCTTAAGCTTGCCTATAGTCACTTCTGCTGCCTTCTTACCTGACAAGAGCATAGAGCCAAAAGTAGGACCCATACGGGCAAGGCCGTGGGTTTCCGTGACTGACATACCGGCAACAACTAGCCCAGGAAAAACCTCGTCTGTAAATTGCACGACAGAATCCTCTCCTTCTACTACCCACATTGGCTCCATCCCTTTCAGCTTTACGTAACCACGATCGGTCAGCCGTCTGACGACTACAGAATCATGACCAGATGCATCAATTACTATTTTGCATTCCAGAGCAACCGGATCAACACAAGTAATGTTCCTCGGAAGCGCAGACACAGGCATCC
Source organism: Candidatus Nitrosopolaris sp. (assembly GCA_051985775.1). GTDB lineage: Archaea > Thermoproteota > Nitrososphaeria > Nitrososphaerales > Nitrososphaeraceae > Nitrosopolaris. The sequence goes on along the minus strand of JBPYDP010000025.1, from coordinate 26,378 downwards.
AGTTAATGACTACACCTCTCACTCGTTCATTCTTCATTACAACATCGTCGAACTTCGTTAATTGTAGAAATCGAACCCCTGCATCACATGCTGCCGCGATCAACTTGGAACAGGCATGAGGTCCCCAAGTAGCAAATAGAGAGTCGGTAATTCTTCTATAAGGCACCCCAATCTCGTCCCAAACTTTCTGAGCAGGCGCCCTGACTGTGATTGGATTCATCATATATCCACCTACCCAATAACCTCCTCCAAGGTAGTTGTTTTGTTCAATGACTAGTGTACGAGCACCGAGTTTGGCGAGTTCTCTGCTTGCTGTAAGGCCGGCTGGACCGCCGCCTACAATTATTACATCACAATCTGAGTATTCATTAATAGTTTCATTGAACATGCCAGTTATCGTCCTTGTTATTTCCGATTCGGTCACGTCAGCAAAGATCTTGGTCATTATGAGAGATTGACTTTAATGGTAATTAATACATTATTGATTGAGCACCTTTTAGTTACACAGGGGTGATTCTGTGTAGTCCGACTTAAAGGCTGAAACAGCAACACTACTTAAAGGCTGAAATAAACTCTCGATACACGTCGCGAATCTTATACTTAGTAGGCGAGAGTTTGAATCCGTAGCTGCAGATCAGCTGACGACCATTCTTAACTTTGCGATTTTTGTGAACATATACAGCCCTTACTACGTCCATCAGTACGTTCCCTGCGTTTGCCCCGTCATGGGATTTGAGCACAATGTCAATGGCCAAAGCACACCCCATAAATCCTTCACCCGAAATCCAGTAATAGCTATTGCGGCAGTCTCCAAGAAACTCGGTATGTTCAGTTTTGCCAGTTACAGATTCGAAATTGTACGGTGCTTCAAACGCCAAGCTGCTTTTTCTGTCGCCTACGCTAATCGAATCGACTTTTTGGAGACCTTTCAATTGGATGTTATGTTTGCCACCTACATCCAGACTATACGTCCTTTTTATAAGTAGGCCCCTTTCTACCAGGAGATCAATTATTCCCTTGTGCAAAGCCGTTCCCCCAATTTGACCCTGTAGATCATCGCCCACCAGCAACACTTTCCTTTTTAAAAATTTGTTTGAGATTCTCTTGTCTGAAGCAATCCTAGTAGGAGTCGCATTTATGAAAGGCAGTCCTGCACTAAGACAAGCAGAGGCATAGTCAGTCGAAGTCTGATCGAGGCCGGCAGAAATTAGGTTTATAACGACATTTGTTTTCGAGCTTTGAAGGATTTTGTGAAATTCTGCGACTGAAGATAAGACAGGATGATCACAATCGAACAATTTCAAATTTTTATCACTTATCAATCCAGGGCTTATACGAACTCGAAAGACTTCTAACGCATTATAACTCTCAGTATCTCCATCGAAAACTTCGTTAAGTTGTTTACCAACCTTATTGGGATCAATATCAAACGCGGCTACTACTTTGATATCTGATGGCTCTATCCCGCTGATTTTCTTGTGCCAAAGTCCAGTTGCTTTTCTCGCTTTGGTATAATGATGAAGACCTCGAATAAATGATTCACTGGCCCCTCCAATCCCTAAGAGAGCAACTCTAATTTTAGGCGGCATAATAACTATTTTTTAAATTATGAATGCGATTTAACTTTTGTGAACAAATTCTAGTTTACAGGCAGAGCGTTGATAGGTAACTGATGCATCATTTAAATACGGTATGTGCGAAAATGATGAGTGATTTATCTCGGATGGTTACTGCAGATCAAGTTATGTCGTCGTTAAGACAGGTCATAGATCCAGAGTTACACAGAGATATAGTGTCGATGGGAATGATCAAAGATCTTGAGATTACAGACGGCAAAGTAGGGTTTACTCTTCAACTAACTACTCCCGCGTGCCCCTTTAATAGCGAAATTGAACAGGATGTTCGGAATTCAATGGCAAGCATAGGAGTTAAGGATCTAAACTTAAAGGTAACTGCAAGAGTCATGGAGGGTAGAGCAATTTCGCTCGACCAAATACTACCTGGAGTAATGAACATAGTAGCCGTTGCAAGCGGCAAAGGAGGGGTTGGAAAGACTACTGTTTCAGTGAACTTGGCGCTTAGCTTGGCCAAAACTGGTGCTAAAGTAGGACTACTTGATGCTGATATTTATGGTCCTAGTGTGCCCCTAATGTTGGGGATAAATCAGGCACCAGAAGTCTCGAACAATAAGATTCAGCCTATTGTCTCACGGAATATCAAAGTTGTTTCCATGGGTTTTTTCTACGAACAGTCTCAGCAGGCGGGTATCTATAGAGGGCCGATAGTTTCAGGAATTGTTAAACAATTTCTCACAGACGTGAATTGGGGAGATCTTGATTATCTCATTATAGATCTGCCGCCCGGAACAGGAGATGCACCGCTAACTCTGGCACAAACAATTCCCATCACCGGAATTCTCATCGTGACCACACCGCAGGAAGTGGCAATGAACGTTGCGGTAAAGGCTCTTGGCATGTTTAGTAAGTTAAACGTGCCTATTTTGGGAATCATTGAAAACATGAGCTATTTTAATTGCCCGCATTGCCAACGACGAATACATATTTTCGGTAAGGGAGGTGGCAAAAAAGTTAGTGAAAAATTCAATGTTCCATTCATGGGCGAAATACCTCTCCACTCCGAGATAATGGAAGGAAGCGATGTCGGAAAGCCTGTTGCTATCTCAGAGATTAATTCGATCGAGACGAAAGCTTTTTCCGACGCGGCTAAGACAATTGCTGGTAGGATCAGCGTTATAGCCACAACCATGAAAGACGTAGAATCGTCTGGCCCAAACGAATCCGCTCACGATGACCAAAGGACCAGGACTGAACCACAAAATATATCTCAATCCTGAGAATCTCCGCGCCTTGAAGGAGCCTTTCGGGATTCTACTCGAAGCTGAAAAAATCAATAGGAAAAGCATCGTAGAATTTACTAAGCGCGCAGTACTTGTTGCATCTGTAGGTGACGCTACAACGGACCGTCTCTGGTCATTTGGCTTAGTTCCGAATATTTTTGTTGTTGATGGTAGAGAACAGCGATTCGAACGAGGTGTAAGGGGGGGTGAATCTCTCACTAGCAGTTTGAATTTCGAGTGCTACAATCCACCCGGATGCATCACAGAAAATGCAATTCGTGTATTGCAGGCTGCCATTAACAACTCTACCAACTCTAATGTCAGAGTGATTGTCAGAGGAGAAGAAGATCTCTTGGTCTTACCAATCCTGATGATGATTCCTTACGGTTCCGTAGTTATGTATGGGCAGCCATGCAAAGGTATTGTGATAATATGTGTTGACCCGAGGATGCGAAATAAGGCAAAACATCTAATGGAACGATTTGGGATTGACTGGAAGAGGGGATATGATGATGCGGTGGCTGAATGATTTTCTCAAAAGCATGATTGTGATTACGGTTTCTGATCCCCCAATTTTCTAGCGAGAATTACACTCGATACAAATCCATTGTTATCCTTCAAAATAAAAAAAGATAATATCGGTTCCGGTTACGGTTCCGATTACCAGAATGAATTGAAAGTGAGTTGACTAATCGGTTCTACTGATGAGTATTTAGGCTTCATTGTTATTCGGTAAACCTCAATATTTCGGTAATTGGTTAGAAATCTCTTGGGCTCCAAATTTTGGGATAATGAGTGATTAATTTCAATTCACGCTATCATGGCAATCACATAAACATTTAGTCATCTTTACATCAAAGGAACAATCGTGGTCACCCGGAGAGATATCGTCCAACGGCCAAGCTTTTGGACATTCTGAATGCCGACCGCGTTTACAAAAGAACGTTACTGTCATAACCAATAAGAATTTTATCGAGTTAGATTTAATTTTTTATGGTCTCTAAAGTTCAATGTTGAACAATTGAGGAGCATATATAGAACCCTCCCTAACCCGCTTTACCTTAGAAACTGAGAGATAATGGGGCCATATTGTTACCATTATTGAGCCTTCAGGAACGCCCTCTGGCAAGCCAATTATGACGATATCACTCTGGTTAACACCACACTCTTCTAATTTACGATAGGTGGCTTTAATGGTCTCCTCAGGCATTCCGCTATTATAAACGAAAATCTTGCCAACATAGTCTATCTTATTTACCATCAGCAGTTGAAGATGTAACGGAATAAAAAAACGTGATGCCAACTAAAAAAGTACACCTGTATATTCGGCAGTCGTTTTAGGAAAATAGGTAGTCAGAGCTGTATTTATAATGACATTGAGTCATAATGCGTCGCTAAAAGCTGTTATCATTTTTTAGCTCAACATCTAAGTTAGTGTCTACCCCAAATGTTGGAATTTTCATTTACTAAGACTGCACTAACTTATTCGCCTTATATACCCAATCTCCAATACCAGACTTCCATATTTCTGCAGACTTGAAAATTTACTAGTGGTGACTTGGTTCTTCAGTTTGCTCTTTCTTTGAGTTACGCTTAGTCCACATGCCTACTGCAATGAATCCCGCGCCAATCGCGATAAGCGCATAGTCTACTATTAATATCGTTTCCCATGGCTTGTAGTACAAAGACGCGATCATGAAAAGAATAGCAAGAATGATCAGAGCAATCCCGGTAATCATTTCCGAGTTTAATCCTAACATCAGAAATAGTGGCAGACAACTGTTATAAAAAGTATTTATCACTTTCTTTGTTGCAGATCTAGCTTTTACCGCTTCCTCTTAGAACTTGCTATTTTACGGCGATATAGTTTGGAACCGGGTACTTTATTGGTTCCTTCTTTTAAGGGAAACAGCGATGCATATGGCGAAAGCACTGGACCAATAATCTCCACAACCTTTCCCACAATTTTGTTTCTTTCGTCCACTAAGACTTCCCCCGGTCTGACCTCTTGGTTTTTCGTACGAAATATTCGAACGATAATCCTATTGCTCTTTGCCAAATGCATGACTTCTCCTACTTCCTCAAGATTGTTAAAGCTCATATCTCCAAGCTAACTATACGGTTTAGTTCTAATTCAATTTTCGTAGTAGGCTAACGAGATTTGGATTTCTGTTTGCTCTTCTGGAGCATTTTTAGTGCAATTTGCCCTAAAATCGATTTCTTTTTTTGTTGAGGGTGTTTAGGTAGTATGATATAACCTGATTTAACAAACGGCCTTCTTGGATATCTTGCAATCTCAGAAGTTTCCTCTGGAACCGGTTCATAGCCCGCCTCTTTAGCGGCCTCCAGAAGGTCTGCAACTGTCGGATCATAAACGGCAAGTTCTTTTCTTATCCTGCGCCCCTTCCGTTTGTTGAGTGTCTTGTTAAAGTAGTCAAGCCAGATAATAATCCTTTCGTAATCTTTCAACTATCATAAGTGACCACATTCGCATTATTATTAGCTTTGACGAAATCGATCTTACGAATCAGCAATTAAGCCTAGGTTCGGTGATCGATCTTCGATGAATTATCGTTGAAAAGGTGAAATAAAAAACATTCTTAACTCACGATTGCAACATTACAAATAGAAATTTGGAATTTACTGGCATGCTATGTCAAAACCTGCTAATGACTCCTTGAATACCTCGTGTGTCTTCGGCAGTGTCAAACTTCATAGGTTTCAACCTAGTGGGACGGTCATTTGGACGATGGTTGGGAGGGACAGAGAACACTGGGTTGACTTAGAAGTTGGCTTCTGCTCTTGCGAGAGATATTATTATAGGACATTATCTGGTGGGCAAAAGTGCTATCATCTGACGTGTGTAGAAATTGCAAGAAAAGCCCAAAAGTTCACAATTATCGAGTTTGATGATTCTGAACGTAGGTTTTTCATTGATGGACTCATTTCAGATTTGAACCATTCGCTACTGCATACTAGCTAATCAAGGTAGCTGTCTGTCTCCTATGCTGTTATGCCTTTTCAAGCTACATGCTTCACTGTACCGAATTGACGGTATAAAGCAAAAAAGAACAGGACAAGAGACTGTCCTTCTTAAAATTAGTTTAATATTGAGTTTTCCAAACATTTTCAATTGTGCGTAATCAAAACGTACTGATTGTAGGTTCAGGGGGGCGAGAACATGCATTAGGTTGGAAGCTATCGAGGAGCAGACTAGTCAGGAAAGTATTTTATGCGAACGGAAACGGCGGCACTTCACCAAATATTGATGTCAATCCGAATGACTTCAACAAACTTGTAAGGTTCGCGAGAGCCCACGAGTGCTTTACTGTGGTAGGACCAGAAACATTCCTAGAAAAAGGCATTGTGGACAGATTCTTCGAAGAGGACCTTCCCATTTTTGGCCCTACCAAAAGTGCGTCACTGCTGGAAACAAGTAAAATATTTTCAAAGAATTTCATGAAGGCTCATCAGATTCAAACAGCAAATTATTCCGCATTTTCAGATGTTGAGAAGGCAAAGGACTACGTTGCCAGGCAAAAGAGTCAGCTTGTAGTTAAGGCAGACGGATTGTCTGGAGGCAAAGGGGTGGAAGTATGTAATAACTCAAACGAAGCTCTCGTGGCATTAGATTCGATGATGATTTACGGCAAGTTTGGAAGAAGTGGACAAAAAGTAGTCATCGAGGAAAGGTTGTATGGGGAGGAGGCATCTTTTATAGCAATTTGCGACGGAAAAACGATACTGCCTTTAGCATCATGTAAGGACCATAAAAGATTGTTCGACGGGGACATGGGCCCAAACACAGGCGGAATGGGCAGTTATTCACCCACCACGCTCATCGATAAGGATATGGAAAGCAAAATTATGAGAAATATAATGATGCCCGCAATTTCTGGAATGAGAAGCCAAGGAAAACCCTTTAGAGGCTTCTTATATGCTGGAATACTTGTAGACCACATTAGAAGAGAGCCGTTCGTTCTCGAGTTCAATGTAAGAATGGGAGACCCTGAGTGCCAACCACTTATGATGAGGTTGAACTCAGACCTCTTCGAATACCTACAACTCGCGCGTGAAGGAAGACTTGACACAATACAACCTCTCGACTGGGCAATTCAGTCAGCTATTTGTGTAATAATGACGTCCAAAGGGTATCCTAAGTGCTATTCCACAGGTGAACTTATAAAAGGCTTGACTGATCCTATAGAAGCAGATACTATAATTTTTCACTCAGGTACTAAACAAGATGAATTTGGGAATGTGCTAACTAACGGGGGGAGAGTGCTCGGGGTTTGTGCATTAGGGTCTAACGTGTACGAGGCGTCCAAAAAAGCATATTCAAGGGTTAGCAAAATAAAATGGGGACTCGACTCCCATTATTATCGAACTGACATTGGAAAGCCAATATTGCGTGATCAGAAATAAAAAATCCTCTTATCTGTCAGTAGAATATCTAATTTCCTATCATGAGAGACATGTGGGACTTGTTGTACCACCTGTGAGTCGAAGGCAAGTCCGACACAAACAATAGAATTCCCTTTGTCTGCTAAGAACCTGTCATAATATCCATATCCATAACCTATTCTATAGCCGTATGTATCAAATGCTATTCCGGGAACCAATACTAGATCTAATTCGTCTGAAACCTTTTGAGACGATAAGGGAGTAGGCTCTGGTATTCCGAATTTGTTGGTATAAAAAACTGAATTGACATCGATCTGATAGAATTCCATGTAATTTTTGTTTATTTTCGGAAGGGCAACAACCCTATTCTTGTCTAAGGCCTCATCCATAATTCTAAAAGTCCGTACCTCCGAACCAAATGAATAATAACTTGCTAGTATCTTGCTGTGCTTGAACTCGCTTAGAACCATAAATCTTTCTTGGATAATTTCACTTTTGATGGCGATAACAGCACGCGACATAGAGTCACGTTCTGACAACATACGTCGACGCAATTTAGTCTTTAATGTGACTGATTTTGTTTCTGACAACTTTAGGGAGAAAGAACACCTTTGTTTAACCATGAGGCAGCTACAGTATTCTTTAGGAGCATCAATATAGTCATTGGCCCTACACCACCAGGCACAGGCGTTATCCATGAAGCTACTTCCTTTACATCTTCAAAGTCAACGTCACCGACGAGCTTACCTTCAAACCTAGTAATTCCAACATCTATTATGACAGAGCCGGGTTTAACCATGTCTGATTTGATTATGAAGCCTTTCCGATTTCCTACTGCCGAAATCAAAACATCTGCGTTTTTCGTTTTTTCGTTCAATGTTCTGGTTTTTGAATGACATACTGTTACTGTCGCATTTCTCCCCAAGGCTAGAAATACAAGCGGCTTGCCCACTAATGAACTCCTGTTAATAATAGTTACATCAAGAGATTCCATATCGATGTTGTAAAAATTTAACAACTCAATTATACCTGACGGAGTACATGGCTTCAAGGTTGCCTTTCCATTCATTAGGAGACCTGCATTATATGGTGTCAGGCAATCTACGTCTTTGTGGGGATGAAGTTCATTCAGTATAGAAAACTCATCTAATTGTGAAGGAAGCGGCAATTGAATCAATATACCATGGACTTTGGAATCCTGATTTAGTTTTTTCACAAGCCCTAGCAGTTCATTTTGTGTACATTCTGCTGAAAGTTTGTGATCCTGCGTTGAGATTCCAACAATTTCTGCAGCCTTCTGTTTATTTCTAACGTATATTGCTGAGGAGGTGTCATTTCCAACAAGCACTGTTGCCAGACAAGGCTCGATTCCTTGAGTTCGTAGTTGACTGACGCTTCTTTTCACGTTTGATTGCAGATGGGCAGCTGCAGCCAAACCGTCCAAAATCTTCGCAGTCAGGTGAGTATTAAATTCTTAAGTATTATTTTTATTTATGCTTAAGAAACTGGTCTCAGTTCAATTTCTGCACTTTCATGTCCTTCATTGAAATTCTTCGTCCGACCAACTTTAGTTGGCCTTCTGAAAATAATCGCAGAGCTGCAGGGTAAAGAATATGCTCTGCTTTCAATATCCTTTTTGTCAACGACACTTCAGTATCATTATCGAAAACTGGGACAGCTTTCTGCATCAATATTGGTCCAGTGTCAACTCCGTCATCAACAAGATGAACGGTGCATCCACTTATTTTGGCCCCATACTCGAGAGCTTGTCTTTGAGAATGAAGACCCGGGAATGAGGGAAGAAGCGAAGGGTGAATGTTCAATATCCGCATTCTATACCTATCGACTAAAATAGGGCCTAGAATTTTCATAAACCCAGCAAGACAGATAACACCCGTCATTGGGTGGACATCATATTTCTCCAAAACTTGCATTAATTCAGATGAATGGTCCTCGTGGTGATCTTTGGATAGGATGTGAGTCGAGACTCCAAATTTCTGTGTAGCCAACTTGAGACCTTGAGCGTCGGAGCGATTGGAGACAACGATTGTAGGCTTAACTCTCTTTATCTGACCTTTTTCAATTGCCTCAAGAATCGCTACCATATTACTACCTCGTCCTGAAATCAAAATAGCAAGATTTAGCAAGCTTACGGTTCCTTTGACATGCGTGTCTTAAAAATAGTATCCCGCGAAATTATATGTTAAAATAGGTCTCAAAATTATGAATGACTTCGTTCTCTTGGAGACTTTAGTTATTCTAGATAATTCTTGTCTTGTCATACGCACAGACAGGACCACGATCTCACTAGATCCCACTAGATATATTCGGTCTGATTTTGCCTTCGTGTCTCACGCACATGTAGATCATCTTAGCAAATCCTACTTAAGATCGTCAACTATTAAAAAGGTCCTTACTTCCAAAGAAACATTCGAAATCGCTCATGTGAGAGGTTTTGTTCTAGGGCAAATACACGAAGGAAATGGCAACGTACAACTAGTAGACACAGGTCATATTCTTGGCTCCAGAGGACTTTTGATTAATAATGATTTGTTCTATACTGGTGACATCTCCATCAGAGAGCGCGCCTTTATGAAGGCGCAACAAATTCCAAAGGTCAAAACCCTTATAATCGAGTCGACATTTGGTAAGCCTCAATACGTTTTTCCCTCTATTAGCGATATAATTCACGAGACCAACAAAATCATTTCTCATATGTATGACCGAGGTATTCCTGTTCTATTGATGGGCTATCCTTTGGGCAAGGCACAATTGCTTGAATATTTGTTTGAACACTGGGAGCCATTTTATTCACACGACTCCGTAGCGAAAATAAATTTCATTTATAGGAAATATGGAGTTCCTCTAAGGGACACAATGGTTTTCTCAGAGGCAGAGAAAAAAGGGTTGCTTGCAAAGACGAAACCATGGGTGATGGTTTGTCCCATCATGCATTCAAAAAGCACCTTTGTAAATCTTATGAAGAAAAAATATGGCGCTGTTTCCATTGGATTCAGTGGTTGGGCGTTGGACGAGAGATACGGCCATTCGATGGGTTTCGATTATTCTTTACCAATGAGCGATCATTGTGACTTCTTAGAACTTTTGAAGGTTGTTGAATCGTCAGGGGCTAACAAAATTTACACATTTCATGGATTTTCCGCAGAGTTCGCAAAATCACTTAAGAATCTCGGATTCGATGCAGAGGCAGTGAACAGATCGGAGGGGGCCCACTTTAACAATAAGAAGTTGTCGGTTCACACCTTAGATTCTTTTTTTTAGGCTCAATCCAATATCAGTTACTCTGAATATTGTTCTTTGAAATACGGGATTATCTTATTGCCGAACATTTCGATATTTTTGAAATAACCTTCTCCCCAAAACCTGATTATGAAGTGATTGGTTCCCGCCTTAATGAATCGTTCCAACATTTGAATAACGTCGTCCGGCTTTCCTACTCCGATCGCAGTTCTTGCTACACTGTCAGGGATCTTCAGAGCCGCTCTTTTCATTTGTTCCATCAATTCGGGTTTGTTCATGGCATATTCAGTAAAATATTTTCGAAAATCAAACTCAGAATCCTGTTGAATATTATGAGCTGCCAACAACTCTGGTTTATAGAGGCTAACCTTAACTGCGTTTTTCATTTTGTTCCAAGCCTCTTCACCATCATCGGTGAAATAGATATCTACGTCATTGGCAAATTGAAACCCGGACAAGTCTCGCCCATTGTTTCTTGCCTTATTGCGAATAATGTCTGCATGTCTTTGAAACAATTCAGGAGTATAACCGATTGGAATCCATCCATCACCGTAGATTGCACAGAGCTCTAGAGTTTTTTGTGCCCCCGCAGCAATATAGACTGGTGGTCTTGGCTTCCGAAAACTTTGACTTTGCAAACATGCGTTAGAAAGTCTATAAAATTGGCCATCGTAATTAACACGGTGATCAGGACTTGAGTCGAAAAGCCTTTCTATCACTTCTAGCTGTTCCTTAAATTTCGTGACTGGCTTCGAAAATTCAATTCCAAAGTCAACAACATTTTGGGCCTCCCCAGCACCAATGCCCAAAATTGCCCTGCCGCTTGTGATCCTGTCCAAAGTTATTGCCGATAGGGCGATAGCAGAAGGGTGCCTTCTAATCGCGTCAGTCACGCAGGTGCCTAACTCAACGTTTCTTGTAACTGAACCAATGGCGGCAAGCATAAGCCATGCATCATTTACTATAGCATTCTTCCATTGTGGTACATTTGAATGATCCATAGTCCAGATCGAATCATAGAGCATCCTATCGGCAATTTGACAGGCAGTCACTATCTGAGTTTCATCCAGTCCTAGACGAGCAACATTTAATCCCTGGGTGAACCCAAATTTTATTCGCATTTGTTCCCCTCCAAAGCACAAAGAAAGCTTTGCCGAAGGTCTAATCGGCCATGAAACAATAGAGGACTAATGTTCATTTTTAGACAATTGAAGCAAGGGAAACGCTTACTTAAATATATCTTGTACTCGTAGGTATATTAGAGACCACCTGTTAAGAACCTTTAAATAAGATTTACGGTTTTTTAATCTGTTTATGCTTCTTCCTTCTGAGATTGAAGCAAAGTCTCTGATCCCAGCTATTAGGGCAATTTTAGCAAAGAAACTCGTACAGGAGTACGAAATGAAGGAGGAGATTGTCGCCAGGGTTCTAGGTGTTACTCAGGCTGCGATTAGCAACTATCTCAGAGGAACTAGGGGCGACATTCAACTTATCAACAAGCTGACCTCTGTGCGGGAAATAATGCGTATGACTGAGGATATCGCAAAAGACCTAACCACTAATAAGGCATACACTCCTAATACGATGGCCAAATTCGTGGAGCTTTGCAACTATATGCGCTCAACATTGATTATTTGTGATGTGCATCATAATATGGAGTCCAATATCGATGAAGAGGTCTGCGAACAGTGCAAGGGAACTCTCACGAGCAGCAGTAGATTTTAGATCAAAACCGAGACGTTTTTAACGTTTTGATTCCATTAGTGGATTATCCTCTTTCAGTTGGATTGTTTAAGGCTGTCTAAAGCTATCCTTAAAACAGAGGATCCTTTCAATCGTCCCAAGCTTCCCACTGAACCGTATTTTTCTGTGAATCTCCTGCTCCCATCTTTTTTGACCATGTTTCCGGACAATAGTACAGGGACGGGATCAGCACTATGAGCTCTTTTGATGCAGGGTGTTGAATGGTCCGCAGAGACAATTATCAGTGGCTCGAGGCCTGCATCCAAATGCTCTCGCAAAGGACCAAAAAAGGATCTATCAATTTCCTCTATGCTTTTTTTCTTGCCTAAGGCATCACCGTCGTGACCGAATTCATCAGGTCCCTTTAAGTGAACATAGACACAGTCCTTTTTATATAAATTCTCTGCAATGGTCAATGCTTTACTTTTATAGTCGCTTGTTTTCTTGACCTGTAATACCTTCATTCCCAAAATTCTGGATATACCGATTTCAACAGGCATGTCTACAACTGCCGCCGCATCTAGATTGTACTTCATCTTGATTGCCTCGATTTCAGGAAGTTTATTACCGGCATCTCTCAGAAGTATCGCGTTCATAGGTGGCTTCCCCACTTTGTTACGGTTCTCGTTAATGGGATGAAATCTCAAGATCCTCAGGACTTGCTTTGAAAACTCGTTTATGGTTTTTGCTGAGATTAGAGCAGCTTGCGTGGAGTCCTCGGGCCTGGAGTCTACCAGGCGCATTTCTTCTGCGGCTTGATTCACTATGCCAATTCCGTTGATTTTCAAATAGGCGGGATCAGTATTCGTAATCTTTTCAGAAAAAGCTAAGCCCTCGTGCCTGAACCTTACGATTAGTCTGTGGGCTATCGTGGGTTTGATAATACACGATATCTTGGAATTACTAAATTTTATTTGTTCAGTTAGGGTACGACAAACTCTCTGGGCTTCAGTTGTAGTGACGTTTCTTCCTGCTCTTCGATCGATTATTTGTGACCGATCATCTATTGTCGCAAAGTTTCCACGCAAAGCTAGATCGCCGTTACGGAAATCTATATCAGAGCCAATAGTCTCTATCACTCCTCTGCCAACATAGTCTTTATTCTCAAAGCTATACCCTAGCATATTGAAGACAGCAATGTCCGATTGAGGAGCAACTCCCTCTCTGACTGTGATTGTGTCTCCCATGCATCCATTTTGTGCCAATTCGTCCATGTTTGGAGTCTGAGCTACGTCCAGAGGAGTTAAGTTATTAAGATCTATATGGGGAAGGTCGCCCACTCCATCAAGCAAGACGTATATAATTTTACCACTAGTAATCTTATCTGTCATCTTAGTGAAAATCCTTGCATAGACGAATTTATCTGTGATGCTAAATAACGAGATCGCATTTAATTTTCGAGCCTTTTTCAGATTCACCATCTTGGATTTTGATGGATGGTTACACTCTAAATCATTTAAGAATCCGATACATAAGCTTTAATTAAAAGAGCTTATACGAAGTCATAAGAGGCAGACTCACAGTTGGGTGATTTAAGGAAGGATTATGTCTTGGACAAATTTGTGATTGTACCAAGATCAACTGAAGATAAGGAAGTCATTAACAAGTTTGATACTTCTTGTCCATATTGTCCAGGTAACGAATCAATGACTGAGCCAGCATCAATCGCACTCGTCGCTAAGGATGGAATGCTGCAGCGGCTTTCGGACACAGAAGAAAATATAGTCTATGATTGGTGCGTTAGGGTCTTTCAGAGTGACGTTCCAGCAGTGTCAACTAGCTCTAGCCACGCTTACTCCGATAAGCCACTTTATAGTGAGCCGGCGTACGGTTATCACCATGTCCTAGTCGCATCTCCTGACCATGACAGAAAGCTATCTGAAATATCTGTTGACCAGTGGGCAAATGTCCTACTGGTCATTCAAGATAGAGTGAGATGGCTTTACACACAAAAAAGCGTAACCTACGTTTCAGTTTATGTCGATAGTGGTGTAAGAGCTGGAGCATCGATCTCTCACCCGCACCTTAACATCGTGACCTTCTCAACTATCCCGCCGCAAATCGAAATAGAGGCTGAAGCATCGCATAGATATATGAACGAGAACGGAAGCTGTCCTGCTTGCAGCATTATAGCAATAGAATCTAGCGGACCTCGACAGATATTGAGTACTGACAGCTTTCTGTCCTTTTCACCATGGGCTCCTACCTACCCTTATGAGTTTTGGATTTATCCTAAGAAACACACAACTGCGTTCTCTAAAATTACTCAAAAAGAGATGACGGACTTGGCTCTGATAATGCGAGCCACATTGGGAGGTATGTCTAAGGCACTGAACGAGGCGCCATTCAACCTAGTTTTTCATTTTGCACCGGAGAAGAAAAATAGTCGTCAAATACACTGGCACATTGAAATATATCCACAATTACACTCTTGGTCAGGACTTGAACGAGGGTTTGGGGTTTACGTGAATAACATTAGGCCTGAAAAGGCTGCCGAGGTGTTAGGTTCTGCATGCAGACGAGAGCTGGCAGGACTCGTTGGCATAACATGATTATTTGGACTACAAAATGCAATGGTAAAATTTGAATCTTGGGTTGCATTTGGCGCACTGGCTCTGGGCGTCTTGTTCGTTGCTCTCTTGATATCATTCTACAATTTTTTGATAGGGGTAGGAGGGCGTGGCCCTCAAATTGCAGTCGATCCTGAGGGGGTTTTAATTATGATAGTTTCGATTTCCGGGGTTCCATCTTTAATTCTCGTTGGCGCTGTCGTGGGACTTTCCCGGTCTAAACCAGCACGATCTTCAGGTATTATCCTAATCCTTACCGGTGCGATAATGATGGGTGGCATGATCGAAGCGTGGTTTATCCTTTCGAAGATCGACAAATCATTTGTTGTACCTGGGATGGATACAATTCCAATTATTTTCGCGGTAAGTGCAATAGGGACCGGAGCTCTAGGAGGGTATCTGGTCTGGGCTTCTCAAAGGTATCGAAGTTTTGAAGGCCAAGGCTTTGAGAGTGATATGGTATGATTTGATATTAGGTATGATTAGTGTGTAGTTGATGGCAGATTCGTAGGTCTATCTCTTGCCTTGGGCTATCAGCTTTTTTAATATGCCATTGGCCTTAAGGACCACCTCGGATGGTTCCTTGCCAAATATGAGACACATCGCTTCCTTACCAATCGACCCCATATGATAAATAGCGTCAGCGTGAGGTTTTTTTGCTAAAGCGCTTTTGATACCCCATCGTATGGACGTCCCTTCAATTTTTGATACCTCAGGACCCTCAAGGCGTCGGTCATAGCTACTTAGGTTAAAGTCCGATCTAAGGATCGCTTCTATCAGTTTGTCAAATCTAATATTTATGGCGGAACGGATCAATGGATTTGAGTTCATATAAACAAGTACTGCGGAAGCAACATGCTTGGATGCACCAAATTCAACAGTTGGCGATGCGCATAATGCTCCCTCTCCGAATTTCACGATTCTTCCCTTGACTGCTGCGATATCATTCAGTCCTTTGGCGTTTGGCAGAGCGAAGACTAAATTCGACTGTGTCTCGGGTATTAGTGTACCGAATCGCTGAATTGATTCTACAGTCTTAGCTGCGGCACCTAGTTTCGTCAGAACTATATATTTATTCGCGTCATCGTACAATGATGAGGCAGGGTGTGCAACTGCAAGTCCAGCTCCTATCATCAGATTGTTTTGTAAAGCATCTTGTACATATCTGTTAGCCAGCGCAAATGCGTCAGCTAGAGTGTAATTCCTGGCTAGGAAGGCAGTGACCGCTGCAGAGAAATTGCATCCTGACCCGTGCATTTCTGAAATGTTTAGCCTAGAATTGGAGATTTCCAGAAATTGGGACTCCGCATTTAAGAGAAAATCCGTCACTTTGTGTTTGTGCAAATGAATGCCTTTAATAATCACATTCCTTGCTCCAAGATTTTTAATCCTAGTAGCAGCGTTTAGTATGTTTCCTCGAGTGGTAATTTTAAATCCGACTATTTCCTCTGCCTCATAACGATTTGGAGTTATTACTGTTGAAAGGGGTATCAGTTCTTTTTTGAATAACTCAAACGCATTTGGTAGCATCAGTTTTGCTCCAGTTCCTGCTGCAAGGATAGGATCTAACACAACAGGAACACTGTTCGTTCTTAGTGATTCCTTTATTACCCTGATATTGCGTTTATTATAAACCATACCGATCTTAATGGCATCCGGACGTATGTCATGTATAGTAGAATTAATTTGGTCTGCAACCGCCCTGCAGTCAAGTTCGAGGATGGTTGATACATTTTTAGTATTTTGGGCAGTTATGGCAGTTATTGCAGTACATCCATAGACACCTAGAAGCGTGAAAGTCTTAAGGTCAGCCTGGATTCCTGCTGCCGCTCCTGAATCGCTGCCGGCTATCGAAAGGGCTATCCTCCAACGCATAGGGTTCGCTGGCAGAAGCCAATTATTCAAGTTATCTGGCAATACAAAATTGATATCAACTGAATTCTCTATTACGCTGAAACTAGGGTCAAGAAATGTTAGGCTTAATATAAGAGATTTTGGTGATCAGACGTAACTCAATTCGTTTTTGGACCGTTAGAGAAGTCAACTGGAGGTGTGCAGCAGGTCGTACGTGCATGATTGCGAGTCTAAATGTAAGGGTTTGGTCCTTCTCCTTAGAAGTCTCATAACAGACTTTTTCATTTAAATTAAAGCTGGAATCTCAGGGTAGAGGCTTCCAATTCCAGTACTGGTACATAGATCGATTGTGCATCAGTTCCTATATTCTCAACAAAGCTAAATTCGCCGGTAAACCTCTTAAGTTGAATGAACTTTTCTTTGGGCTTGTTTCCTTCAATCACATAATGAACTATAACTCCCCCAACAGTTCCGGTCTGAATAAATAAGATATCTTTGCCTTGATGTACTATATGGTACAGCATGGGGGTTAACCCGAGCGCAGATTGTGCCGAATACACTATGACTTTCAGCATGTCGTCCAGGGTGCGGTACTTTAGAAATGTTTCATTAAACGATTGAGACATGGTAAGAGTTTATATGCACACAATTATAGACGTTTGGTAGCCTGACCTACAGTTCACTCTAAAGTATGATTTTGTAATGCAACAGACTGAAATCGTTCATATCAATTTCTCTAATATTGTCCTATTATCAAGGTGAAGTAGAACGAGAAAATTCTTGAATTGTGAATTTCCTGTTGCTTCCAAACGGCTTGAACGGCCTCCCATTTCCATGATAGAATTTCGAAAAAAATTCTACATAAAGCAACCTAGCTCCTTGGATGCCTGGCTCGAACACCCCTAGGATTATATTAAAAATATGTCCTATAAAAAATATCAAAACTCCCAAGATTATGATTGGAACAGGGTGATGTAGAGACCTAATAAAAATGAAGTCTATTACATCAGCCAAGATAACAGAAGCCAATAAAATTCCAACGATCCTAGTGTATGATAAAATATGGCTAATAATTGAAGGCAATTCCATTATTGCACGTACACCCTCGCCGTAGAACATCAAACCGATACCACCGAGTATTAATCCAAAGTAAAGAACTCCCTGGATATGTCGTACCGGGTTGATGTGACTGTGGTGCAATAATGCCAATCCGGTTAGAACTATTCCCCAGCCAAACAAAAGCCAACCAATCTTACCAATCATGTGCCTCTTTTGACCTTCTCGTAGATTATTGAGGATCCCGAGGACCAAACCAAAGGACACCATGCCTAGGCCGATGTAACCGCTGACTAATAGCAACTTTTTCAACCCAGTCGTCGCAATTGGATCCAAAAATGTGCCATTTGCAGGCACGAAATGCAGCCCTTGTCCATAGTGGAAAAGGTATCCGTTGAGATGAAATCCAAAGAACAAATTGAAATAAAACCCCAATATTATCGCAATTATTGCGCCTGGTATCATTGCCTTGGCCAATTTCACCATCTGACTTGGCTTAACTATAGTCTTAGCAAAGTTTCGTAACGGTCGAGGCATAATATTCAAATTACGTTTGCCCCTCTCCACGCGGCGAATCACCCACAACGAAACAAGAAGAATGACTAATCCATATCCCATATCCCCCAGCATCATACCATAAAAAACTGGAAATATCAAGCCGAAAATCAGGGTAGGATCAAACTCGTCTCCTGAAGGTAGGGAATAAAATCTTACAAACGATTCAAATACACGAAATCTTTTAGGGTTGGCCAGAAGTGTTGGAGGCCTTTCCCGAGTTTTTAGCTCAAACATCAGCGTACCTTTTGCATGTTCTTCCAGCATCGTCCTTAACTCACCGAGTTTTGGTTTAGGTACCCATCCTTCCATGGCGAATGCATCTTCACTTAGACCAAAATTTTCTGTAACTTCCTGTTTCTTGCTTTCTATTTCAAGTTGTTCTTGAATACTCACTATCGTCTCATAATAATTTTTAGAAATATCCTGGAGTTCTGTTCTTACCAGTTCGAGCCTTTGTGATATTTCTTCTTTTTGAGCCACCAACACTTGAATTATTTTAGGGGCCTTCCCATTCAATCTGGGAACTGGTTCAAGACTAATCGAATGGGATTGAACTAATGAAGCAAGTGCTTGTGACGTGAAGTTTGGGAAAGTGACAAGTACGAAATGTGTTACACCCCTACCTAACTTACCTTCTTTACCTAACTTACCTTCTTTACCTAACTTACCTTCCTTATCCTCTTTGACGTACAAAGCAATATCGTTTTTCCATTCCTCGATTGCCTTTCTAAATTCCAGGAACTTATCTGAACTCGCTCGTCCAAAATACGACTGAGCCGAGTGCAGTTGTAAGATTCTCAAATCTTCGGGAAAAAATGAAAACTCTTCGAGAAGCCTTAGATTATTCTGGATTTCGTTTAATTGAGTCAAGAGGCTTTCCTTTTCTGTCTCAAGATGGCCAACCTTATTGTCAATATCTATAGATCTAGCGAGCTTGAGGATTTCATCTATAGATCGAAATTGGCGCCGGTGTGACACGGGCCTTGGAGGAAGATTAGCTTTCAATGCTCTCATACGAAGAAGTTGGTCTGACAAAAGTACATCACGATAAGGATCGACTTCTCGTCCACCTCTAAGCAACGATGCAGCATCTTTGGAGAGTGGTTCAAGCTGAACCGCCCCGATATCATGAAGAATCGCTACTATAATTCGCTTGTATTTCTTTAGCCCAATGACAGACATTTTGGCCATCGGCATAGGTTTCAGCAACGTCATTTAGTCAATACCTCTTAACAGTAAATCCAATACCTTATTAATTGAAGGAGTATTAGATTGGTTGGAAATCATTTTTGCTTTATTTTCTGCATCCCTGGCGATAATGTCAGCTTCGTCAAGGGCTTTACTTCTTGCTCTTTCTATACCTGTCGCAACTAATTTTTCACCCTGAGATTTGGCATCCTGAATTTCTTTCTCGAGTTGTTGCTGGAGATCTTTTTTTGTTTTTTCGCACTCTTGTTTATGTTCACTAATTTCCTTTTCAGCGAGATCCTCTGCGTTTTTGATCTGTCTGAGCGTTTGTAAATAAGCTTCTTGATTGTTTGACACAATCTAACCTCCAAAAAAATGTTTACTTAAATATAGGATTATGACAACAGTACTTAATATATTACCTATCTTAAATGCTCTCATTACCAAATAGAATTTTCGTTGCTGAGGGTTAGCAAACTTATTCGGCAATTAGCTGCTCCTCGGCTTTCTTTAATGTCTCAGCCTCACGTTCGCCCATTTTGCGCTTTACCGTTTTTAGCATAATAAAAGTATCTCTCTCCATTTCGTCCAATCGAAAAGTTATAAATTTGACAGCGGACGCAAGCCTTGGTATAAATACATTCTCAATAGCATTTGACTTTCTTTTTGTCCTCTCTATTTCTAGCAAAAGCTTCCTGAGTGCAGTCTCTTTCTCAGCTACATCTAACACCATTCTATGGACTTGTTGAAAGGACTTTATGGCTTCGTTAATTGAGGTTGGAAGCTCTAAAAGATGCTCGGTAAGTGCCTCCCGTCTCTGTCCTCCTACCAATTTTGGTATTCGAACACCCATAACATTTTTCGATTTTATTTGCAAGTTAGCTAGGCTTGGTATTTTCATCGCTTCATTTTCCAGGCGAATAGAACCTGTCATCATCTCAGCCATTCTAATACTCTCGTAGCCTTTCAATAATTCGGATTGCAAACCGCTCCTAAGTGTGGCGGCTGTCTTGCTCGTGCTGAAAAACTCTAAGATCAAAGCTTGACGTTTCAGTTTCAAGAGCTTTAGACCTTTCTTAGCAATAACTATTCTGCGTTTGGTTCTAATATATTCTAGTCTAGTCGGTCGAATATTAGTTGTTGATGGCATTTACTTCATCACTTCTGCTTCCCTTTTAGGGACCTTTTTCCGTCCATATTTCTCAATAAGTTCAGGTTTAATGCGCTTCATGTCTGCCTCTGAGAGGTCACTCAAAAGTTCCCAACCATTTTCTAGCGTCTCTTCAATCGAGCGGTCCTCATCGAACCCTTGATTTACAAATTTTCTTTCAAAGTCATTAGCTATTTTCAAGAACTTTCTATCCAATTCGCTCAATGCTTCCTCTCCAACAATTGCAGCTAGGGCCCTAGCATCTTTACCCTGTGCATAGGTTGAGTAAAGCTGATCTGCTAGGCTTCTATGATCCTCCCTAGTTCTGCCTTTGCCTATCCCCTGATTCATCAAACGAGAAAGACTCGTCAAGACGTCAGCTGGAGGATGGATATCAGCCCGTTGAAGATCCCTACTCAAAACTATTTGGCCTTCTGTAATATAGCCGGTGAGGTCGGGTATGGGATGTGTTATATCGTCGGCAGGCATTGTTAAAATAGGTATCTGGGTAACAGACCCTTTTCTGCCTTTTATCCTGCCGGCTCTTTCATAGATGGAGGCCAAATCGGTATACATATATCCAGGGTAACCCCTCCTTCCAGGAACCTCTTCACGTGCTGCTGCTATTTCTCTCAAGGCTTCACAATAATTCGTCATATCCGTAAGTATCACTAGAACATGCATCTCCCTTTCGTACGCTAGAAACTCAGCCGTGGTCAATGCTAGCCTTGGGGTTAAAATACGTTCCATCGAAGGGTCAGAGGAAAGGTTCAAAAATAACACGGTTCGTCCCAAAGCACCACTCTCTTCAAATTGTTTTATGAAGAAATTTGCCTCCTCACTGGTAATTCCTATTGCCGCGAACACTACTGAAAAGCTCTCCGAAGTTCCACGCACCTTGGCCTGTCTTGCAATTTGGGAAGCAAGCATATTATGAGGCAAACCTGCTCCTGAGAAGATGGGCAACTTCTGACCCCTCACCAAAGTGTTCATACCATCGATATTCGACATTCCAGTCTGGATGAATTCGGAGGGTTGTTCTCTGGAATATGGGTTGATACCAGAACCGACAAGATCGAACTTCTGATTTGAGACAATCTTTGGACCATTGTCTCGTGGATTACCCAGACCATCAAAAACTCTGCCTAACATTTCATCAGATACTGCTAACGTGGCTGTGTGTCCTAGAAATCTTGTAGAGGTCCCAGTAGTTCCAAGTCCAAGTGTTGGGCCAAAAACTTGCACAATGGCCAACCCTTTCCTGGTATCAAGAACTTGACCCTCACGTCGTTGGCCATCTTGCAACTTTATTTGAACCATTTCACCATAAGAGGCATTATCAACTCCTTCGACAAATATCAATGGCCCAGCGATCTTTGAAAGAGTCTTGAAAGATATTGTGGACACTTATTGACTCACCTTCATTAAAAGACCATCGAATTGCTGTCGCATACTACCTCTTATCTCTTGCAATAAATTATCAATTTGGTCTTCTGGGGTCCATTTCATTTTCGAAATGAGCTTCCTTGATTCGAGACTCCCTACCTGAGACGATCGTATCCCCTTTTTGATAGCATCTGCCTCCAGCTTACCAAATTCCAATATCACAGAAAGCATATTGAACTGCTTTTTTATAGATGTATACGTATCTACATCGTCATATGCGCTTTGCTGCAAGTAGTCCTCTCTAAGTGAACGAGCCGTGTCAAGTATACCTTTTTCAGGTTCTGGTAGGGCATCGTAACCGACCAATTGAACGATTTCTTCCAACTCTGATTCTCTCTGTAGAATCTCTAACGCTTCTTTTCTCAACGGTATCCATTGAGGAGATACCTCGCGGGCATACCAATCACTGATATCGTCAGCATACAATGAGTAGCTAGTCAGCCAATTGATGGAAGGGAAGTGCCGACGAGATGCCAAGCTGGCGTCTAACGCCCAAAAGACCCTAGTAACTCGAAGTGTGTTTTGAGATACTGGCTCCGAGAAGTCTCCACCCGGTGGAGATACGGCCCCAACCAAAGTCAAGGATCCGACCCGCTCTTCAGGGGATATGACGATAGCCTTACCTCCCCGTTCATAAAATTCAGCTAACCGCCTTCCCAAATAAGCAGGATATCCTTCTTCTCCAGGCATCTCCTCTAATCTGCCTGAAATTTCCCTCAAGGCTTCTGCCCATCTAGATGTGCTATCCGCCATCAACGCAACTCCATAACCCATGTCACGGTAATATTCTCCCATTGTTATGCCGGTATAAATGCTGGCTTCACGTGCAGCTACGGGCATGTTTGATGTGTTAGCTACGAGCATAGTACGTTCCATAAGCGGACGCTTGGATTTAGGATCTTCTAATTCAGGAAAAGTTGTAAGTACTTCAGTCATTTCGTTCCCTCGCTCGCCACAACCAACATAGACAATCACTTCACTGTCGGCCCATTTGGCCAACTGTTGTTGTGTGACAGTTTTTCCACTTCCAAACGGGCCAGGAATAGCAGCAGTTCCACCCTTGGCTACTGGAAAGAAAGTATCCAAAACTCGCTGGCCAGTAAGAAGTGGTGATTCTGGGGGAAGCTTCCTGAGAACAGGTCGAGGAGTTCTAACAGTCCACCAGCTAGATAACCCAATATCTACCTTAGTAGATTGCGTTATCACTGTTGCGACTGTTTCGTTTACATCAAATTTTCCTTCTCCAATCGATTCCAATTGTCCCTTAACCGAATGTGGAACCATAATCTTATGCTTCATAAGCGGAGTCTCTTGAACCTCACCTACGAACTGGCCCGGCTGAACCTCCTCCCCCTTTTTCAGCTCAGGGATAAACTCCCACTTCTTGTTCTGATCCAATGCAGGAATAATTTTTCCTCTACCAATGAAATCTCCGCTCTGCTCTCTCAGTACGTTTAGCGGTCTCTGGATACCGTCGTAGATTGAGGTTAGGAGACCAGGCCCCAACTGAATAGAAAGTGGTCTCTTTGTATTAACGATTTTTTCTCCTGGCCGTAACCCTGTGGTGTCTTCGTAAACCTGAACTGTAGCTTTATCACCCTCTAGGCGGATAATCTCTCCTACAAGTCCCATTTCACCTAATCTGACAACATCGTACATTTGTGCTCCTTCAAGCCCGGTAGCAACCACCACAGGTCCAGATATACGAGCTACTATTGCCATTTTTCTGATCAACTCATTTGTATACTAATTCCTAGTACCCGTCTAGCCAGTGACGAAATAGACTCTTCTTGAACATTTCCTTCAAATGCCGGCATAAATAATACTAGAGGCTCAATAGAGGATTCCACGTTCTCGCGAAAGCTTCCAGATAAGGAGCTACGGACTGTGTGACTTGCAATAATGAGCGCGTATTCGTTCGAAGAAATCAATCGTTGTAGAAGCTTTCTAACTTCAGAGGCATCTTCGCCCACGATGAAAGTATCCTCGATACCTATCAATCTATAGCCTACTACAAGTTCACGATCTCCTAACACTGCTATTCTACCAGGACTGCCCTTTTTGGTGATTTGTTCACTCATTTATCATCAATGATGCAATTTTATCATTTGAAATATTGTACATTTTCCCGTAGCCGATCCTCCTGACGTTCTCACGTTCTCGTTCCGCCATGATTATAAAATGAAATATTGAACCTATGGAAAGCGCAATGTTCTTTAATTTACTGACATATTTCTGACTGATAAATTTATCTAGAGCAACTTCAAAGTCAACCAAACTCCCAGAACTCCTATATGACTCCACCGCTTGACCTAAAGGAAAACGGGCTTCAATTCTATTCACGAATTCAATCACATTATTCACACCGTACAAATCCATTAGCTCGGGGATAGGTATGCCTCCTCCATTTACTATATGTTTGTTAACAATAGGTTTCTCTGCGTTTGTTTCCTTTCCCTTCAGCAAGGTTAGGATATTCCTCTTGTCAATCTCTGTCCGAAACATTTCTCTGATCGTTCCTTCATCCCCTTGAAAAAACCTAAGCGACTCTAACAGAGTCTGGTAATAGTAGTCCTGTAAGGCCGCCATCATTGGCCCCAGATCCATCGTCTTTTGATATGCGTCAAGATATTGTAAAAGAATGCTTCCGTAACTATACTTGAGCAATCTATTGACTGCAGCATCGACTCCAGGTTGAGACAAAATTAACTTTATCTCGTCATGAGGTATGTTTCCGGCAGAAATTCCAGCGGGGAAATTGCGGCTAGAAACTAGAAAGGGCTCGGTTTCAGTAATTGTTCTGCCCATATTCTTTGAAGACAATATCAATTCGATATTATATAAATCCCATTTCAGCAAGTATGCTTTGATAGCATTCTTGCCATTAAAGGGTGATGCTTCAATGGCGATTTTATTCACCTTGACCAAGTGGCGATTTAGCGATACTTCAAGAAGCTCTGGCGGTTGGTATACTGAGGCTGCTTTCTCAATCTCTTCACCATACCATGAATTTTGAAGCATTTTAACCATATCCGACAGGCCCTTTGCCTTAAGAAGATCTCCAATGAATGATTGCGTTAGAAAATTTCCAGATAACGCCTGCAGTCTTCCGAATGAAGATGAAAATTGAGACGTAGGCACTAGGCAATTTCCTCCATTATCATGGCCCTTATTTCATCTTCGTGGATTCTAAGTAATTCCTCGAAAGTCAAATCAAGTTCCTTTGTTCTATCCATGTTTTCAGCTGTCAAACCTCCTATCGATTCTATCGTTTTTGTGATCTTAACTTCCAAATCATTCAAGCTTGAACGGTCTTCTTCTCTACACCCGATCGCAATATTTCTCCCAAGTTGCCTTTGCGCATTTGATACCATCTTCTTTAGCGTAGCCTTGTATTCCGGACTTTTAGTGTGACCACCAATCTCTTTTTTGATTTCTGCAAAAATAGAATCCATCTTGCGATTAATCGCTTCAAAAATCACTTTCTTGGCTTGTAATTTTGCTGCCTCAACTATTCTAGTTGACGTCTCCTCAGATTTTATGGCAGCCTCCATTGAGTAATGCGTATTGGCGTCCTTTATAGCTGATTCTGCCTTGCTTTGCAGGGCTGTCTTGTCCTTTAAGAAACGATCGTCTAGATCTCTTAATTTCTTCTTCTTGTTATTCTCTATCTCATCTATGAACGTGCCAATACTCATTGTGAAATTCCTTAAAGGATACCGAGCAGCAATATTATACCTAGCACGAAGCCAATAATCCAAAGAGTCTCAGGAATGACGAAGAAGAATAGAACTTGCCCAAACTTCTCTGGTTTCTCCGCTATTATTCCCATCCCTGCCGCACCGATCCCCTGCTGCGCATTGCCTGTTCCAATCAGGCCTCCAGCGATTGCTATTGCCGCGGCAATGGCGAGCAATGGCTTAGTTAATGAAGCGTTACTGGATGGAGCTGCAGTAGCCGCTGAGGCTTGTGAGGAAGTGAATAACACCAAAATACCGATTGCCAAAGCTACCATTATACTGATAGTGGATAATTTCCATCTTGGAATTTGCATGTCGAATATGCAATGATTGAAAAGGGACATATTAATTAACTTTTTTTATAATAATTGAGATTCTTCAACACTGACCATTATGGTGCGCATCCATATAGTTTCTTCAAGCGTTCATTTCTATTCTGGCGCAAATCAAACATGAAGTTTAGGCGGTGAAGTCTGGATAAAGCCTCGAGCTGGTCTACATATGATATGGCCAAGAAAAAGCTATTTGGATTATTATTATCATTATTATTT
>JBPYDP010000024.1:0-19214 GCA_051985775.1 Candidatus Nitrosopolaris sp. | reverse complement strand
TACTCCAGATCCAAGCTTCGCTGGCACAGACAGCTTTACATACAAATCTACTGATAGTCAAAACATTAGCAGCAATAATGCTACTGTTTCCATAACCGTTAATCCAGTACAACAACCACCGCCACCACCGCCACCAACACAGAAACCTACAGCTAATAACATGATTGTTCATACTACTATAGCCTCACCTGTACAAATTACCCTAACCGGGACCTCTCCAATTCAGGGTGATATACTAAAGTTTTCTGTGGTAACAAAACCACAAAATGGCGTGGTTACTAACGGTACCGTCTCAAGTGACAAATTTTATACCCCGAATCAAGGCTTTACTGGCACAGACAGCTTCACCTACAAATCTATAGATGGGCAAGGAGTTGGCAGCGACATAGCCACAGTAACCATAATAGTTGGCGCTGGCAATTCGACGGGTGGTGGAAATACAACCTCTCCAGGATTAGATCAATTCGGTGTTAAAGAGCTGTATCCGTCAAAGCCAGGTGGAGAACAATGGTTCTTCAATGCTAATAATCCAAACAGCGATCCGAGAACTGGCACGCCCAATGAGGGACCGCACACCACCTTCACTCAGAAAAATCCAGATGGGAGTTGGAAAGTCCAGAGTTCTGAAGTTCGTTATGGCATCTTAACTTCAACCCTGTTTCAAGAAAACCAAATAAAGACCCTGAATCAAAAGCAAATGGCAGCTCAGGGCTATATGCTCAGGCCTAACGATTGGAAGAATGTAGAACTAACAGCTTATCTGCGAGTTGTTCATGCAACCAGTTCAACTTCTAATGGTGAAGCTCATATCGAATTTGGTGCCCACGGAGCAAGGAACACTAGTGGTGGAACAGTCGGAGGATTCGACAGCAGCTGTGAAGCCACTGCATATCATTCCAATACTTATCTCACGGGGCGAGTCAAGTTCGAAAAGGACTTAAAGCATACACCAGGATATTCGGTGGAGAGTGCTGATCCTCAGAAATTACACCAAGTGAATACGACTGAATTTCAGAATGGAAATTGGATAGGGATCAAAGCGGTTATCTATGATATGAACAATGGATCTGTCAAGGTGGAGCAATGGGTCGATGATCATTCCAGTAATATTGTACCCGGAAATCACTGGCGCAAAGTATTAGAAACCGTGGACCACGGGCAATGGGGACCTACTAGAGGAAGTATTGACGGTGCTTGTGGCGGAGGCGAGTTCCAAATAGCTTCGTGGGGCGGGCCAATCGCACTCTTTAGATGGGACAACATCGATAACATGGATATTAAAGACGCAAGTGTAAGGGAGATAACTCCTCCTGCCTAATTTTTTGCGCTTAAACCTATCCAGTAGGAGTTGATGTAGTGTCGGGGTAAGTACAACAGATATGGTTTATACGTCAGAATAATATTAGGCGTGTGAAGATCATGAGTTGAAAAAGCCCCCCTAAATGTAACTATTCGATAACAATCAACTGGCCATCCCAGAATGTAGAATACATTCAAAGGTGTTTTTAATCTGCATTTTTTAAGATCCAGGGTTGAGGTTATGGTCCTTTACAATGGTAGAAGAATTTGTGGACATAGTACATTGTAAAATCTCGCTTATGCGGCCTGAGCTACTTAGACGTTGAGATATATTTATGAAAAGCAAGAACCGCAGCAATCGTTTTGGCGTCTTGGATTTCGCCGCTGAAACATTTTTCGATGGCAGAGTTGAGACTTATCCTTCGTATTCTTATGTTTTCGTCGTCGTCTCGATTAAGTTGATTTATTCTCTTAAGATCGCTCGCTATGTATACGTGAATATATTCAGTATTATAACCTGGAGCCAAATACATCTTCAGCAAGGGAGTGAGTTTACCAATATGGCCGATTTCTTCACTCATTTCTCTAAGAGCTGCCCTTCTAGGAGTTTCTCCTTCCTCAATACTCCCCGCAGGGATTTCCAACAACCTTCTTCCTGCTGCATGCCTGTACTGACTTACGAAGAGTATATCCGAATTTCCCATCCGCGGTATCAACCCCACCGAAGGTAGATGCTCAACGATTTCTTGTTTGATTATCTTGCCATCGAGTAAGTATTTGTCGATTCTAAGCGATATCTTTCCGGCGTATACCTTTTTTGTAAACATCTGCTTGATTGTGTTGCCGCGCATAGTATAATCAATTTCAATCTTCTCAAATTAAATTTTCGCCGCAGCTGCTCAATTCAAACTATGTGGCCGGTTAGTCTGTCAAACTTAGAATGCTAAATAGGATGGATTCTGAAGTACTTCTTGCTGCTTATCC
Source organism: Candidatus Nitrosopolaris sp. (assembly GCA_051985775.1). Taxonomy (GTDB): domain Archaea; phylum Thermoproteota; class Nitrososphaeria; order Nitrososphaerales; family Nitrososphaeraceae; genus Nitrosopolaris. The sequence goes on along the minus strand of JBPYDP010000024.1, from coordinate 16,931 downwards.
ATAATTTGAGCAGTTATAATTAAAAGGGCGAAAAATGAGTGACGAAAATACGCTCCTTGAACTATGTGACATATACAATGTCTGGCCTCCAACGAGAAGTTAACAGGAAAAGTTAGTTTTATATTCCATTTTGATTTGTTGGTTTACGTGGATTTTCTTGACGGTGAAGGCGGCATTATCGTACCCAAATCCGTCAGGCCAATAATAGACTACAAGGAATCATTCTTCGGCACTAAAAAAGGGGCCAAGAAACAGTTTCGCCATGACAATCTGCACATCCGGGAGTTCAAAGATTACTACACAGTACATACGGATAGAGCCGATCCGACAAAGGATCCGCTGGGACATCTCTTTTGGGATGCGCCTGAATATTTAGTCTCTTCACTAGTTGGACTGAAAGTTGCACAACAAACTGCTTGTAGAGCTCATCGAAGTGGAAATGAACGTCGTATGATGATAAAGGACTTGAGCGTAGCCTTTCAGGCAGGTACTGCTGCTGCCATTTTTTCTTATGGAGTTATCAGCCTTATCAAGCAAATAAACAGGAGTAAGTAGACATTTTGGAGAGTCCGAGTCAAGTCCGGCGACCCCTCAGGGTAGATGCTCTAAGGCAGACGGAATCCAAATATTTTAGAAGGAAACCATCAAAAATTCAGGTTGCTAGGGTCATTCTAAAGCTTTTGCCGTTTGTTATAAGCCTCAGAAAAGACCGACGTGAGTGGGTGAAGCGCGAAGGGAAAAATATCAACGAAAAAAAGTACCGCAAAAATGCAGAAAAAGCGTTGAGAATATTCATAGATCTTGGCCCTTCCTACATTAAACTCGGGCAATGGCTATCAACTCGCGCCGATATTTTGCCCCAGCCATATCTGGAAGTATTGTCCACATTACAAGACGAAGTTCCACCGGCACCCTTTTCAAAAACAAAGCCCATAATTGAGGCAGAACTTGGAGAAATTAAAAACAGCTTTGAGAAATTTGATAGCACCGCTTTAAATGGTGCGAGTTTAGGTCAAGTATATTTGGCTACTTATAAAGGAAAACAAGTTATTGTCAAGGTGAGCCGTCCAGATATTGAAGATATAGTCGAAAAAGATATTGCCAACCTAAAAGCCATTTTGCCGATTGCTACGCGCTTTATTGATCCAAACTTACGATTTTCTGCAGAGGCTATGTTTTCACAATTTATCGAAACTATTCATGAAGAAATGGATTACAGAATCGAGGCTAAGAATTTGGCGGCTATAAAACACAACCTCAAAGGCGATAAGATGGTAATCATTCCAAATGTAATCTTAGAAAGAACAACGCAACATGTGATTACACTTGAATATATCCCCGGAATTAAGATTACTGATGTAGCATCACTGAACAAGGCAGGGATTGACAGGCAAAAGTTAGTAGTGAGAGTACATCACGTATTTTTCAAAATGCTTTTGCGCCATAACATTTTTCACGCCGATCCTCATCCTGGAAATATATCTGTATCCAAAACTGGCCAAATAATTCTTTATGATTTTGGGATGGTTGGTAGGTTAGAAAATGAGACTCGTCTAAAACTGATTAGGTTATATCTGAGTTTGCTGGAAAAAGACCCTTCCAGGGCTGTAAATGTTCTCATGGAGCTAGGTACATTGGAGCCCAATGTCAACCGCTTTGTTGTAGAAAGGGCACTAGATCTTAGTATTAGGTCATTACATGGCACAAAAGTTGATAGAATGGAAGTACGCGCTTTGATGGATCTTGCCAATAAGACACTAAGCAAATTTCCGTTTAGATTACCTAAGAATCTTGCATTATATATGCGTATGACGTCTATGGTTGAAGGAATTTATCAACATCATGATGTGGATTTACGATTTGTTAAGGTGCTCTCGCAGCTTCTGGAGCAGGAAGGGCTAGTAAAGGAGGCGTATGTGGAGGAAGTCAAATATTCGATCAACAGATTTGCAAAGGGCATCGAACAATCGGTTGAGCTTGCTCCCTTGCTAAGGTCTTATTTAGATACACAAATCACTAATGATGTTGGACACAAAATCAGCTACAATTTTCTTGGAGCAAGTGTGTTTGCATCAGCCATATTTTTGGGGGCAGCTTTTTTTAGTCCACATAACCCAAGCCTTGGGTATGTCGGTTTCATCTTGGCTGCTTCTATATTTGGCATATCATTGGTTGCTGCCATGAAAAAATGGTTTTAATCCTTACTTGATGAATGGTCGAGTAGTTTCAATTATTCTGGGGTAAGTAAGTGAGGCAGAAATGCACAATTTAACAGCAATCAATTCCGACAGAATAATCAAACCAAATAGTCTTAGTAAACTATAATTCCTGTGATTACTTCTAATCACTTCTTGTTTGACAAGATCTATTCCTCTCTATCTGAAATTTCGAATGCTGATACTTTCCTCATTTGCATCGTAATTAAATACGAGAGCATGTCTACCCCATTCGACTATCCAGTTGAATTCGTTGGGCTCGCCCCCGTTAGCATTAGCGGTAGTAATGTCCTGTTTTGAAAAGAATTGAATAACTTCATCCTTGCTGATTCGACCCTTTGCACTCTGCCTTACGAGGTCGACCAATTTCCTAAACGTTTCTAGGTTTATCACGACATCGCGTAATATCTTCTTTTGAACCTTTGGGCTTGCTGCGATGAATAAATGTCCTTTGTCAGTTATTGATACGTCTCCTGAAGAGACTTGAATTAGGCCGAGCGTCTCTCCTGATTCGAGAATTGGTAGTAGGTCGTCTAATTCGAGTCCTTGTTTTGAGGCAATCCCTGCTATGTCGGACTTTCCACCTAAATCATTTAAGATTTCTAAGAATCCAACAAGAACGCTATAATGAACCTTTGGTATATCCAAGTTATATTAGATACTTATGTATGAGTAAGGCTATGATTTAAATTTTTACACTTGGTTAGAATCTGAACTTCGAAGATAAGGTTAGTTTAAATATCATGCGATAAGCGTTGTTATCTGATCTGTATACTCATAGATCGATGCGTCGCGCTTTTCGCGTGGTCTGGGGATATCAATATAAATGTCCTTAACTACTCGCGCCGGCCGTTGACTCAATATAAGGACTCTGTCGGAAAGATATACTGCTTCTTCCACATTGTGGGTGACCATCATAACTACGTCAGGTGTAGTGAGTCGGTTGCTCCAGACTTTAAGAATTTCTTCTCTTAGGGCTTCCGCAGTTAAGGGATCTAGCGCAGAAAATGGTTCATCCATAAGAAGTACCTCAGGATCTAGTACTAGTGCCCTAGCGATCCCAACCCTTTGTTTCATACCACCGGATAATTCACGGGGATATGCATTCTCGAAGCCTTCTAAGCCTACTTCCTGGATTATGTTCAGTGATTTCTTCCTCCTATCCTCTTTTGGGATGTGATTGGATTCTAACCCAAATTCTACGTTCTCCATCACAGTTAACCAAGGGAAGAGTCCAAATGATTGGAATACCATAGCCATATGTGGATCCACTTTACCTTTGAGTTGTTCGCCTTTTATTATCACCTCTCCAGAGGTGCACTTCTCCAATCCCATCATAATCCTTAACAAAGTTGATTTGCCGCCACCAGATGGTCCAACTATTGAGATGTATTCGTGACTATTTATTGAAAGGCTGATATTATTCAGGACAATAATTTTCTTTCCGCGGTCATCTACGTATTCTTTTGTAATGTCCCTGAGCTCTAGTAAAGGTGTAGCTTGATTTCTGTTAGAGCTTAAACCCCTCTCATGATCATTAACTAAAAATGGAGAACTTGAAAATAACTTCTTATCTATCCAACTAGGTTGATGATTATTGCCGTTGTGGCCATCATAATCGCTACCGTTAAGGTCATCTTTTCCCAGTTTCATGTAAATATCATGTTACTGCTGCTACCTTGAATATATAGACAACTATCCTTGTTAACAACGTCTTATCTTATCTTTCAAAACAAGATTTCCATTAATATCCGAACTTTGGTAATTTTATAACCTTGTATAGTGCAATTTGAGCAAAGATAAGGTTCTAAAGGTCTAATGCATCAAAATCTATTTCCGATTTGCATTCAGAAGGAAAATTCAATTGGAAACAGGGAATTCGTTTAGCAACTAACGCTCGCTTCTTGTTCTAAGGAGGCAAGAAGGGAAAAAAGGTCCAGCGCAATTGTCGAACTATGTTATGGGTATATTGCTTGACCTGGGGATTGGAATTTTAAGGGTGATTACACCTTCTACGTATGAAGCTGTGCCAACGACCTTTTCGTCATCTGCGACCGCAAAAGGGAGCGGCACTTTTTTGTCGATGTTGTTAGGCCTCTGTCTATAATAAATCGTCCCTAGTACTTCTTCAGATTCTCTTTTGGCATTAATCGATAAGACATTTTCCATTATTCTTAAATTAATATCCTTCTTTGAATATCCTGGCATGTCTATAACGATTATCAATTCATTGCCGTCTTCATACATATCGATGGGTGGCAGTATAAACTCATAAAATTCCCTAGACCTATTTCCAATTTCCTTCACAAACTCTTTTGCCACGTACTGTGCAAAACCCATAAACTACACTATATGCTATTGATATAAATCCTTTATGAACTGAAGAATAAAGGAATGATAATATCAGAAAAACCGGTGGATATGGCGACGCGACTCAAACATACCATAGGCCAGTATAAGGGAACTATTAATGGACATTAATCGGCTCACACCTTTACAACTATGAAAAGTAAAAAACCTAATCTAGTCTATATATCAGTACGACTTGTCAGTTGATATCTTTAGTTATTCTTATAAGCTTTGTCTTTTAACTTACGACGTTGTGAGTGAAGCATGGTGGTAGCTAATTGGGTTGTTGAATTTTGAGTTACTACAAGATTTCACCTGAATCTCATTGGAAGTGTGGTTTGAAATCCTATATGTACACTCTGTTGATTATTCCTCTGTTTTCAAACTCGGGAAGGAATTTATACAAAATGAGGGTCCCATGAAGAAAATCTATCTTGAACGCAATAAACACAACCCTATCTTGGCCCCAAACAAATCCAAATGGTGGGAGTCAAAAGCAGTTTTTAACTGCGCTATTCTCTGCCGTGACGGGCGGATTCACATGCTCTATCGAGCGATAGCAGAATATGAGAATTACATTTCTAGAATAGGTTATGCCTCAAGTACTGACGGAGTTTCTTTTGATAGGTATAATAAGCCTGTAATGGTGCCAGAAGAAGACTATGAAAAATATGGAATAGAGGACCCGAGACTCATAGAGATAGACCATCAGATTTATTTGAGTTACGTAGTTCTTTCTGATTATGTAAGAGAAAGTCCAGAAGCCTTCACGGCGTTGGCGACTACTAGTGATTTTAGGAGTTATATTCGGCTTGGGATAATAACAGGCAAGGGATCCGATAACAAGGATGTTGTACTTTTTCCTGAAAGGGTAAATGGTATCCTTCTGAATGTAAGCAAAAATAAAACTAGTTATCTATTCTTACACAGGCCAACTAGATGGGTTGGTCCGAAATTTGGTGTAGATAGACCAAGCATCTGGCTTGGTGAAGGCAATGCTCTCACAAAATTAGAGAAGCACACTCTGCTCATGAAACCTGAGCAAGATTGGGAGGAGCTAAAGATTGGAGCTGGACCACCACCAATAAAGACAAGAGCCGGTTGGCTATTATTGTACCATGGGAAGGATAGTAAGGGAGTATATAGGACTGGTGCAGCCATATTAGATTCAAATGATCCCTCCAAAGTCCTAGGGCGGACAAAAAGGCCGATTCTTGAACCTAAAGAGCCCTTCGAAAAAAATGGAGATGTAAACAACGTTGTATTTCCGACAGGTATTTGTGTTCTCGATGATACTTTATTCGTTTATTACGGCGCAGCTGATAAGTTTTGTTGCTTGGCAACGACAGAACTTAACCCTTTGTTGGATTATATTCTAACCAATAATTGAAAATTTTCAATTTGGTTGACTGGAGTTGATCATAACTTAAAATAATTTAGTCGTGATTTCCTCGCCGTTGCCTATTGCTACCGTTACAGTCTTAACTGAACTCTTACATCGAATATAGTCAGCATATTCTGACATGAAACCACTATACTCTTCTGGATAAAGCATATTGTCAGTAGCAATAACCCCACCAATTCGAAGCATTGGGAGGGCCATATCAAAGTATTCCTTCAAGTTTTCCTTATCTGCGTCCAAGAAGATGAAATCGAAAAAGCAATCCTTTTTTTGATTTTCTTCCTTCCTTTTTAAGTCTTCTAGCATCTCATGAAGTACTCTCTTCGCATTTCCTTCCAATACCTCAATTAGGTTTCCTACACCAGCCTCGGTGAAATTCTTTGCTGCTCTATTGATCTTAGACGGATTTAATTCCACGGTAAGAATGGGTTTCCGATTTTTTAGTACCGCTGCATAGTTATGAACAAGTGCACTAGCAAACCATAGAGTTGAATACCCAACTGAAGTTCCAATTTCTAGAATTCGTTTTGCTCTCATGGCAATAAGAAATATTTCAAAAAATTTTCCTGTATCATGAGTGATCGCGAGCATTTCGTCCCCTGAAGGGGCCTCAATCTTTCCAGAACGTTCGAAGTTAGCCTGTTCGCCAAGTTTGGATAAAACTCTTTCTAACCTGAGACTCATTGAAAATCATAATTATACATGGCATTTAAAGCCAGCATGATCACGAATTCCGCTGTCTAAGTTTGAGTACATTTAAATAATCTTATTTTTGAAATGATTTCAGCACTGAGCTTTAAAGTATGGGCTGATGTATCATCAGAATCATGGTGCGATAGCTGTTCAAGGAACTTTGACTTATCCCTGCCACGTTCATAAATTCCTCCTGATTCCTTTATGCAGAGTGGGAACTTTTGCAATTTCACTCCCTGCGATCTTAAATGGCGTATAAAGCTCCTATATCTTTCGATATCGTACCAGTCCCACTGATTCTCATCACAGTACATTATCCAAACGTCTATGGAATTTTGGAATAGAGCCTTGGATCGTAGCTCCTCTAGACCTACAGTATGACTTTTATCTCCTAACTTTGCGTCACACCCTTTTCATGTCTTTTGTGCCGCGAAGACAGATTCAGTCCTTTTAGTGCCTCTATCCTATTAATAGGTATCATTGGACACATATCAGAATTTCTTACTGAGTTAAAGATACTTCTATATAAACGTCATCAGGTATTTTCAATCTCATCAGTTGTCGTATCGACCGATCATCGGCACCAAGATCTATTACCCTCCTATGAATCCTAAGTTCATATTTGTCGTAAGTATTTGTTCCTTGTCCACAAGGAGACTTTCTTGTGACAACTTTCATTTTCTTAGTAGGAAGAGGGTGTGGACCTTTCAACCTAATCCCATTTTTCTCGCCAATACCCTTTATCTCAGTACATACCCCTTCTAGAGTTAGGAGGTTGGTGCTAGTGAGCTTTATTCGGGCTTCTTGTGGCATCTAATTTCACTTGCTATTTTTTTGATGGATCATACTTTTCTGTTATCGATTTGACAACACCTGCTGCTATAGTTGTCCCCATGTCCCTTAATGCAAATCTCCCTATTTCCGGAAAATCCTTAAAAGTTTCAATCCCGAGTGGCCGTACAGGTTTTATCTTCACAATCGCTGCATCACCAGTTTTCAAAAACTTTGGCTTCTCTTCTACTGTTCCGCCTGATTTAGGATCAATTTTGGCTAGGAACTCCGATAGAGTAGCAGCAACCTGGGCTGTATGAGCGTGTAGCACAGGGGTATAACCTGGAGCCATAGCTGTGGGATGATGAATCACTATAATTTGTGCCTCAAATTCCTTTGCCACAGTTGGAGGGTTATCAGAAGAGCCAATTATGTCACCACGTTTAATACCCTTCTTGTCAACGCCCCTAAGGTTGAAGCCAATGTTGTCGCCAGCCTCTGCATATTCCATCTGGGTGTGATGTGTTTCGATAGATTTCACTTCACCGGTTATCCCTGATGGCATCACAATAACTTTATCATTTGCCTTGAGTTTTCCGGTTTCGACTCTACCGACAGGAACAGTACCTACACCAGTGATAGAATAGACATCTTGAACTGGAATTCTAAGAGGCTTTCCTATGGGCTTCTCAGGAGCTTCAAACATATCCAGGGCTCCTACTAAGGTGGGGCCCTTGTACCACGCCATGTTTTCAGATTTTTTAATCAAGTTATCTCCCTTCCAGCCGGATACTGGGATAAAATTTATTTTGGCCGTGTTATAACCCACTAGTTTCAGCATCTTTTCCACAGACTCTTTCACTTCCTTATATCGAGATTCGGCATAGCCTACGTCATCAGCTTTATTGAGTGCGACAACCACTTGTCCTACTCCCAGAGTTCGCGCAAGAAACGCGTGTTCTCTAGCTTGACCTCCTGGCTCAGTAGCAGCTTCAGTTTCACCTGGTTTAAGGGAGACAACAAGTATTGCGACATCAGCTTCTGATGCACCAGTGATCATATTCTTTATGAAATCCCTGTGACCAGGAGCATCAATTAAAGTGTAAAAATACTTTTGAGTTTCGAATTTCTGAAAAGCAAGATCTATAGTGATACCTCTATCCCTTTCATCTTTAATACTATCTAGAACCCAAGCATACTTGAAAGTGTCACCTTTTCCAGTTGCTTCTGACTCCTTGGCAAATGCTTCTATAGTGCGTTGTTCAATAACGCCCAAATCAACCATCATGTGACCTACGATGGTCGATTTGCCGTTATCAACATGGCCCACAACCACCAAATTCATGTGCGGCTTCTTGCTTGCGCTCATATCGGGTAAACATTCGCAAGGGCTTTATTTGTATTTCGATAGAACTAATTAATTGAGTTTGATAGTCGTGATATTATCTTGCTCTAATTTTCAGAACCGAAGTATTTGTGCCTTGAATTTGATGAACCTAATTAATTGATAGGCTGATGCTGAAAATTTTGGGTTTTGGACGCTCAAAAAAGTCAGCCAAGCTGATAAATTCTCTTCCAGGTGGGGTGTCATGAGCTAGATTTTGAGCGTTGATAATCATCTTCAACTCTTACTATGTCGTTTTCATCGAATTTGCCGTAAGAAATTTCAAGAATGATGCAGGATTCTCCCAGCGCTTTCACTCTGTGTATTGACCAAGTTGGGATAGTGATACTTTCGGTTTCTTTCAGTACATGTGTTACTCCGTCTAGTTGTACTTCAGCAACCCCTTTGATAATTTCCCAGAATTCCCACCGTTCATGGTGATATTGAAGACTAAGTCTAGCATCTGCATTAACATAAATCAATTTAACAGTACATTGCTTATTTTCGTGAAATTTTTTAAAGCTTCCCCAAGGTCTGTGCTCAGAGTACGTATCCATCTTTAAGAAAATACAGTGAACTGATTTAACACTTTGGATATGTTATAAGATTATGTATTTGCTATTAAACAAATGATAGAGGCCGGCTCAAGTCTTAGCTCGGTAGGATAATTGATAACCCGGCTACTATTCTTAAGTCAATAAGGACAAAATTGACAGCTGCTAATAATTTTGCTATTCAACAAAACAAGGCTCAGATCGCAGCAGAGTGGATTAATTCTTATGCTATAAAAAACAACAAGAAGCTTGAATTAAAGTTGGAAGGTTATTACCTTCATACCGCCAAGTTCGGAGACTTTGAGATCGTCTCTTGGAAGGGCGAGTGGGCAGCCGCACGTAAAACCACAATACTTGCTAGTAGAAAGTTGAATATCAAAGTCGTGGAATCGGGCTATCATGCCAAGGGACATCTTCTCTCCTCACTTTTGGGAATTTCGAGAGAGTTTGCAAAGGTGTACAGCGGAGGGAGTATAATGGGACATTTGGAGTTGACCACAAAATCAGGTAAATGGGTAGTAAAAGGTGAAAAACTTCTTTAAGTGAATACGAGCACGAGATTAATCTTTAAATATAGATGAACATTTACGGCCTAGGTGATTCCAAAGCAAATAAGGGGGGATAAATTTACGCAAGATGGCTACCGCTAACGGGATTTCTATCGTGATCGAGGAAAGTCAAATTTCGCGTGGCCAGGATGTCCATGGTAGAATAATTTTGACTTTCCCTGGAAGGTATGATAGTGTGGTGATAAATTCTAATATCGAGAATTCCAACGACACCTTTGGTTATACAAGTATTAATGGAAAACAAATTAATCATCCATATGCACGATTTACTTTTTTACGGGATGAAGTAGGAGACTCAAAAACACTAGAATTTACAGCCAAAACCGAGCATGCTCCATCATTAGCGTACACGAATGCTAAATTCCGAGTAGCTATAATTCAAGAACACAAAGAAGTAGCCAGTGATTTAGCATACGTTAAGATAGCAATTTAACGGCTTGCATTCTGATTTTACAAGAGGTTCAAAATTTCTGTTTCGTAATTGTAACTTTGCCTTGCATCCACGGGTGGGGTTCACAATGATACGAATAAACTCCATCTGTAGTGAATACAAAAGTAAACTTCTGGTTTGGCGGAATCAATCCAATATGTTGAATAGAATTGAACGAGCCCGAGATAACGTCGGTGTACCCATCATTAGAGGTCACCGAGTGCGGAACTGAATCTGTGTTAGTCCACGTTACTCTGTTGGAGACTCCTAACGTTCCTTGAGCGGCTTTTGGTACGAAGTTTACGGCTTGGGATGGAGATGATGCCCCAGGTACAATTGTGACTTTTGTAGTTTGCGGGGGGTTTAAGACTGCTGCAGGGAGTACAGGTTTTTGATTCGATTGAGGGACATATACGAATTGGTAGTAACTCATACTTATCGCGACTGCAACCACAAATGCAATTATGCTGATTCCTGCGGTATTACTTTCTAGAAGCCCTCGTCTTTCCATAAAATGAACCTACCTTTCTCGCTAACCCCCGGTTCTTTTGACCTTACGCATATAAAGGTTATCTGAACCAATTTTGTTCGCAGAATTAGTCAGTCTGCCCCAACGTACCCGTTTCTCTAGAGGTGTCGGTGTCAGCTTGTTTATTCATATCGGCCATTCTGGCCTCTGAGGGCGATTTTTCGGGCAATGTAACATCTGTTTGATGTGGATTCTCGGTAGTGCTCATATTTACTTGCCTCGTAACCGTATCTGCCCGGGCGGGAGCTTGAGTCGCAGTCGATTGACCCTTAAGTGAGGGAGGAGGTGAGAGTACCCTACTTGGTCCAGGTGGCAGGCCAGATGAAGGAGGACTTGGGTGTGCTGGTATAGGTTTTGCACCAGTCGGTGGAGTTATAGGTTTTATCGGGGGACGAGGAGCAGCTGCATTTGCCTTGGCATGTCTGTAAAGATGAAACATGCCAGCAAATACAAGCATTATAATACCCACTATAAACAATGAGAAGTTCTTCATACCGCTCAGAACAGCGTAGTATGCTGCGATGTTCAGGTAGATTTGAAATGCCAATAGTGCCACAAATATGATGTAGATCCAATTCTCTGGAATGTTGATAGAACTCTTTCCAGCAGGCTTTTTCGGTTGCGATTTCGCCCGAGCTTCAGCATTTTTGGCTAGCTTTATGATCATGTACGTAAAACCAAAGGAAAGAGGAACAAGCAGCAGCATTACTGTATAAAAGAAAATTGGATCAATAACTAATCTTTCAAGTAATGATTTTTGAATATTGGGATCAATGTAGAAACCCCAATAGGTGGTGACCATAATCTGCGCTATACTTGTTATACCAAGAGCTGTAACAAGCGGCCTGTCTTTCCATGAAAATTTCTTGTACCTATCAATAAATGGCATGATCATCAGTGTTAGTATGAGCAAACCTGGCCAGGCAACTCCGGTGACAAATTTATCATACTGAGTCCTGAGAAACGCATACAGTCCAGTTAGGTACCATTCGGGGACAGTGATGCCAGGAGGTGAGGTAGGAACGAACTTTGTACCCAAGTCGATTGGGAATACGCCCCCGACTACCATTATTATCCCTGAGACGGCCATAACCATGGGCACATCAAACACCAAAAATCTGGGGAAGTGCACAACCATCAGACCTAATAGTGCTATGGGAAGCCAAAATACGTGGAAAGCATAAAATCTCAGCACAAAATCGTGGAAACCCCCTCCAAAGAATGCATCTCTCATCTGTGGACCCACCACAGGTATGGAGTTAGTAAGCGAGGCTGCGATAGAAATAGCAAGCTCTGCTCGCTCACTAAATATAATGTCATAGCCAGTGAACGCTTCAAGGATAGTCAGAACCCCTATGATTACACCAGTTACCCATATTATCTCGTTCCTTATTTTGTATCTCCCACTGAAATATTGATAGTACATGTGTAACAGAGCCATCATCACCATGGCGTTTGATGCATGATAATGTATATTGCGGATATGAAAGCCAAAAGGAATGGTGTTGTTAATATTTTGCACGCTATTCCACGCCCTATCAAGCTCTGGTTCGTACCAAAGCATCAGCAAAGCGCCGGTAATTCCCAGAATAATAAATAGAACGAATGTTATCATGCCTAGAAAACCGAGTGGACTTACGAATCTTCCGGGAAATGTAAATTTGAGGCCCAAAAAGATAGTTCTGTCTACTCCAGCATAGACCCATTTGATGAACGAGGATAGACTGTTTTCACGTGGTACTGTAGCAGCCAACTGTATTTACTCCTTTAAGAACCTCCCAAAACCCACTATCCCATTTCCATTCGGACTCCAGTTGGGTGGCAGAATCCATATGTTGCCGCTTCCATCCGCTTGCAAGTCTAACATAGGAAGAACATTGCTTGGTGGTGATTGTAGCGATGCCGGACCAGCAAATGCTTTACCATTAAGGGGATCGTACATACTACCGTGACATGGGCATTCACCTCTCTTTCTACCAGGGTCTGGCCAATATTTCCACAGACACCACAAGTGCAGGCAGACTTGACTGTACATTCTAAAAGCAGAAATGTCATTTTTACCACCTCCAAGTTCTTGAGGTAATCGTATGAATTGCCAGAGCCTGAATGATTCCTGGTTTAAGACTGGATCATTAGTCTTGGGGTAAATAACGGATTCAGAGTGATTAATAGGAAATGTCTTGATATTGGCCTGAGAGCCATCAGGCAATTCGACTTGGGCCTTTGCCGATACGTTATTAGTAGGATTAGGTAAAAACTTGCCCCAATCAATAAATGGTATAAAGGTGACAATTGTACCGGCAGCGGCCATAAGTTTAAGGAAATCACGCCGCGATACCTTCCTTCCATTTCCAGGAGGGCCATGCTGCGCCATCGGGTACAGAAGAAACCCTCACACGTATCTATAAACTTTTGGACATTCATTATGACTGTGACGACATGAAGATCTTTTCGGATATCTCTATTTAGGTCGAATAGGCTCGAGACTCAGAATCCGACATAGTTAGAAAGTGAGCCCATGAACAAGCAAATTCAAGCCGCTGCCATAATAACAGCAAATCAAATAAATGCAGTATATGCCGTCTGCAGGATAACACAAAAAACGAAAATGTTGGAGATCTTCTGATACTAGATACAGCTTTAGCATAGAACCGGTGCAAGAGAATGAAAATCGGTTACTTTTCCATGCGTCACACTTATATTTTCTTGGGCAAAGTTTTAGTATTTCTAAACAATATAACCATTTGAGGAAGAAGGAAAGTGGTATGTAGCCGGTTAGTCTAATGATGATCGTCCTTGTTAAGGTAACAGAGGAAATGACTTAATTGTCTATTAAACAATGTTGTAGATTCAATTCAATTAGCCTGCTTTCGATAACTTGTATCATTATTTGAAGATTCTGCTGAGCATAATCAACTCTGGGCCACTAGTAGAGGTTCCTACTATTACTGATTTCGAATTTGCCAATGTTCCAGACGCCAAGAATGGACTGCCTCCGTTAATAGTGACAGGTTCAACTTGAACCTGTAGTGTCTCGGAGATAGTTGTAATCTCAACTTCGGTGGCCCTTGGGTGGACCGCAGCCCCAATATTTGTGGCTACGATCATAGAACCAGCTTGAATAAAACCACCCACTGTCATGGAATGAACTGGCACACCCAAAACATCACGAATCTGCTGATCTACTTCGCCCTTGAATAGAGGCGACACTATCGCCCCATTGTCGTTGGTAGAGATTAAGTTTCCAATAGCAGTCAATTTACTCTTTAAACGATCAACATTAAGTCCAGTTTCCCTCTTTAGAAGTAGTACCTCTTCATCTGAGGCAATAGAAGGAACCAAGATCCCATTGTTATTCATCACAGTCATCGGTCCTATCAACCTCGTATTGGCAACGGATGTGTAGATCTCATTTCGTACCTCAAGATATTCGACTAGCTTAACAGCCTTCGATTTAGCGAAACCAAAAGGTACTATCACTATGCAATCGTTAGTCTTCGCAAATAATCCAAGATTAGGACTTTTATATACACTATACCTGTAAATCCCCAAGGGATGAACTTTCTCTCTGACGCTATGAATATGAACCTATTGATAGGCGTGGTCAAGATCCAGCAAGTTGCAGTTTAAAGTTCTTCTATTTGCCCTGGCCTAATTATCAAATAAACACTTAAATTAATTTAGATCTTCTGTCATGAGCTCGTTGTAAAAAAATATTTCATGCTTTAGTAGAGTCAATCGCATTCCGATCTGGGCATTCATAGTATTGTGCTATCAACATTTGTTACCACCTTGGTACACGTTTTATATTGGACCTTCATTTAGTATTAAGGCTAGTAAAGCAGCGCGTAGCTCCTTTCCATATGCAGCCTGTTTAAAGTAGATCGCATTCTCAGTATTGTCTAATGAGCGTGAAATTTCTTCCATTCTCGGCATCGGATGCATAATCGAAACATCATGTTTTGCTTTGCTAAGAGTACTGCTGTCAATAGTGTAGGTCCCTTTTACTTTCTCATATTCTTGCGGGTCGGGAAATCTTTCTTTCTGTATCCTGGTCACATAAATAATATCAAGATAGGAGAGGATTCGGTCGTCGAGGTTTTCATGTTCGAAAATTTTAAGATTCTTCTTAGCCTCATATATCGATTCCTTTCGAATGCTTAACGTTGGAGGCGAGATTAGATGAATGGTAACGTCATAATTTGTTAGCCCATATAGTAGTGAATATACGGTTCTCCCATATTTTAGATCACCAACTATTCCTATTGTGAGACCATCGATCCTCTCTTTCACTTTAAGCATTGTGTACAAGTCAAGCATGGCTTGGGTAGGATGCTCTTCTCCTCCACTTCCTGCATTGATCAATGGGTGCTTTGAAAGCTCTGCAGCAAATCTGCTTGAACCGTCCAGCGGATGTCTTAAGACAATGATATCCGAATAAAGATCCATTATTCTTATGGTGTCTGCCAGACTTTCGCCTTTTTCGACTGAGGCAGTTTTGGAATCAAAAATTCCTATAGAACTTCCTCCTAACGATGCCATCGCAGCCTCAAAGCTCATCCTAGTCCTCGTGCTGGGTTCATAAAAAATGTATCCCAGGGTTCTTCCTTTCCCCAATTCCGCTTTTTCATGTGGTTTTAAAAACGCTACTTTATCAGTACAGCTGAAAATGTATTCAAGATCTTCCCTAGTGAAGTCTTTTATTGAGACTACATCCCGATTAAAAAAGTGCCCCGCTTGGATGTCTTTTGTCCTCATTTCACCTTCATAGATATGAAATTCATATAATTAAGATTACACTTGATCGAATCGATATGTTAGTAAATTGAATTCATTCTTCATGGTGAAACTTCCATGGATTCCTATGGTTTATTATCTCAATATTCTAAGGTACAACGATCTATTTACAATTCTGACCACGTTCTTGACATCAAATATAGTTATAGTTTTTGGCAAATTGATGGCTAATTGCTGGTCTGCAAGAAATTTGTATTTTAGGACGGTCACGAGCCCGTTAAGTTGTCCCCGGACCGTTTTTCAAGGGTAAATGTCTGGTTCCACAATGGGAGAAAGTCAGTACGATATGATATAAATCTTATCTTACCTTATTATTTAGTCCGAAGATATAGTTTCAACTGCTACTCCTATTAGTCGAATCCGACTTACAATCAATAACCTACATAAACCTGCTCAATCCTATCATTCCTTGTGAAGTCTCAAACGAAGTCAGACTACGAAAATTTGCTCAAAAGATTACAGGATAAATTGGGAACGGAGTCCAGGAAAGCGGTATCTAGATTGGAAATACCCACCCCCCAAATTATATGGGTAGGTCAGCGTACAATTTTCAGGAATTTCATGGAATTTCCAAAAGCCCTACGGAGAGAGCCAGCTAAGCTGTTGTTATATCTGAACAAAGAGCTAGCGTCAGCTGGTTATATTGCTGGTGAACGAGTTATATTTTTGGGACGAAAAGAACCTTCTTCTTTCGGTGCCCTCATCGATAGATATATCAAGGATTATGTAATATGTCCCGTTTGTGGAAGCCCTGATACACGAACTGAGAAGAACAAGAAGCTGGGCTTTCTCAGGTGCGAGGCATGCGGCGCAAGATCTTCCATCAAAGCAAACTATGCATGAGTGATATATCATGCGTTCAAGCTAAATATTCCAAAACTAGTTTACTGTGCTAAATTCCCATATACTGAAAATTAAATAACGTAGTATTCCAGGCATTGAATTGTACCGCAACCTGGTTGCAGGGGTCTCAATATTAAAGCGGGCTTTAGCTGCAGAAGCTTTCCAAATGGCTAGGCTCAAAATATCAACGCGACTATTGAAATCTAGGCACAAATATATGCCGCAAATGCACTGTTCGGCTTAAACCTTGTAAGGTTCGGTAGCAAGTTTAATGAGCGCTGCGAAATTTGAATACATATTATTCCATAGACTTAAAAAACTACATTAAGCTCAATATGAGATTCTTTGTCTGATGGACAGTATTGTGACTTTTCACAAGAAACGTGGATAAAGC
>JBPYDP010000023.1:0-33207 GCA_051985775.1 Candidatus Nitrosopolaris sp. | reverse complement strand
AGACGAAAGACACAAGTTTTGTTACTATCTGATCGGGGAGAACTTTTGATTTAGAATACTCGAATTCATCGTGAGTACTATCCTGGTGCAAGAACCAGTCTGTACGTAATTGACTAGCCCCGTTTAGAAAAAAACGAGCTATTCTAAAAGCCAAAGATGTCAGAAGGTGGCTAAATATTGGTCTCATCGAACTACCGCCTACAAGGATCCTAAATTTCGTACTTGTTAACTACAAAGTAGACTGAAATAGGCATACAGACTAACGATTGCCACCTTCGCAAAAGGCCATATATTTTTAATTATATCTAAAATTGTGTCAGATTCTGGTATTCTACGTACCTGGATTGGACGTCTTCCGATGTAACCGACAGAAATCTCCTGATGCCGAAATCTTCAACCGCAAAAGCACCCATGACGTTTCCATATATCACTGCTTCCTTCAAGGTATTAAGGGAAAAGTCTTTCTTTCTCGCCATGTGCCCGATAAATCCTCCAGCAAAGGAGTCCCCTGCACCTGTTGGGTCTACTATCTCCTCTAATGGATATGCCGATGCTGGAAATACTAATTCAGCTGTAACCAACAAAGATCCGTTCTCCCCCTTTTTGATAATAGCGAAACGAGGTCCCCAAGAGATTATCATTTTGGCGCACCTAACTAGATTGGTATTCTTACATAGTAATCTGGCCTCGTCATCATTTATCACTACCCCATCAACAGCACTCATCATTTCTATTACTTTATTCCTCGAGTTCAAGATCCAATATTCAATGGTATCACAGATCACAAGTTTATGATTTGGAAAATATTTCAAAATCTTAATATTCTGGCATGGGTCGTTGTTGGCAAGATAAACGTATTCAGATCCGATATACTCATGAGGAACAACCGGCTCGAACTGTCTTATAACATTTAACTCTGTCTTGTTAGTTGTTCTATGGGACAAATCGTAATGAAATGACGAATCGTAATGAAATGTTTTTCCACCATTATCAGTTATGATGCCTCTCGTATCAACCCGCTTGTCTAGGATATTTCGATACTCTGCTGGAAAGTCTGAGCCTACGATACCAACTATCGAAGTCTTTGTGAACATGCTGGAGGCAATGGCTGCGAAAGTGGCTGCTCCACCCAGTATGTTCGATTCAACCTTGAAAGGGGTGCGAGTGGTATCTAAAGCTATTGTTCCGAACACGGTTAACATATGTCCTAGTTTGAAGAAGCCCAATTCTAATAAATTTTTTAGACTCCGGGAAAGCTCATGAATTGCATACTATCGAATTGATTAATAACTAGTTTAATTGATCTTTTGACAGAATAATGAGACTAGTAGTTGCTTTGACTGGCAGTTCGGGCGTCATATACGGAATAGAGGTATTGCAGATCCTGCGTAAGTTAAACATAGAAACTCACTTAGTAATCAGTGAATGGGGAGAAAGAAATATTCAGATCGAAACAGATCACACAGTTGATTTTGTAAAGTCCCTTGCCAGTGAATATTATAGTAATGACGACATGGCCGCCCCTATCTCTAGCGGTTCTTTTAGGACTGACGGAATGGTTATTGTTCCTTGCAGTATGAAGACTCTATCTAGCATTTCGAACGGATATGATGATAACTTGATCTCTCGTGCTGCTGGGGTTTCTATTAAAGAGGCAAGGACATTGGTCATTGTTCCTCGCGAAACCCCTCTTTCGAGGATCCATTTAAAGAATATGATACGACTTGCCGAAATAGGAGTCATACTGTTGCCTGCGATGCCAGGGTTTTATCACCGGCCAAGATCCATCGATGATATGATAGCGCATATTGTTGGTAAGATTCTAGATCAGTTTGGCATCGACCATGATGCCTATAGAAGATGGGGTGATACATCATAAAGTTGATACAAAATGACATCCTAAGATCGAGCCGGCTCTCAAGGAAGGTAAATTCAACGATAACCGTAATTTCTAAACTGGCTGGCTATCTTAACGGATTTATTATACTCCATATTAGAGAATACTGAGGGTGGCAAGGGTGGCAAGGGATAGCTAGATACACAAAAAGGTATTCGACTGACCATTCTACGGATTTTTTCATACCACTACTATGCTTGCTCTTCCTTGGTGTTATGTACACCTTAATAACTCACATTAGTCAAGGCTACTCGGGATTCATCCTGGTCTCAATTGCATCTGTCTTGATAATTTACTGGGTAAGAGAGTTGAAGAAAGCCGTAAAAAACGAAGAGTCATATACGCTGAGTGGAGAACTCGAGCCCAAGGGCTGGGTCTATGACCTCATGAGGAGCAAAAATGAAATGGTATTCGTTGCCGAAGTCCCAGGACCAGAGGATCAGATTGATGTAAAATTGACGATTGGCACTCTTCACGTAAAGAGTGGTCAAAATTTTGAAAAGTCGATCCCTTTGGATTTGAACGAAGAAATGAACATCTCTGACTTTAAATATAGAAACGGTATTCTTACAATAAAAATTAATAAGGCATGATCACGTGGAATTTTGTTCCCATAATTTCAATCTTTCTAGCTTAGTCTTACGCCTTGCTATCTGGAGCATGTTATACACGCTCTTATGTGGGCTACCTCTAAAAATCATGGACATTGCTTCCGTTGCCAGCCTTATTTCATGAAAAGAGCCTATCAGACCAACAGTGTGCCCATAAACCGAGATTGAGGCTCCGGTCAACTCTTCAATTGTTTTCCTAGACTTGCCACCTTTCCCTATGATTCTGCCTTTTATTCTCTTCGTCGAATTGTCCGATTTACCAGCATATGATCTAATATCTATGAGCTGAAGCAGATCTTCTCCAAATAGGCGGAATGCGCGATTTGGAGAAAAACCCTTCGAGAGGGCTGAAAGTATCTCTGTAGCTTTAAAAATATCTGATTCAGCCAAACTGGCCGAGCCGGATGAAACGATTGTATCACCATTATCACTATCAATCTCAATTACCACATTGCATTTTTGCTCGATTTCATTTTTGACTATTCCACCTCTGCCTATTATTACACCAATTCTGTCCTTTGGCATTTTGATTAGCTGTTGAAAGCTCATCCCTACATCTATTTTCCTTTTGCTATACCATTAATTATCCAAACCGGAATTTATAAATCATCAAGAAAGGAACGCCTGAAATCGTTTTTATACTGGCTTGCTTCGCAAGCTTTAGCTTTATGGCATGAGCTATGATTCTTCTGCCAACTAAATTTGCGATGGCGCAATTCATTAATAATTCTTGTGCTGCATGGTCTTCAATTATCTCCTCTTGGAAATATTCCTTAGAGAGAGTGATGACTAAACTCTCTTGTTTAATTTGCTTACCTACTAATTCTAAATCACAGATGTTGATCATTGATGATCCTTGGTAGGGAGTAGATCTAATAGCATACTTTCCCTGGGATTCGTATTCAAACAACTTCTATGAAGTACCTTTTAGCGGGGCTTTAAATTAGTGTATAGTTTTGCCACCACTTTTAACTAATCGTCTAAACATTAGAGTGATCGTTTAAGCCATAGTACAAGCGTAAATTTTAATCAAACATTATCCTCATTTTAATCAACTGGATGCGTATCTTTGAGTATTTTGGATGTGAAATTGGACTTAAGTCGACAAACCACTAGACAGGCGATGGAAGTTGCTAAAATCAGTAATGTGATATTCGCGAATTCAGGGACAGTGCGAGTGCCACTAATCTCAATTACTGAGGGGTTGTTATCTATACTCAACATTATTGTCCTCGATTCTGAATTGGTTTTAATTTCACTATAAGTAACGTATTGTCCGTCCTTAAACACCGTAAAGTTTTCATCTGCGTTTCCTGGCCCTTTGGAATCTATAACGATTCTAGGTAGATCGACGACCAGAGTTCCATTAGAAGCAGACGAGAGGTTAAGAAGAAGCGTAGTATTATCTCTTTCTATAAAAATACCACTGATTCTACCGCTTGTGATATGATATTTTATCGGATACTCATGTGAGTTTGACCTCAAGATAATAGTATTGTTCATAACTAATAGAGGACTATCATGAGGATTTGATTTTTGGATGCTTTGCGCATAACTCATTTGGAACGAAGCAGCAAAAATTGATAGCAAATAGGTCGCCACTAAAAATATAACTATTGACGCTGCAACCCTCCAGTCCTTTATTTTATTTTTATGAAGTATAAATTTATCAATCAAATCCCGAGATCTCCATCCATGAACTGAACATGGATTTAAAACACTTACGTTAATATCGTGAGGTGACAGAAATAGCAGATTACATCTCGTTCCTTTTGCCAAGACTTATTTAATGTCGTGTTTCAGCAACGTCAACTTTTTATATTTTTAGAAACGACCTTAACACCCACCAAAGTTCAGATTGACACAACAGTAGATAATTTGACATTGGAGAACCTGCTAATTTTGAATTTAAAAGATTACTACACTGCGATTATTGATTTAGGTGTACGTCACCTTTCGTAGATATAAATTGTTTAGTTCAGCTAGAATTGACCGATGAAGCAACCCATTAACTATGCGGGACAACTTTTTAAATCATTACTCAAAAGGTGATGTAAGTTTCTATTCAGACATCTTTATATGAAAAATAGTCTGAGGGTGTAAATCCTAAAGTCACTAACACTAACAGTCAATGGTGGAACTTGGTCGTAGATATTAGCTCACTAACCTCCACAGCTACTTCTGTGGGCTTTGGAGGAATAACTGGTTTTCTGATCGGATATGCCATCAAAAAGGTAGTAAAAGTTATGCTAGTGCTAGTGGGTTTGGTCTTTGTGGCCTTTATGTTTCTACAATACCAGAACTTGATAACAGTCAACTGGACTAAGATTCAAGACGTCTCTATGGCTGCCCTTGGGAATGCAACGTCAGGCCAACTTCTTCAACGCACAGGCATTCCAGGCACTGATCATTTACCGTCTACTTTGGCTAATTTTGGCATACCACTGACCGGGAGCCTCACAGCAGGATTGGTGTTAGGATTTATTAGGGGATAAATGGTTCCTGATCAAAGTCCAATTATAATCGTGCAATCCTGCACAGCAGTGATTCGAGCTCACGCCTTTACCTCTACAATAAAGTCTATCTCTACGGCACTATTGAGTGGAAGACTACTCATTCCTACAGAGACACGACTATGCTGACCTCTTTGGCCAAAAAGAAGGAAGAGAAAGTCAGACGCACCATTAATGACCTCCGGATGGTCTGTAAATGAGAAGCCGCAATTCACATAGCCAGTTAGCTTCACAATCTTTTCAATTTTGTCAAGAGAATCAAGGGAATTCTTCAAATGCATTAGTGCATTCAGTGTACATAATTTCGCGGCCTCCTTTCCATCACTTACAGAAATCTCATTTCCGACCTTGCCTTTATACAAAACATTAGGAGGAACTGATCCTAATTCTACAGGTAATTGACCAGAAATGAAAAGAAGATTCCCAGTCCTGAGTATAGGTGAATATGAACCTATGGTCCTAGGAGGTGCTTGCAAGAAAATACCTAACGAGTTTAGTTTTTGCTCGATCATATTAACAGTTAGTCTAGTGCTTTTATTAACTCATCTAGTAAGACAGAGTTTTCTTTCTTTAGTAGGGTAGCCAACGTGGCCAGTACATTTATCCAAGGACAATTTTACCTCCCTATTCGAATTTGCTATCACACATCTAAAGATTGGTCTCACCTACTATTAAATAGCTTATCCTAGATATAATGCCTCCTAGATTTATGATCAAATTTGATAAGCTGATCAAACGCCTTCAAATATTTAAATCGATGTGGTCGCAAGTAACTTCTTCTAACGAATTCTATCGAATCAAAAACATCGACAGAAATGAAATGAAATTGATCGGTATTTGTCACCAGATAGCCTAAGGTTCTAACCTTTCCCTATTTAGATACTTTCAATAGTCAGTGACTATATGCGGTCATGAGGTATGATGATGCGCTTTACAGGTTATTTAATATGTCCACAACATTCCATGCCAAGTGTATATCTCCTATTAGAGCCTCTCCACTGCAAGAACGATGACTGCACAGAAGGCTTTCTTACGTGTCAGTTTTGTCATACAACTTATCCAATAATAAATGGAGTCGCGATCATAGTAACAGACTTTGTAAAATACTGCGAAACCCGCGTAACTACTCTTGGTAGCTTGCTAATAAATAGTAAGACGTCAGAAATGAAGAGCTACATAAAATCTAGGGGTAGATGTATTACAACAAGTCGGGCCAGAAATGATCGATATGAGAAAGGTGGCTCTTGGTTTGTCCCTTATGAATGGTTACAATACGGCTATCCGTTAGATGATAGACTTCTTAGCATGCTGAGATGGGCTCTGAAGCCACAAGATTTCTATGACAGAATAATGCATTCAGTCAACCCAAAGAATGATAAAGTTGTTCTTGATATGGGATGCTCTATGGGTTATAGTACCCTAGAATTGGCAAAAAAATGTTTGGTTGCGATAGGCATAGATCTCTCTTTTTCTTTTATCATAGAAGCAAGAAGGAGATTATTGTTGTCCGACCTCAAAAACGTTGAATTCTTTGTTTCAGACGCTTTGCGAGCACCATTTACCCCTACGAAATTCGATTTGATTTTCTCACTCAATTTATTAGAACTCGTTGATCCAACTATATTACTCTCATCAATACATAAGCTTCTGAAGGATAACGGACAAGCCGTTTTTGCTGATCCTTACGATTATAGACTCAGGTCAGATCACGCCGGAATTATTGATGGACAGGCCTTTCGAATAATCCTAGAGAATTCAGGCTTTGAACTAAAGGAGAAGACTGAGACGGAATCACACATACCCTGGATTATAAAGATATATGAAAGATGCTATCTGTTCTACTTTGTAGACCTGGCAATTGCAAATAAGATATCAAAACAAAAGACTGGTTCTTAACTTGATGGAATGATTTCAATAAGTTCAGTGTGGCATCCATATGAGAATCTAGCGTGAACATACGTTTCCAAATCACAGGAACGTTTGCTTAAGTTCTATATTTACAATTATTGTAATTTGGGTACAAGAAATAGATCCTTTCCCTAATATCACCATTTGAAAATCAATTAAAAAATCCAGTTAACTAGATTGGTTAGATCAAAGCCTAAGGTTACCTTAAAAAATGTCTTCTACGGCGGCGGAACTCTTGTCAGAAAGTGCTAAATCGATTAGAGGAAAGACATGTAAACATTCATAACTTATGAACATAGATCGTGCTCGTTCTTGCAAAAAGATCCACAATCCGAAACAAGTCGGGCGTTCGGAACGCTATTTATTTATATCGCTATTGCGATAGCCGGCGGTGCTGTTTTCAGTGAAATCGCAACCAAAATTCATGCTTCAATATACGGAATTGCTTTGATTTGGTTGGCTAGTTTCATTGTTACATTTGGATCCAATTTCAGAAGACTCAGACGTATATTATTTAGCGTACGGATTAGGATGAAGAGTAGCATCAACTGGCCTATGGGCGCAAAGATTGTGAATGGACTCTGTTGGGGAGCTCCATTCGTTTCAATTGGGGCTTTTCCATCACTTTACCAGTACCTGATTCTCATTGGAATTGGATCTGGGAATTTTTCCACATATTTGTTGCTAAAAAGATTCAACGGAATTAAGAACAGAGGCCAGATGATAGTCGGCGTAATTTCCTTTGCCTCAATTCCTATTTTAGTCTGGTTTGACACGGCTTCATTAATTTCCAACCACGACCTTGCAGTTTTTGTTTCTAGACTTCTCATCGCCATCGCGTATGGAGTCGGTGGGATTTATTCCATTCTGGAGAAATGACGGATGGAGGGATCACTCAATGTGACGAAGACCAACATACTTTTAATCTGGCTCTTGATTGTTAGATTATGGGGCTACCTTCAATTGCTGTCGTACAGATGAAGTCACTAGGGGGGAAGGAAGAAAATCTAAGACTTTCGCAAGATTTCATAAGGGAAGCGTCTCAAAAACGCGTTCAGTTGATATGTTTCCCAGAATTCCAGATGGGATATGAACCAGGCGAGGAATCCTTGCAAAAATTGGCCAGGATCGCAGAGTCGGTGAAGAGCGGGAGATTCGTTTTTGAATTACGAAGAGCAGCGAAGACTAACAATATCTATATCCTAGCCACAATCTACGAAATGGCCAGCACCAAAAAAATAAACCCCGTGTACGATACGGCAATACTAATTAGCAATGATGGCACGATAATATCGTTATATCGGAAGGTGCATCTCTATGATGCCCTAGGAGTGCAGGAATCCCTTAAGTTTAAAGCGGGTAACACTATTCCTCAGCCTAATCCAACCTCTATAGGAGTTATTGGCATGATGATTTGTTATGATATTCGATTTCCGGAAATGTCCAGGATTTTAGCTGTAAATGGTGCAGAAATCTTAGTTACACCGTCAGCCTGGTTTCGAGGGGTTATGAAGGAAGATCATTGGACGACTTTGTTAAAAGCTAGGTCAATTGAAAACGGGCTTTACATAGTTGCGCCAAACCAGGTAGGAAACACTTTTTCAGGGAGAAGCATGGTTGTAGACCCGTTTGGAGCGGTAATACTGGATATGGGGAATCGGGAGGGAATGGAAGTTGTTGAACTCGATCTATCCAGGGTAAATACTGTCAGGAAGTCACTTCCACTACTAAGAAGCCGCAGGACTGATTTATATGGCAAACATATTGGTGCATTTACCAGGACAACTAATCCACAAAAGGATAAACCGTCTCTCACCCGAGGAATGGGATTCAAGAAAAACTTCATGATTTCATGATTTCTTGGAAAGGCGACTTGGAACCCGTTTGAAAAGATAGCCCACTTTAACCTTTTTATAACTCGAGCAGACAATTTTTGATGAATGCCAAATAAGGTTTTTGTCCTTGGTGCCGGAAGTACCAGATATGGTAAACTGAACGAAGGTATCATTGAAATTGCGATGAATGCCTCTACAGAAGCTATTCAATCTGCAGGCATTAAGCCCAAGGATATCCAAGCAGGATACATTTCAAATGTATTCGGAGTATCCGACAGACAAGTCCACATGGCTCCTGTAATAATGAGTAACTTGGGTATACCAGAGGTGCCTGGTTTATCAATAGAGTCTGCATGTGGATCTGGTTCCATTATGTTTCGAGAGGCGTTTGCAAATGTAGCTGCTGGATTCTATGATTGCGTTTTAGCTACGGGTGTAGAAAAGATAACTCATACCGGAACAATTCAAAGTACTACTTTGTTTTCGTATTGTTCTGACTTCTTTTATGAGGGCGGAAACGGAGCTTCTTTCCCTGGATTATTTGCGTCAATTGCAAGAGCCTATATCGCAAAATACAAGGCCGATGAGGAAGATCTGGCTCGCGTGGCCGTCAAAAATCATGAGAACGGAATCCTTAATCCGAAATCTCATGTTAGAAAAAAAATTACTGTTGATGATGTATTGCAATCCCCTGTTGTAGCATCTCCTCTAAAGTTATATGATTGCTGTCCCTTCTCTGATGGTGCATCTGCGGTCATACTTTGTAGTGGTGATTTTGCAATGAAGAGTGGGATGCCTGCCGTGGAAGTAGTAGGATCAGGAAGGGGTGCATCACCTGCGGCCGTTCAAGGGCGTAAGGATATAACAACGATTCCCAGCAGTGTAGCTGCAGCAAATCAAGCATACAAGATGGCAGGTATTACACCAAAGGATATTGATTTTGCTGAAGTACATGATTGCTTTACAATTGCAGAAATTATCGATATAGAGGATTTGGGCTTCTTCAAAAAAGGAGAGGGAGCCAGAGCCGTAAGAGAAGGTGCTACATCTAGAGGTGGAGAAATACCCATTAACCCATCTGGTGGACTAAAATCGAAAGGCCACCCTATAGGTGCCACGGGCATCGGGCAAATTGTAGAAGTATTTGAGCAATTTACCGGGAAGGCTCAAAAAAGAACGATCGACAATGCTGAACTAGCCCTGACACACAATTTCGGAGCAACCGGAGCAAGCGCTGCAGTTCATATTTTTAAAAAGGTATATTGAATGAATATGTCAAACATAGAGCAACAAAATTTAAGCCCCCGTGAGAAATTTATAGTTTCTGCACGAAAACAAAGGATACTTTCGAATAAGTGTACCAATTGTGGACATTCGATGCTCGTAACCGTAAACTACTGCGAAAAATGTTTCAGTCGCAAATTTCAAAGTGTCGAACTAGAAGGTAAGGGCAGGGTAATAACCTATACAATACAGGCCGTAGCACCCG
Organism: Candidatus Nitrosopolaris sp.; assembly: GCA_051985775.1. Taxonomy (GTDB): domain Archaea; phylum Thermoproteota; class Nitrososphaeria; order Nitrososphaerales; family Nitrososphaeraceae; genus Nitrosopolaris. The sequence continues at coordinate 22,954 of JBPYDP010000023.1, read as the reverse complement.
AAGGATTTGATGATGTGGGATCTTACGCATGGGTAGTGTTTGAGGTTGACGGCGTTGAATTCAAGCTATCAGGCTTTCTACCGGGAATATCTTCTTCTTCAGATCTCCCCCTCGGATCACGCGTAGGAATATCAGATTATGATCAGAAACATGGTCTGGTCCTAAATAAGATCTGAATCATTCGAATCCACCATCTTCTATCTCGAGATTCGCGGATCCAGCACTTTTGGCTTACTTCTTCTGTTAGTGGAACAAGTTATCGAAGTGATTACTTGCAGGCTGGTAGATTAGCTTTTTGACAGCTAATTGTATACAGAGATTAACGTTCCACTTTAACATTTTTTTGAATTACTGTAATATGCCATAAATGGACCAGCATCAGCAAGAACTTAGGAGTGACATGGAAAGGGCAACGTCCGTAGTTAACACCCAACTTGCCCAATTGCGGATGCTTCATGATAGATTTTCAAAAATAGATATAAACTTTAAGAATCAAATAGCGGCCAATATCAAATCTGGCAATAATTCCCGGGCAAGAGCCCTTGCAGGAGAATTATTGAACATTCGAAATGTTCAAAGGACTACACAGAATGCATGCCTTGCACTGGAGGTAATGCTCATTCGATTCAGCACTCTTAACGAATTTGCCTTGGTTATGGAAACCATAGATCCTACAGTTACGATGATTCGCGACATTCAACGAGAAATATCGAAGGTTATGCCAGCTGCATCTAGCATATTCTCTGAGATGAAAACGATGACTTCTGATGTTTTGGTCAGTTCAGACGTCAAGATCGATCTCGGAGCCAGATTTTCAGCTCCGGTGGACAAAGATGCACTTTCAATCTTGAACGAAATTGAAGAGGTCCTCGAAAATGAAGCAAAAGTTAAGCTTCCCGAAGTACCTTCGACAATCAAACACAGGAAAGTGGAGAATCGTTTGCAGGAGAAAGAGGAATCTGATAACAATCAAATAATGATAGAAGGTTAGGTTCGATTCCTGCCCCTCATGATTACACTCTCCTATACCATTAGTAAACTATAATTTACAAAGTAGTTTTAATTAGTTAGTCATAATACCGGGTGCAATGGAACAGGTGAGTCACGATAAATACCTAGTGCAGGCAGAACCAACAAGGAATGGAGTTTTGGAATCCGCCTCTAAACGAGTTAGGATGATTTTTTCTGTCATGGCTAGCCCAAACAGAATCGATATACTTCGCATTTTAAATTCTAAAGGACCGCTCACATATTCCGAATTAAAATCTTTAGCAGGATTTAAGTCAAAAAAGGAGTCCGGAAAGTTTGCTTACCACTTGAGAAAGCTCCTCAGACAGTCTTTAGTAGCCCTCAATAAGGCTGAACGTCGTTACACGATCACCAACTTAGGAAAGCTTGTATTAAGCCTTGCTAGACAAATAGAAGAGCGTTCAATTATTGAAAGCGGCAAAATGTATGTGAGGACGACAAGGCCTTCAATTGAGGAATTCAATTCTAACAAGATAATTCAATCTCTTGTAAGAGAAGCAAATATGCCTTTAGAGCAAGCCCACAAAATCACCGAAGAAGTTGAGAATAAAATCTACAAGTTCCAGGCAGTCTATCTGACTTCACCTCTGATTCGGGAGACCGTTAACTCTGTGCTTATTGAACATGGACATGAAGAATACCGAAACAAATTGGCCAGATTGGGCCTACCAGCATGCGACGTAGTTGAGATGTTAGGAAGCTCTTCCTCTTTCAGGAATGGACTTGACACTTTTATGTCCAGGGCATCCCAATCTATATTTTCTGAATATCTTCTAACAAACATCCTTCCTAAAGATATTGCTGACATGCATTTGGCCGGCGAGTTGAATATTTCTAACAGTGGCACTTGGGGACTAGTGCCTGACACCATTTTCCTAGACATTGCCAATTTTGTGGAGAATTCGCTCGATCCAAGAGGTAAGTTTCTAAACGTAACAAGGCTGCAAAACGTTAGTAGATCAGGCGACTTTGAGATGTACTTGTCTTTGTTAATTTCGCTATTGAACAAAGAAGCTTCAATCGAAGTTGTTCTTGAGGGTATTATTCCTATGATTTTAGAAAAAATTAATGACCCTAACGAGATTGCTTCGAGATTCGCAAGAGCTCTCACGCTGTCCTCAATAGCTCCCAGCTTTCATTCAGGGTTACCCATTACTACGATAACAATTCCAGGCGACGAGATCGAAGTTAATTTGGTTAATGCATTACTTATCGGTTATCTTCAATACGTGAATTCGACTCCAATTCCACGCATAGGCCTCTCGTTAGTTTATGGTGATTCAGATATTCAAAGGAAAAATCTCGAATATCACATAGATAATGTTATGAAAGTGATAATGAATGGAGGATCCATATCGTTCTCGCATGACGATACGCTGCGAGCAAATAGTGGTATTCGCAAATCGATTGGTGGTACTACCTCTGAGGCCGTGATCACTCACCAATCTCTTTCTATTAATCTACCTAGACTTGCTTATCAATCCAACAAGGATGAGACTTATTTTCGTGCCCGACTTGCCATGATGATAAAGCCAGCCCTAGCAGCTCTTGATATAAGAAAGAATTCTGTGAGTGAACTCATAGAAAAAGCCGCTCTTCCTGTGCTCACTCATCACTCGAACTTTTTGCAATCTGGGTCCACTAGCATGATAGTGAACTTAGTGGGTGCAAAGGAGTCGGTGAACGATATTTTAGAATATAATTCGAAAAATGATGGAAATGAGGTTTTGCAAAAGGTGTTAAAGACCTCAGTAGATGTTGCATTAGACCAAAGAAGGTACTATGGAGAGAGCATGATAGGTATTTCTATGATAGCGGATGACAGTGCTTTTAGATTTGCAGCCTTGGATTCCGATAAGTATGGCAGAGCATATTTGCTTTCCAACCAAAAACCTTCCACATACTCTCAGGGGTTATTCCTTTCTGGGGAGCAGCTAACTCGATACTCAGGCAGTGATTCTCAGCCTTTAATAGAAGAGTGTCTTTCAATTGAGAAAATTCTCACGGGCGGGTTATCTGTAATTTTGGACTTAACGCAGCTTGATTCACCGGAGCTACTCAAAAAGGCATTAACGTCAGCATCAGCTTTGCCCTTTTTCCGGCCGATTATTAAATTCGCAATATGTGGTAGCTGCGGAAGGAGGTCTGATTCGAGAAGTTCAAGGTGTGAATATTGTAAATCTCCACATTTGCTACCGGTTAGATAGGTTGTTAGATAAGCACCCTACGCACTGGGTGTGGCTAAGGACTATTATACCGCGGAGATGCAAATAGCGCTGGAAAGGCTCCACATGTACGTACTATTAAGAACGCTTGGATTTGAAACGCAGCAGAGGCACGTGATCTGTAATCTGCCCTTAGTTGATAATAAATATGTTACATCAGGCACTTCCTAAAATAGTAAATCAACCAGCTAATAAAGTCCTTATAAGGACGCTTCTAGATATGTATAAACCGGTTGTACCCCAACATTTTCATTAAGGGGCTGATCAGCCCATTTTCACAAAGCTAACTTTTAAATCTATTTGCATGTCGTAATAACGGAATGGCAGGAGTTACCGAGTTTAATGACCAGAAAGAAAATTCGATCGTTCAAATTAGGAAGAGAAATGGTCGTGAAGTTGATTTTGAGGCAGGTAAAATCTCTGATGCCATTTATAAAGCCTTGGTAGCTACAGGCAAACCTGACTTTTCCCTTTCCGAAAAGCTGGCCAATAGAGTAGTTCAAAAATTATTACACCATGGTTATGGTTCTCAGGAAATCCCAAGCGTCGAGGATGTACAAGATGTTGTCGAATCGATACTTATTGAAGAAGGACTTTCCGAAACAGCCAAGGCATTTATCCTATACCGGCACGAGAGACGCAAGCTTCGCGATGAAAAGATGAAGATTTTAAACAAGAGAGTCTTGGATGAGGTGGATAAGTCATTTGATATTAATTCTCTAAGGGTTTTGGCAGCTCGTTATTTACTGAGAAATGATAGCAATGAAATAATCGAGGGTCCAAAGCAAATGTTTGAAAGGGTAGCTATTCTGATGGCCATCCCTGATATCATGCACGATTCTCGTGTGTTCACATTATCAAAGGATACGAACCGAAGCGTAGAAGTAGGAGAAGCTGAGAAATACTACAAAAGAGTATGTGATTTTGATCTCAAGCTAAAGATTGACAACTTTTATTTGAATAAGTATCATTTTGAAGCTTTAATCCGGTATTATTGCGAACTTGCCAAGGCTGGGCAGATGAAGATAAGCTTCAAGGAGCTGCTTAAACTAATCGCTCAAGGCAATTTAGCTGGATACGCAGAAAAGATCAAAGAGTATTATAACTTGATGGTTTCGAGGGACTTTCTCCCCAACACACCTACATTAATGAACTCAGGCGCACGGTTGGGACAACTCTCAGCTTGCTTTGTTCTTGATATGCCTGACGATATGCAAGGAATAATGGAATCATCCACTGATGCGGCGATGATCTTTAAATCAGGAGGAGGCGTTGGGATAAACTACTCAGGGTTACGACCAGAAGGTGATATAGTTGCATCCACTTCTGGTGTTGCATCTGGACCGACATCATTTATGCGTATTATTGACACAATTACCGATGTGGTGAAGCAAGGCGGAAAGCGAAGAGGTGCCAATATGGGCATCTTAGAGGCATGGCATCCAGATATTGAAAAATTTGTCACAGCCAAAACAAAGCCTGGCGTATTCGAGAATTTTAACGTGAGCGTAGGAATTTGGGATGATTTTTGGCAATCCCTCATTGATAGGGCTAAAAGCGGTAAGTATACTCTTAGGAATCCGAGGACTCGTGAGCCAATTAAGCAGATTGACCCACATGCGTTGATAGATCTGATTTCATTAAGTGCATGGAAAAGTGCAGAGCCAGGCCTCATTTTTTTTGACAACATAAATAGATACAATCCTTGCCTTACTGCCAAAGGCGGACCCCTAAGGGCTACGAATCCGTGTGGTGAGCAATCCCTTTATCCAAACGAATCATGTAACCTTGGCTCGATAAATCTGGCTAACTTCGTTAAGCGCAAGGCGGATGGAAGATACGAATTCGATTGGCAGAGGTATGAGCAAACAATCAGAAAGGCATCACGATTTCTGGATAATGTAATTGACGTAAATAAATATCCTGTTGACAAGATAGACAGAAACACTAAGCTCACTAGACGGATTGGTCTGGGTATTATGGGTTTAGCAGACATGCTCTTCTTGCTTAGAATACCGTACAATTCGGCTGAGGGGTATGAGTTTATGAACAAGCTGGCAGAAGCCATGTCATACTACAGCATGGAAGAGAGTGTTGCTCTCGCTAAAGCGAGGGGTCCGTTTCCTTTAATTGAAAAGACAGATTATATAAAAGGACAAATCCCCGTTGCAGGATACTATGAGCTCCCCAAGGAAATGCATTCATATGATTGGAATTCTCTCATTGAAAAAATAAAGAAACATGGGATAAGGAATTCTTGGACCTCCACTATAGCTCCCACAGGGACTTTGTCGATGATTGCTGATACATCAAACGGGATCGAGCCTATTTTTGCTGTAGTTTTTGAAAAACGTGTCACTGTCGGAAGATTCTTTTATACTAACAGGATTTTTGAAACTGTGTTGCAAGAGAATCGTCTCTACGACGACGAAATACTAGCCAAAGTAGCAAATAATTACGGCTCAGCACATGGCCTAACAGATATCCCGGGATGGATACAGAAGATTTTTATCACAGCAATCGACATACATTGGACTGACCACTTAATAGCCCAGGCAATATGGCAGAAGTGGATATCTAATGCCATAGCAAAGACTATCAATATGCCCGGTGATATTACTGCCGAGGACGTAAAGTGCGCCTATCTCCTATCCCATGACTTGGGTCTTAAAGGTATTACAGTGTACAGAGATGGCTCAAGAAACGAACAAGTCCTACATATCACAGGTGAGAACAAAAAAGAACGAGGATTTGGAGTCGTACCAAGTGCATATGCGAGAAGTTACATACGCGACAATATTTCTGAGCCACATGTTCTAGAGGCGTTAGAGAAAATTTATAAAGACATTCAGAGTCCCGATCGTATAGTCCTACAAGGAGACGAGGTAACTTGCTTAGAAAGTCAGCAAATACCCAAAACCAACTTGGCTGAGGAATCTGTACAAGCCCGCCATCTCAACTCACGGGATCTAATTACTCCCGAAGGATTATGCCCGAGCTGCCAATCCAACCTGATCATGACAGAGGGATGCGACATGTGCATAGAATGCGGCTTCAGCAGCTGCGTTTCAGGATAGTGCAAAACCACCAACTCTCGCACCAGACGGAACCAAAGAACAACTATTCTACTTCTGTGAACAATCAAATGATGCCAAATTGGATGAGTTCAAAGTGTGTAAGAATAAAACCAAATTGATATGAGGATATCTTTCTCGTCAGTTAGCCGTTAGTTAGTACACCAAATGTAATTATTCAGAGCGCCGTACATTTTCGGCTTGATACAATGGAAATATAGTAACAATTATAATCCCTGCGTGGCATTCTTTGCAGTCAATGATTGAAATTAGCTCCAATAAAATCATCCCTATTTGCCTTAAGCCTAAACAATTAAAGATTTTAGAGCAGTATGCTAGGAGTAAAGGCGCTTTGACCGTTGCTCAAGCAATCGATAAGTTAGTAACTGCTAATTAGTGTGGAAGGTAGATTATGTTTTTCCCATATTGGCATGACAACGTCTCCTTTCTAGAAAGTGCCTAATATGGTCAGAACAAAGGCTAATACGGACAAACATAGCGAAGAAAGCATCCCCGAGTGGGCAGAACATGAAATAAAATCAGTCCAATTTGGAAATGAACAAGTTATCAAAAGATCTGGTTACATTTTGGACATATACGTCGAAGATAATAAAATTGACATTCAGCTATATGAGCCCTTACCCGACAATAGGACTATCATAGAGGGTTTAGACATTCCCAAAACCATGGTTATCACAGAATTTAGGAAGGGAGTGGTATACGAATTTGAAATCAAGATGCTTAAAGGAGATCTAAGTGCTAGACTCATCGAGTTTTTGAAATCCAGATTTTCACTTGACATGGATGCTATATATAGATTTGAATTAGAAGACTTACAGCTGATGGACATCGAATCTGATGCATTGGCTACGGATGAACTTAAAGAGCCAGAAGAAACTTAAATCACATACCTACTTGGTACACCATTGTAGAACTGGGTCTCGCTGGAAGGATTACATTACATCGATGTTCCTACTGACAGTGGTTCTTAATTTAATATGAATGATATCGCGCTAGGTCAAAAATCCTGGGACGATCTCTCAAGGTCCATCATGGATTAGTCCACTATCGTTCTACTGATGGCTAATGTCAACCGAACGCTTAGTTGCTAGATTATTCGAACCTCCGATCGATTTAGCCCTTATTGTCTTCTGTTTTGTTGGTAGAACCGCGATCCTGCAAACCAACTGTTTCATCTTTCTTAGTTAAAGATCTAAAGAAACCTCTCGCGGTTGTTACCTTCATTAAAGCAACCCACATAATGACTAGTGGCACGTAGTATGAGGCTATCCTCCAAGCTACTATCAGACTAAGATGAGAATCTTTAACTATATTCACAAAAGAAGGGATCCCAGTAAAATGAGAGGTATATGCCCAAATGCCTAATTCTGCAAGCCCAGCACCACCCACTGTAATGGGCAAAGTCGACAATGCTGTAGACGCCGAAGTCGCCATCAGAGAATCAAATAGACCTATTCTAAAGCCTACAGCATTTGCTAATATGAGGAATGAGACTCCTTGGAGCACGAACGCAATGAAGGTTATTGAGAGCCCCAATGCAAAGATCTTGACTGCCCACATAGAATTAAAATTCTGACGACTCATTTTACATAAATCGGAGATGGCAGCATTGGTCGAGATAACTAGTCTCTCTGCTCTTGGTTTAGAGATGAATTTTTGCAATAATTTTGATGAAAAGGAAGGCAAATGAAGAGTTCGTCTTGCAGAAAAAACTAGTACCAGAAACCAAAAGACGAACGTGGGAACTGCAACCAAGATCACCGCAATCCCAATAAAGTCGTTTCCTCTATAAAGGGCAACTCCGCCTGCAACAAATGCGAGGATAGTTCCCACGAAGACGTCAGCGATAATTTCCATAGTGGTTACCCACGCAGCATTTCCAGCTGGGACACCATTTTTGGTTAAAAAGGCTATTCTAACAATTTCGCCTCCTATGTATGAAGGAGTAGTTTGAGTCACAAATTCACTTGCAAATCTCACGGTTATAATTTTGCCTGTAGAACTCACATTTTTCCCAATAAATTTTCGGATAAAATAATCAAATCGAATCGCTTGGAGCATGATCCTTCCAAAGACTGACGCAGAAGACATCACAAAGGGGATGACGCCTACTGCTAAGATATCTGTTGGAGAAACATGAGTAGTAAAGATTATTATAAGTAATGGAACAGCACTAGCTGGTATTGCAAAAAGCCTCCAATTCAAAAGCAGTCCATTACTTTAAAACTCTGGGCATATAATAGTTAATTGAAATGAGATTTATTGCATATTCAAATTTTCCGTGGATTCGCACCTTTTCGATCGAGGTTATGTTGGTTATGATACTTTCTGAAGTTGGAAACTAAATATATCAAGAGGCGCCATGCATGGCTTAAAAAATGAATGCAATCTTTATCACCGGTACTGCGGGATCTGGAAAATCATTACTTACTTCCAGATTGCTCCAATGGTATATCGACCGCAAAACCTTCCCCATAAGCATCAACCTTGATCCCGGCGTCATAAATTTGCCGTATAAGCCTGATGTAGATGTCAGAGATTTTATAGATTTCAGGGCTTTGATGAAAACATATGATCTTGGACCAAATGGATCAGTGATCATGGCAGGCGATCTGATTGCGACTAGGATGGATGAGATTCAAAATGAAGTAAATGAACTAAATCCTGATTACATTCTAATCGATACTCCAGGACAAGTAGAACTATTTGCATTCAGAATAAGTGGTCCGTATTTTGTGTCAAATTTTAAATGTGATAACAAAGTCAACCTCTTTCTGTGCGATGGTATGCTGGTTTCTACACCAATAAATTTTGTTTCAATCCAGCTACTCGCTTGTGCAGTAAAACTAAGATTGAAAATCGCTCAGATTAATATACTAACAAAGCGGGACCTACTTGCGGACAAATTAAAAGACGTTTTAGGATGGTCAGCTTCAACTGTTTCACTAGAGTCATCGCTTGACCAAGAGCAAAATGTGGAATACTCACTTTTGACAAAAGATCTATCCAGAAGCATAAAAAAATCTGGCCTGAATCAAAATCTAATTGCTGTATCAGGGTCAGATTTGAATGGAATGTCGAACTTATCAGCAGCTTTGTCTAGAATTGTAAGTCAAGGAGAGGACAGCATAAGCTGACTGACTTTAAATATACTCAAGTAGTAGCCAGTGCGCCCTCATCTACAGCCAATTTAGGACCAGGGTTTGATGTCTTTGGATTGAGCCTTGGGGCATTCGAGGATAACGTTACCATAAGTGCGGACAGCAATTATTCGGAACAACTAGTAATCAAAGTTTTTGGCGAGGCTTCATCCTCTGTTCCTGCAAAGGTGGAATACAATTGTGCAGGGATAGTCGTTAGGCGTATGTCTAAAGACTTTGGCATTAAAAATAATCTCGATATTTCACTTGAAAAGAGAGTTCCTGCAGGAATGGGACTTGGAAGCAGTGCAGCCTCAGCTGTTGCCGCAGCGATGGCATTCAACCAAATGTTCGATCTCGAGATCGAAACAAGCCGGTTGTTGGAATATGCAGCTGAAGGAGAAGTCATTAGCGCAGGAACAAAACACTTCGACAATGTTTCTGCTTCGCTCCTAGGGGGGTTTGTATTAGTAAGAATGAATCCCAGAGTAGAATTTATCAGAATTGATGCGCCTAGAGATCTGATTACCATAGTTGCAGTTCCCTCACTAGATGTACCCAAGAAAAAAACTGAGCTTGCACGCCGTGTATTGCCCAAGCTAGTTCCGCTGAAGAACGTAGTTCATAATGTCTCTAACGCGAGTACCATAGTTGCAGGTTTTCTCTTGAAAGATGTAGAGATGATCGCCAAAGGTATAGACGATATGCTAGTCGAGCCTTATAGAAAAAAATTAATTCCGGGGTATGAAGCAGTTAAGAGAAACGCAATTGAATCAGGAGCTCTTGCAGTTACTATCAGCGGTGCAGGGCCATCTATGATCTCATTTTTGAAAAACAGAAAAAATGCAAAACCAGTTGCATCTTCTATGTCTGATGGATTCAAAGAAGCCAATATCCCATGCAGAACATTTGAATGTAGTACTAGCAAAGGAGCAAAAATACTATCAGTGTCTTAGCTATTTCACATCTAAATATTCATGCACGGCCTGAGGATTACTTTTTGCCCTTGTTGAGAAATGCTGACATCATTTTTGCCCTATCCTCGTGTGAAAAGCATAATGCCCAACCATAGATTTCTAATCGTAATCCAGTACTTATATCTGCATCCATACCTTTATTAATTAGCATTTTGCTAGTTTTTACAGCAAAATAGCTATTCCTCGTGATCTGTCGAGCAAGTGTCAGACAGTCTTCCATGAGCTTCTTGTTAAGGATCTTTGAGATTTGTATCAACCGCTCTTTCGATTTTGATGCGTCGTTTTGAACTTCAGGAGGCAGCACATCACCCTCTCCCAACGCGACGACTCTATTAACCAAACCGATATGTTGCGCTTCTTCGGCTGTCAGAGTTTTTCCTGTATAAATCAGCTCCTTCGCTTTTGCCGGCCCTACGAGTCTTGGCAGCCGTTGAGTCCCACCCCAACCTGGTGGTATGCCTATCGTCACTTCGGGCTGACCAAGCACGGCATTACTGGAGGCAATCCTGATGTCACAAACCATTGCCAATTCGCAACCTCCCCCTAAGGCGAAACCATTGATAGCAGCGATAACAGGTTTCTCCAATCGCTCAATTTTATTAAGAACTTCTTGTGCAGTCGTCGCATATTTCTCGGCTATTATCGGTGAAATATTGACCATATATGAAATATCTGCACCCGCACAAAAAGATCTCTCACCTACACCTGTTATAATCACTGCCTTGATACCATCGTCTATCGCAATGATGTCTATAATTCGTGACAACTCAAGAATGACGTCAAGGTTGAGAGCATTTAACGCTTCAGGTCTATTGATTCTGATGACGGCGACTTCAGCCTGAGGTTCCAATTGTATATATGTCATAGTGTGCACCTTGGAAGCAATTACTTCTTTCAAATAAACCTTTTCGCAGGCGGAACTCAGGTAGGACTCAGTACATACAAAGATAAAAAGTTGTCTATGATCTCTTCAGTAGTTTTAGAAAATTGCGAACCAAAGTTAAAGTGATTGAGGAAAAATGTCAAGCTCCTGCCATGGAGTTACGAAGTTCAACGCCCCTATGATCTTCGGTTGGACCTGATTTCTTGGCAGCTTCTTTGTGCATTTCCGAGACAGCACAACCCATCTGTGCATCAGCCTTACCTCTTCTCATTAACCCCCGATACAGGCCCGCTTCTAGAGTTTCACCGTGTTCCTTTTCCCACTCTTCCACAGGAATACTATACTTCTTTTGTATTCTGTCCCGATACCATTCAGGTATAACGTTAAATGCACAGAATGGGATTATCCTCAAATCTGGCGTCAGATAATGAATATCACACCTCTGAAGTCTTTCTAAATCCTCGTTGTACTTATCCTGAAAATGCATCATTCCTAGGAAAAGTGACCTCCCATGCCAAGAACCAATAGAATCGAAGTTTCGCTTTAACAGGATACTGGAAAACATCTTTGCAAGATCTAAACCATCTGGTTGTTTGGTTCTGTCAACAAATTGGTTTAATTTACGAACTACTTGAAAAGTCGTCCAATATCTATTTGCTCCAGATTTTATCTCGTCCGCCTTTTCTTCAAAGTATTCAAGTAGACCCTTCAAATCAACAAATGAAGTAAGAGGAATCAATTTCTTACTCGATGCATCTTCAAACAGATATGTCCCTGCACCGCATGCAAAATGGATCGAAAGCTCATACTTCGGCTTCTTGCTGAAGGCTTCAATAACATTTGTTAAAGGCATACATGAAGGGACGGGAAACCAGGCGCTTGAAGGAATATCACCGTTAGTTTGCTCTTCAATGCGCTCAATGCAATCAGGTATAGTTATTCTGTATTTTTCACGTTCCTTTTTGGTCATCCTGCCTGTTAGTGAAACAGGTTGGAAATTGACTGCGTGAACTACGTCCAAATTCTTCTGCGCATATTTAATTATTCCACCCAATTCATGGTCATTGATTGATTTGATAACAGTTGGAACAAATACTACTGTCGTCCCACACTTGCGTGCAGATTCCAGAGTGTATGGTACTTCCCAATGATTTTTAGGGTTTGTTCTGGGGGTAATACCGTCAAAGGAAAGATAGAGATTACTGACACCAGCAGCTCTTATCTGCCTCATAGTTTCTGGTGACAAAGCCAGTTTTATTCCATTTGTGTTAAGTTGTACGTGATCCACGCCCTCTTCTTTCATAATTTTTATAACATCTGTAATATCTTGCCTAAGCATCGGCTCGCCGCCAGTGATCTGAATCGAGTTACCAGCTATTGGTCTTTCTGCCTTCAGCGTTTTCATCATAGCCCTAACTTGTTCGTGGTTTGGTTCATACAAATAAGCTCCTTCCAATCCTTTCTTGACATAGAAAAAACAATACCAACAAGTTAGATCACACCTGTTCGTTATAATCATGTTAGCCAAGCCAGAATGTGAAAGATGGTTGGTACATAAACCGCAGTTGGTTGGACAAGCACACTTGTCTATCATAACGTTAGGAGCCTTGGCACCCTTTCCATCCATCCAATATGTGCTGAATTTTTTATACATCTCATAGGATCCGAAGTATAGCTCCTCACATTCTCCGTGGGTCGGACAGGTCTTGGTCATGAAAACCTTTCCTTCTCTTTCGAATACTTCTGCATCGAGGATCATGTTACAGTCAGGGCATATACTTTGGGTGAATCTTATGGAACGCCTCGAGCTTGTACTCTTGTTGGACATATTAGAAATTTGGATAAGTTCCATTTGCTACTAATCGACTCCTCTTCTTGCTATTTTCTGTAATGCTTAATATATAAATGTGAGCTGACAACTCCTAAGGTGATTAGTTACTTCCAAAGATTGAATTCGAGGACATTATAAATATCCCTAAAACTTCCAATTTTTCTGAGTTACATCAGTGATAAAAGCACTATACCTATTGCAATCCAATTTATGTGATATAGAAGACTCTTATGTACGATGAAAGGGCCTCTGATATCCGTTATATTTAGCCGTACAACATCGTAGTCAAAGGTTTCCGCACGAGTATTGACTCAGTATTTGAATGGCTTGAATCGGACTTCTAATTATCCTCAATAAATTCCGAGTTTGAAAAGAGGCATAAAATAAATCATGGATTACAATAAATCAATATGAAAGATACCTAAAACATACTTATATTAGTGTTTAACGACAAATTCAGATATTTAGATGAATATAAGTGATAAGTCAAGGAAAGCTATGGAAAGCCTTGGCTTAACTGGCTACGAAATCAAGGTATACTTGACTCTTGTTGAATCGGGTAAATCAACTGCTTCCGAAATAAGCAAGAAATGTGGCGTTCCCTATTCCAAAATATATGAGGTCCTTAACGGCCTTGAAGAGAAAGGCTGGTCAGAATCCGATAGCTCTAGGCCACAGAAATTTTTTCCCAGATCACCAAGTAGCGCACTTGAAGCCATGAGGATGCGTATCGAGAGCGGCATTAAAGACAATGAAAATTTAATCATAGGAGAGTTGATGCCAGTATATGAAAAGAGTGGTATAAGAGAAAGACCCGAAATTTGGGTTGTTCGAGGCATGTACAATATAGCTGCCAAGGTGAATGAGATTGTTCAAACTTGTCAAGACGAATTACTTATAGCCTTGCCACAAGTCGTCGAAGAGATCGCTAGGCCTGTACAGCCGATGTTGAGAATATTACATGACAGAGGTGTAAAAATAACTGTACTTGTATCCGAACAAACAAGCCCAGACACGGTTCGAACAATATCAAGAATCGCAGATGTAAGGCTAAAGAACAACATGTTTGGTGGAGGAGTAATTGGAGATAGCAAACAAGTAATGATACTGTTGGGTGAAGGTAAGAGCGATGTTGGCAGGCTTGAACCAATTGCAATTTGGGCAGAACACATAGGCCTTGCTGGTTTTGCTAAGGATTATTTTCACTATCTCTGGTCAGATGCAGCAACCAGAGAAGTACAGAGAGAGAGGGAGGACTTTGCATAGGGAACATTGGGAACCATACTCGCGTGTTGAATTGTCGCATGTTGAATTGGAATGAATTCTTGGTAAGTTTGGATTGACTCGGTTTTTATTTGCGTGTATATAAGATAGACGTCGGACAAACGATGACGAACCTAGCCCTGCTGATGCGATAAACGCATGAAGAAGATCTTGAGTTTGGAGTTTGTCCTCTGATGGTTCACGTAAGGCAAACGTTCAGCATTATTTTTGTCTAGTAACATTTGCGTGGTCTACACTCATCCACGCACGCGTCTTTACTAGGACTATATAGAAGTATTTTCACTTAAATGTCGTTTTATAGCCTTTCATAAACTTGATAAGCACCTAAATGTTTTTAAGGGTATATTGGTCCGGATTGTAGCCACGGCTTCTCTTGAAAGCTTCCGAAAATTTATCATAGTTAGTACTTGCCGATCATTCATACCTGAAAGTTATCTGCACGATTACGAGGTATTTCCTGAACGTGAAGAAGGTCAAGGTGCAATATATATCGAGGCAGCAGACAAAGTGACTCTTAAAAAAGTGAGGGAAATTACATTCGTAAATGCTAAAGAGATATTGGGTATAATTTATTCATCAAAGAGTGGAAACACTCAGCTAAAATGGAGACAAACCAGAAGAAGATCAGGTAAAGTGTACGGCGTTGCCTCCGCGAATGCCCTCGTAAACTTGGTAGAATCTGGTGTATTAACCCAAGAATGGGTGGATAATTATCTAAGATCATCTCAAGAAAACAGAGAGAACTCTTCAATTGCCAAAGAAAACTCAATATAGAACGAATCATGTTTCAGTAATTGAGCAATCTGTCAGCATTGTGATCCATTTGACCCTCACATGATAGTGAAGGAAGCCAAAGGATATTCAGGCAGGGCCTATGTCATCGTTCCCAAAGACTCCGATGATTTATTTGCCTTAAGAAGGACGATTAAGAACGGGGATCTAGTCTCGGGTCAGACAAGTAGGATAATCAAGCATTTTAAACAGTACGGGCGTCCGGAGAAAGGGGACCGAGTTAAGGTAATGATTACCGTACGAGTAGAAAATGTGTCACTCTACGATGCAGTGGATAGGTTGCGCGTTACTGGAATTATCACTGATACTAACAATGACAATGTGTCAAAGGGATCGCATCATTCTATGACTATTCGCATTAACGACACAATAATGATTGAGAAAGATACTAAATGGCAAGACACCGAAATAGGCATTCTGACCAGGTCGGGTATTTCTGAGGAATTTATACTGGTTGCAATTGATACTCAAGAAGCTGCAGTCGCTAAGGTCTCTGGAACTCATCTGGAAATGATCCCAAACACGTATTCGGGACAAAGCGGAAAGCGCTATCAGTCGACCCAGAAAAGTAATCCCAATATTGAGACCTTTTTTGCAGATGTTGCAGACACTATTCAAGCCATTAATGGAAAAATTCAAACTGATGTGTCTAGAATAATTATATTTGGACCAGGAGAGGCCAAACGAAAGCTCCTCAACTACCTGAATTATGCGAAATCCCAATTTGTAAAAGGACAGGTATCGATAGTAGAAGGTGTGGATGTTGCTGGTGAAGATGGAATCTATGTTTTCCTTCGCTCACCCGCACTCAAGGAAGTGATGAGCACTAGTAAACTCTCGTCTGTTTCCTCAATTTTGGATGAAGTATTAAGGCTTGTTAGCAAGGGGGAGAGTAAATATGCACTGGGTACTAAAGAAGTAAGCGACGCTACGTCAATGAGGAATATAAAGTTCGTTATCTTTTCTGACGCAATTTTCAAGAGCAACCAAGAAGAAGACGCTACCATAAAATTGCTGAACTTGATTGAAACGAACGGGGGGAGACTTTATGCCGTTGATTCATCTACAGATCTTGGTCTCAGGGTTTCGTCTCTGGGAGGAATTGTAGGTTTGCTTAGATATACCAAGATATGATTCGAAACAACGGAGATTTCAATATGTCACCCTACCAATTTAATTTAGCCAATGGTATTGGTAGATTGAACCATCCAATTCAGATATGAATCTGAAATGTCATCCATTGTCAATTCCACAACTTCAGGAATTTCGTATGGATGTCTTGTCTTTATTTCTGCCTTTAAATCTTCGGAGTGTTGAGTTGTCGTCTTAAAGATAGTGAGAAATTCTTCGCTATCTTGTATATTGCCCTGCCATTTATACAAAGATCTGATCTTCACATAATTGACACATGCGCAGATTTTTGTATTAACAACCACGTCCACGGCTAGGCGCCTTAACGAATCTTCGGAGGGAAAGGTGGATAATATAATGACTCCCCGTTTGCTATTCTTGTTCGATTAAATCACTCCTTGTCTAATAATTTGGTACTTTTTCTGGATACTATGTCCAAATTGATTGAGGACAACTACCTTGAATATCTAATTTCTAGACCCTATTTCCTAAGCTTGTCCATTTAAAGAAGATCGTGAACCCCTGTTATATCCTCCAACTGGTATATCTGGAAAGTTGTCATTTATTCTCTGCTCCGCTATGGCATTGGCCTCGGCCAAAATCTTGTCTGTATCTTCACCTCCAGAGCTAAACGTAAAGGATGTATTGCCAATTTCTCCTACGTTCATCACTATGTCATTGAAGGCTCCATGAATTTCTCCCAATTCCATATCCATCTCAGGCATAACATTAGACATACCAGATTTTACTCGTGACAAAGCACCCATCGCCGGTGCCACAGTGCTCATTACGTCACCAATATCGCTTGTTGACTCCAACCTAAAATGTACTTGCTCTAGAGCCATCTTGAATTGTGTCACCATCTTAATCGTCTTTTTAACCTGTACTAATTCGCTAGATAGCATTTTTCCCTGCAGCATATCGTGCTTTTGCACATTACCCACGATTTGATCAAAAAGGGATTTTTCCCTGCTCTTCAGTTTTTCGAGAGTCGAATCTAGCTTTTGGTATTGCAAATAAATCTTGTTCTTGCTTGAATCTATACGTGGTTTGAGAGGTTTCTGAACTCTCACAGTGTCTCTGATTCTTTCAGAGGCATTTGGCTTACGTTCCTTAACCCAATTGCTGCTAAAGCCGGTCATCCAAAATGACTTCAGCATAAATGTCATTAACTTACAATGTTATTTTTGGCTAGCTAAATAGCTAATTTGATATGAGCCTATTTCCCAACCCCCTAGAATTCAAATAGTTCAATTCACTATGATAAGTAGTAGAGGAGTCAAAACAGGGCGGAGCAACAGAGATCGAGCTAATAACAATAACCCCTGGTACGCTTTTGTATTATACTTATCACGTACATCTATCCTCTACTACCCCGTTATATTGGACTACTCAATTATTAAAAAATTGGTCACATTGCTTCTGATTTTTTTAACCTATGTTATTCGGATAGATCTGTAACAGGAGAAAATTTCCAGTTGTTTGAGCCAATTCTTTATAATATGGTCGGATAACTTGCTCTTGCGATTTCTATGACAAAAAGTACGCCACATTTTGGCAATCTAAAGGTCGTATCTTGAAAAGTGATATTATTATTATTATCTAGCAATGAATCCCTATCTAATAAACAGCCCCGACAGCCACTTTAGTTTCCTTCGACAGCTCCCGGTAGCCATTTTCGTCTATCACAACCACATTTATTCCATCACCAGTACCTGCATTCCTTCTTATTGCTGCAGCTATTGCATGTATAGCTAACTTGTAGGCGTCATCCACCCCCAAATCCGATTTGAATTCTGATTCCAAATAACCATAAGCAACGGGCGAGCCGCTTCCTGTAGAAATGAACTTCTCACTTGTCATAGAGCCGAAAAGATCTATATTGCAAATCTGTCCTTCCCCTTCGCCGTCATACCCAGCAATAATTATCTGGACATAATAGGGATAATATCTCTGATTAAACAAAACATTTGAACACAGTCTAGCGGCAGATCTTATAGGCAAAGGCTTTTTATTTGAAATTCTGTAAATGTTTGCATTGTAACGCATGATATCGACAAGATTTTGGGCGTCGGCTACCCCGCCGGCGATTGTCATTCCTAGGTGCTCGTCGACTTTCTGAATCTTCATCACATGTCTATCAGCAATAAAGAATCCGGCGCTTGCCCTTGTATCGGCTGCCAAAACAACACCATCCTTACAGGCCAAAGCACACGTAGTGGTTCCTTTTTTGATATGTTCCGCAAGATATTCTCCGAATCGATTGTCATGTGAGTTCATAATGCATCACGGATCATCAGAATGAATCCTGATTTAAATATTCTCAAATTTCACTTATTTTCAAAATTGGTGGATTCAGAGATAAACATATCGATCCACGAAACCTTAGTGCAGATTATTCAAATTTAAGCGATGTATCACCGCTAATGATTATATTTCAGGAACGCTGTTTAAATACTTAATTTAATGTCTGAGACTTTATTTGATAAGATTTGGGACAGCCATCTAGTAGCTCGAGGAACCGAAAATGAAGGAGTGAATCTAATATACATCGACAGACATCTTATTCACGAGGTGACCTCACCTCAAGCGTTTAGCGCACTACGCTCAAATCACAGAAAGGTAAGAAGACCTGACCTTACATTTGCAACAATGGATCATAATGTTCCGACTACCGATAGGTCCCTTCCTATTATTGATCCTAACGCATCTGAACAAATGCAACAACTAAGACGAAATTGTGCAGATTTTGGGATAAAACTTTTTGATCTCAATAGTCCAGACCAAGGAATTGTTCACATAATTGCTCCTGAGCTAGGGATTACTTTACCTGGAATAACGGTTGCTTGTGGAGATAGCCATACATCTACTCACGGTGCATTTGGTGCTTTTGCATTTGGTATAGGCACGAGCGAAGTTGAGCATGTGCTTGCCACTCAATGTTTGTGGATGCACAAGCCAAAAACCTATGGAATAAATATTATTGGAAGTCCAAAAAACCCACGAGCAATTACCGCCAAAGATATAATACTTTCCTTGATTCGGCGGATTGGAATATCTGGAGCAAGTGGTACAGTTATCGAATATTACGGCGAGGCGATATCTAACCTATCAATGGATGGGAGAATGACTATATGCAATATGTCAATCGAGGCTGGCGCTAGAGCTGGGCTCGTTCGTCCAGACAGTACTACGTTTGAGTACATTAGAGGTCGAAGGTACGCACCTCAAGGTGAACAGTTCGAAAAAATATTGGCATTCTGGAAAGAATGTTTGACAACTAAACCAAATGCACATTTTGACAATTCTTATAATTTGAATATACATCATCTTGCTCCGCAAGTTAGTTGGGGAACTAACCCGTCTATGGTTGTAGACGTCGATGGAGCGGTTCCTTCTCCTGAAGAATTTGCCAATGGAAGTGAAATTGAACGTAAAGCAGCATCAGCGGCCTTGAAGTACATGGCTTTGAAACCCGGCACACCTATCGAAGAGATTTTGGTTGATCGCGTATTTATCGGATCATGTACAAACAGTAGGCTTGTAGATTTGGTAGAAGCTGCATCCATTATAGAAGGTAGAAAAGTTTCTTCCAATGTTAATGCGATGGTCGTCCCTGGTTCACAACAGGTAAAGAGAGGAGCTGAACAATTAGGATTGGATAAGACGTTTAGGCGAGCTGGATTCGAGTGGCGAGAGTCTGGCTGCAGTATGTGTCTTGGAATGAACCCAGACGTACTAGCTCCAGGAGAAAGATGTGCCAGTACATCAAACCGTAATTTTGAAGGAAGACAGGGTAGAGGAGGAAGAACCCACCTCGTTAGCCCAATCATGGCTGCCGCTGCTGCAATAGAAGGTCATTTTGTCGATATAAGAGACTGGATGTAGATAGATTCAAAAAGCAAATTGGTTAGCTAAGAAAGTCGATGAAACCGGTCAATGTAATCAAAAGCAAAGTTACACCTATTGATATGGGTAACGTGGATACAGATCAAATAATACCCAAACAGTTTCTCAAGTTAGTTCAAAGGACAGGCTTCGGGGATTTCCTATTTTATAATTGGCGGTTTGATGAGTCTGGCAAGAAAAAGCCCGATTTTGTGTTGAACAATGATATGTATAAAGGCCGCGAAATATTGTTGACTAGGGCCAATTTCGGCTGTGGTAGCTCTCGGGAACATGCAGTTTGGGCACTTGCCGATTTTGGATTTAAAGCCATTGTTGCGACATCCTTCGCTGATATATTCTACAACAATTGTCTAAAGAATGGGATGTTGCCGGTCACACTAAAAGAATCAGATATTGGGTTTCTTTTCAAGGAATCTGAGCATGAGGAAGTTCAAATAAATTTGGCGCGTCAGGAGGTGTCATTTTCTAATAGAGCCCTCCATTTTCAAATCGGCGCGGCCAACAAGCGGAGATTGCTTGAGGGACTAGACGATATAGCGATTACTCTGAAAATGGAGTCCCAAATTATTGAGTACGAGCGAAACATGCCTTTGACAAACCCAGATTAATACACATTATTAGAGCATGAAGTACCAGGCCCTTACCAGAAATAGATCAAATTTGATCGTACAGACAGGAATCAGGCACTTGACACAATTAAGGATAGCAATTAAATTAAGAAAAAAGTATGGGCCAATCGAGTACGTGCTTCGTTTAATACCATTCTTTTAGCAATTCCGATTGCTTAGTTGAATTGAGCCTTTTTTAGATTATGGAGGAGGAGGATCCAAGGTTGTTTTTCAATGAGGTAAACAGACAATTATTATGTTGTGTTCCAGAGCTTTACTACCCCACGCTAACAAGCTCTCGGATGGTCCAAAAAAGGGAAATTGTCTGATCTCTATTTTATGCGCAGGGTGTAACGAAGGCTCCCTAAAAGCCCTTTTCGATTTTCCTTTTTCTCCACGAGCTTGAAACATTTTGGACACAAAGCACGTAAGTTATTCGGACGATTGTCTTTCAGTGATCCATTTATATGCTCAAAACTAGGATGAATACTAGGACTAAACTTCACAGAGCATTCTTGACATCGGCGATTTGCTCTTTCGAGGACTGTCTGTCTTATACTCATAGTAAGATTTTCATATTTGCTTTTGTCGACCTTTCCGGCAGAATCTCCGAAGAATGACAATGCGTATCTTAACTAAATACTCCAACTTATTCCTTCTGGAACGAATCTCTCCTAAACTATAGGCCGGAACGGAATTTGTCCTAGTTACCAACGAATCTACATGGGGGCGGAGAGCTGTAATCATGGTATAGCTAAGTAATCATCGATAAACCAGTGCAAAAACAACATCTGCAATTCGACAAATGCAAAATCAACATTTAAAGGTAAAAAATAAAAGATTAAAAACATCATGATCAAAACATATCGTCGGGGCCGGTAGTTTAGTCCGGTAGAATACCTGCCTTGCATGCGCTAGCAAAGGAAACGTAGGTGGTCGTGGGTTCGAATCCCACCCGGTCCACACTGTAACTTGATAAATTCCAAGATGATCTCGAAGAATAGTATAGAATTGATTCTGGATTGCTACTAACCAATGCTTGTGTCTTTACCTTTTCGGTGCATTACTCACAAATTACTTATGTTAATAATGAAAAATTCATTGAATATTAGCTGTGATAACAATAAAAAGTAGAGGATAGGCGACCATTCTCTCCTCGTGTAAAGGAGCTTAAGCCATCGATTGATCTACTTAGTAGGGCAACGCTAAAACCCAGGGTGTTATATCTCCGATTACACAGGTCGAGCGTACGCAATTTATATTCTGCAGAATGTTGTTGCAAAACGCCAGGTCCCCGTTACAGGCGTTAGCCTGATTTTCAGTGGTTTTGATATTTGTGTTGTTGCCATTTTTTTTATGATGGTCGCTACTTGCGTTTGCTTGTTGTAAAGGTATCGCGAACGCCGCACCAGTTACGAGTGCAGTCGATAGGGCAATTACCATTGCTAAAGTCGTGTGGTTCACAATTCACTTTGATAACTCTTAATATATTTGAAATGCTTTACAGTTAGTGCTAAAAAAAAATTAGGCAATTATAGCTGTGATTTACCTCTGACCTATCGTCTACTAGAAACGCTCGCGAAAATTTTTAACTTAATTGTCGAGTTATTCAATTCCGAAATCGATCGCCAACCCAAGTCAACTAATGCTTATGAGAGTTAAACCGGCATATTCATGAACCATTCTGAAGGCTAGGACAAGGATACTTCAAATTCGTCCTAGCCATTCTGAAGTACTATAGAAGGGTGTTATCTTCATGTCAATTGTTACATCATATTCTCATCCCGAAGTCTTATGCGAAACTTATAGGGTTGCAGAGGTTATCGATTCTAGAAATGAAAATGTACTAATTCTCGAAGTTGATTATGATCCTGAAGGTCATTTGCCGGGAGCACATCTGATCTGGTGGAGAAAGGACATTAATGATACCTCCAGAAGAGATATTATCAACAATGGCAATTCTAGGGACTTATTTCCAAGGTTGGTGTCACTCCAAATACAGACCTCATCCCATACGTCGAATTCCATAAATGGTTTGCAGCATTTGCCT
>JBPYDP010000022.1:0-76605 GCA_051985775.1 Candidatus Nitrosopolaris sp. | reverse complement strand
AGCTATTCTTTCAGCCCGTTCCATAGCCGTTGTACTAATGTCATAACCATAAGTGTCAAATCCCCTTTCCTTTACATATTTTGCCACGGGGAGTCCTAATTGTCCTAATCCAACAATTAGGACTTTCCTTATCGACTGCGTGTATAAACGTGTGTCTTTGGTCTCGAGCAAATAAAGTCGATATATCCGAGAAAGCTGATTATTAAAGAATTAAGAAACAATGGGAGAGAAATAATTCACTATTAAAATTTATGTTTGGCGACTATAGAAGTTAACCCGTAATGTGTTTAGATATAGCAGTTAAGTTTCCTTTTTTAAGGTTCTGCCTGTAGTTTAGGTTTACCATAGGATTTATTATTCTATTTCTTCTATTGTTGTCAACTTGCTTAACAGGATCAGAGACTCCGTGGACCCGATATTCACAAAGGTCGGCACACTTTTCGCTTCAACGGGTCTATCTGCAAACTTCTTTACTTGGTTAAGTTTAATTACTTTCGCACTTGCAGGAGGTCTATACGCAAGTCGACCTCTCGTCGGAGAATATTGGGTGTATCTCCCAATTGTGGGCAGCTGTCTAATCCTATTGGGTGGGTTCTTCGATATAGTCGACGGGAGTGTAGCGAGGATAACTAAACGAGTGTCACAAAAGGGATCTTTCCTTGATTCGACAGGTGATAGAATTTCTGAAGCGATAATATTCATAGGAATTGCTGCTGGAGGGTTTGCTGAACCAATTCTGTGTATGATAGCTTTGTCGTTATCATTTCTCGTAAGTTACACTAGGGCCAAGGCGGAATCTCTCCAGCTGAGCTTGGCAGGTTTTGGGATAGGAGAACGAGCAGAGCGGCTATTGTTGCTAGCCGTGATCAGTTTAGTCCCTACTCCAAGAGCAATGGAATGGGCGGTTATATCAGTATCTATCTTAGCAGCTTGTACCGTAATTCACAGGATTATCGTGGCGGCAAATAAGTTAACGTAGTCTACCGCCAGTTCGTCGATCCAGTTCCGATCTTACTTTAACTATGCCCCTATGAACAGCACAAGAGACACAATAAAATTTCACATCCGTAGAAGGTGCAATGTATGCTCCTTGTGATCTGAGCTCCTTCGCAAGGGTTGGTTCAACCAAGGTGATTCGACCTGTGACCTTTTTTGCCTTGTCTCTTGGCACCATCGCACCACATTGACTGCAGTGAACTGTACTTGAGCTGCCTTTCCCACCTTTGGTTCTTCCTCTGCTAGCTCGTTTTTTTGGCATCGTCTAAAATCTAATTTCCCACCCTTTAAATCTTGTGATAATTGAAGGTGAAACAATATTGATATCGGAATGGTTTAACGTTTTTTCTTTATTCAATTGGGTGTTCGGAGGGTTTCCTAAGCCAAAGATATCTTGGCATTTGAGGAACTAGCTCGCTAGCGACCCTCAGCGCCTAGTGATTCAAAACGATTTAATTAAACAACCGGATTATCCTGAAATATAAAATTGCTTGCTTTGCCATATGAGCCTAAGATCTTGATAAAGGCAGCCTTTTGCCTAATTGCTTCTATGGCCTCCATAACGAGCTTATTCTTAACATGACCTTCAAAATCTACATAAAAAAAATACTCCCAAGGTGTTTGCTTCTTAGGCCGAGATTCGATTTTCGTCAGGTTGATCTTTCGAATCGCGAATTCTTCCAGAATACCATATAAAGCACCAGGCGCATGATCGACTGAAAATATGAGAGATGTACCATCGTGGCCAGTGGGTTCAGTTTGCACCTGTGATATAATTAGAAATCTAGTAAAATTATTTTTGCTATCCTCGATACCTTCCTCTAAGATCTCCATATCGTACAACTCCGCTGCTCTCCTGCTAGCAATAGCGGCCACATTCATGTTTTTTTGCTGTCTGATCAATTTTACAGCACCGGCTGTGTCGTAAGCCTCGTTTGTCAACAATCCTCTTTTTTGTATATAATTCCTGCACTGGGCAAGTGCTTGTGGGTGTGAATAAACAGACTTTATTTCTTCTCGCCTTTCTCCCTTATTGCTGATTAGACAATGTATTATTCTAAGATAGATCTCACCGGAGACAATAAAATTTGTATGAAGCAGTAGATCATATGTTTCGTTGACACTTCCTTCGGTCGAATTCTCGATGGGAACAACCCCACATTTTACCGCACCCCTTTCCAAGCCATTGAACACATCTTGGAGAGTTCTCATTGGCACAAGGCCTGAGTTTCGAAAGCGTTCAAGTGTTGCTATTTCACTATAGGCGCCTGGCTCACCTTGGAAAGCAACTTTGTCCAACGTGTTGTCCGACCTAACTACCTCCATGTATCGCCATTATCGTGTTTTTTCCATAATCGTCTGTCAGTTTTCTATCTTCGCCCGCACCGCATTCCACGCACTTTATACCATTGGTGTGAACTCGTACTGTATCTCCGCTGCAGTTGAAGCAAAGTGTATAGAGTACCCCAAGTTCCATGTCATCTATGGCTATATGTATTGATGAATTTAACAAGCTGATCACACGCCCTCTTATTATATCGCCTACCCGGAAAATTGGTCGCCCTCTTCTTTCACGTTCACGTCCTGAAGATCCTACTCTTGCCGAAGCTATCGCAGAGAATCCGGATATTGACTTTTTGCCATTAATATAAAGGATTCTCACGGACATCATGCTCCCAAAAAGCATTTCGATGAAGCCCACAACAATGTCACCAATTTTTGGGAGTGATGGAGAGTTAATTTTCTCTGCCCTAGCTGTACGCTTCTTGAAATCATAGATCCTGGTTCCTACTGCGTTCGATCTTAGAGTGCCATCTAAGACGTAAACATTTTTCCCGGCGTCAAACTCCTCGATGGAAGCAATACTATCGCCAGGCAATGTTGGAGACCCTGTCATCCTTTTTACATGCATAGGGATGATCCAGCCAAATAGATATAATAATTTATTGTACGATCCATTAGGCGATTATTATCTCAGATCCTGGAGAAATTCAAACAAGCGATCTTGTCGGCCCGAGGGGTATGCAAATGTCCTTGACTTAATATGCCTGCTGTGTTAGCAAATCGCAAGCTCGAGATTTTTCAACCAGTTGTATTCCCAGTTTACACACCTCTGGTCTTGTATAATTGTAGGGGAATCTAGGATTTACACATTGGCATCAACAAACAACCTATTAGTAACTTATATGAATGCTAAATATGAGATTCTCAGAATGGTTTCCTTATTATCAAGTAATTAGACAAGAATTTGGATTTAGCACAGAAAAAGATCAATTAGCTGCAAGTATCTTGTCCAATTTGATAAAACGAAAGGCACTCAGCGTAAACGTGTTGCAAAAGAAAATAACTGGTAAGACCGCACTTGTTGTTGGTGCTGGCGATAGCCTAAATTCAAAGGTAAAGTACATAAAGAAAAACAGAACCTTCCTAAAAATAGCAGCGAATGGTGCAACTCGGACACTTATTGAAAATCACATTAAGCCAGATATCGTTGTCACTGATCTAGACGGCGATGCTATGGTCTTAAAAAAGGCTGAGAAGGCAGGAGCTTTAATGGTAGTTCACAGCCACTCAGATAATATTGAAGCTCTAAGAAATATCGTGCCAAAATTTAAACGGGTGTTGGGCACCACACAAGTAATGCCTGTTGAAGGCGTTCTTAATTTCGGGGGCTTTACGGATGGCGATCGTTGTGTTTTCATGGCAGATGAGCTTAGGGCCAAAGAAATTATTCTTGTAGGTATGGAATTCGGTAGTCGGATCGGACAGAATTCAAAGGATCTTATAACTAATGTCGAACTAAAGAAAGCGAAGCTCAAGGCTGGTAAGCGACTTCTTGAAATGCTTGCAAGGCGATCGGGTTCCCGTTTGTTCGATACGTCGCCTAGGCCCATCAGGGGTTTCACTTACATCAACTCTGATGTGTAGCTCACCTTGACTAATATGCAATCCTGCAAAGAATATTTTGAGATAGGTGAGGGCAATGTTTTTGAATTCATGCGAATGACTAGATTATCCTCAAGGAATCAAGTTCTTCATTCTTCACTTAATGGCAATATTGCTTAAGTGCTTCCCTCTTTTTCTATTTCATTTGCAGTCTAAGTTCATGAAACTTTAGATCGCTCATGCTTTCAGGATTAACGTATCATCAAAATAAGGTGAGTTTGATACATGTTCTCTCATTGGATACACGTTCTCTAATTGAACACACGTCAGTCGGCAGCTGTGAGCCAGAAATTACACCCATTTTCAGACAACTAGTCAAATCAACTTTTAGATTGATCTAATAATCATGAATATCGAACACCTTACTAGAATCTATCTGAAGCTATCTAAACTATAATCTAATCGAATCATTGAGATGGCGGCATTGTTTATAATTACTTTTACCCCAATTAGGTGATTTATCGTAAGAATTGTCGAAGAAAGCATTTGAACAGTCGAAATCAAGAGATTAATTGAGCTATCCGGCAGGTAGGGCAGGCCACGGCAACAATGATGTGAAAACCTATTATATCTTATGCATCAAATTGCCTGCAATGTCGAACTATTCTGAAGAGGATGTTAAACGTGCTGCCGATATCCGAGAATGGCTCACGAAACAAGTAGCTGACAAACAAGAAGAAATTGAGCGGCTACGCACCATGTTGCTATTAATAGATATGATGTTAAAACGAAGCAGTTTTAAAACCGCCGCTAGCCTTGGAAATTTATCAACGATACCTTCCAAGAAATTTTCGGACGAGGCGTCTTTGAATCCAGATCACCATGAGGCAAACTTAATTCCAGAGGATGGCAGTCGAGATTTTGAATTGAGTAAGGTAGTGCGCAAAAACGACCTACAAACCGGGGCCTTAGAAAGATTTTCAGAAACTAAGCAACTTCGACGCATCAAAGATAATGTCCTACTCTGTACGGCCTCAATCTCTTCTACCTGCGTAGAAATAACACCTGCGGAAGGGATAGTGTTGAGCGCAGATATTCAACCATTCAAGTCATTTTTCCAGAATAGAATACTGGAAGGAATGAGATCGAGAGATTTAGAAAGAGCGAACAAGGGCGAATTATTGGAATCCGATTGTTTAAGCTATCAAATCGATACGGATGACGAATCTCACATAAAGCGAATTGTGATTAATAATTATCGAGGGAGAGATCGAGTTAACGAGATATTCAACACATGCACTTGGGTACTAACAAGAATGGTGGAAAGGCAAGGCCAATATTAAATTTGGACAAAATTATCGTACTCGACTTCGGATCCCAATATAGCAACTTAATTTGCAGAAGAATTCGCGACACCAATATCTACTGTGAATTATTGCCGTATAACGCTCCTGTAGAAGAGATAAGAAAAATGCGTCCAAAAGGGATCATTTTTTCTGGTGGACCTTCAAGTGTCTATTCCAAGGATTCGCCCAAACCAGACCAAAAGATCTTCCAATTGGGAATCCCAATTTTGGGAATTTGTTATGGGCACCAGCTTATTGTGGATCATTTTGGAGGAAAAGTGAGAAAATCCAACCATAGAGAGTACGGACATGCTGATCTGATCGTAGACAACAACAATGATCTATTCAATGGCATGGCAGACAGGTTAAAGTGTTGGATGAGCCATGGCGATGCAGCTGAAATGCTTCCAAGAGGATTTGAAATACTGGGGCATACTGAAAATTCATTCTCTGCAGCAATAGCGAATCGAGAAAAAAGATTGTACGGAATCCAATTTCATCCTGAGGTTGTCCACACAGAACACGGAATAGAAATTTTAAAAAACTTCGCTCAAAAGATAAGCAAGGCAAGACCTTCCTGGGATATGAAGAGTTTCACAGAAACGGCAATAAAAGAGATTAGAGAAAAAGTCGGAAATGAAAAGGTATTATGTGCTTTGAGTGGAGGCATTGACTCTACTACCGTTGCCGTACTTTTGGATAAAGCAATAGGCCAAAATCTGACTTGCGTATTTGTCGATCACGGACTGCTTCGTGAGGGTGAATCAACTTTGGTTAGCCGGTTGTTCGAGAACCATCTGCATACCAGAGTGATACATGTGAACGCAGAAAATCAGTTTCTTCAAAACCTAACGGGAGTGAGTGATCCAGAAATGAAGCGAAAGGTTGTTGGCGAAGAATTTGCGAGGGTGTTTATGAGTGTTGTGAAAGAAAGAGGACCATTTCAATGGCTTGCTCAAGGTACGTTGTATCCAGATGTGATTGAAAGTGGAGTCTCGAAAGGCCCTGCCTCGGCCATCAAAAGTCACCACAACGTCGGAGGCCTGCCGAAATGGCTTCGATTAAAGACAATTGAGCCATTGAGGACATTATACAAGGATGAGGTTAGAAGCGTTGCAAGGATTTTGGGAATTCCGAGTGATTTAATCCAAAGGCACCCGTTCCCAGGTCCAGGGTTAGCCGTCAGGATTATTGGAGAAGTAACTTGCGAAAAAATACGCATAGTTAGACACGCTAGCATGATTGTTGAAGAAGAACTAGTCGTATCTGGTCTATATCACGATATATGGCAGGCCTTTGCCTCGGTCGGAGATGATAGAGCAGTAGGCGTTGTGGGAGACCGAAGAATCTACGGCCGCATTGTAATAATAAGAATTGTCGAGTCGATTGATGCCATGACAGCAGATTGGTCTAGATTGCCATATGAATTATTAAGAAGATTAAGTGATAGAATCACCAACGAAGTAGAAGGTGTATCTTGGGTTACTTATGCCATTTCTAGTAAACCACCCTCTACTATTGAGCCCCAATAGTCTTCAAACTCAACTTTGTTCGTAGTAAGAAGGAAATGTATAATTTAAGATCATGCTAATACCAGCCGAGCCTGACCTTGAATTTTAGATACAAAAACAAAAGATAGCGAACAGTTAGGTACACTTTATTGCCAGTATACTTGCGGATTCTGAGGAGTCTGTATTTTAGGAAAGACATCCAGTTCTATTGATAAAGTTAATATCTATTAATCTATTCGTAAAGGTGGCAACTTCCTTGCGTGATTGAATGAACCATAGCGGTAAACACTACTACGGCGAGCCATAGTGAATTTTTTTGTGGAGAAAGGCCATTTAATGAAGGCATGGGAACAGCAAACGCAACACTCTCAAAAATGAGATGCAGAATGAACTGCGGATCTTATCGATAACATATATACATTCACGAACAATTCAATTGGATATATCGATTTATGATACCCATTAACCAACCGTGGATTGGCGAGGAAGAAAAGCTTGAAGTGATAAGAGTGCTTGAAGAGAATGCATTTACGTCAGCATCAAACGACGGAGGAAAACGAGTTCAGATTTTAGAAGGACTTTTGGAGCGTTTTCTTAACATCGATAATGTAGTGAGCGTAAACTCCGGGACTGCAGCACTGTATGCTGCTTTGCTTTGCCTCGGGATTGGTCCAGGTGATGAGGTACTTTTGCCTTCATTCACGTTTGTCGCAACGGCAAATTCAATTGTGGCAGCCGGGGCTAAACCTGTGTTTGTGGATATAAATAAGATAGATTACACTCTAGACATATCGGATTTAAAGGCCAAGATCACGGAGAAATCGAAAGCCGTCCTACCTGTGCACCTTTACGGCCATCCAGCAGATATGGAAGAAATTGCTGAGATTGCAGCAGCAGATTCGTTGAATATAATTGAAGATGCTTGCCAATCACTCGGCTCCGTGTATGATAAAGTGGAAACTGGAACAATCGGAAAAATTGGCTGTTTTAGCTTTTATGCAAGTAAGGTCTTGACATCAGGTGAAGGTGGTGCAGTATCAACTAAAGATGAAAAGCTGGCAGCTAAAGTAAAGATGATTAGGAATCATGGTATGATAGAAGGTAATGACACCAGGAGGCTAGGTCTAAACTTGAGGCTCCCCGAATTGAGTGCAGCTGTTGCATCAGTGCAAATGAAAAGACTACCAAAGCTGCTCAGCCTCCGAAAAAAAAATTCAAAAACATTAACTGAGCTGCTTTTGCCTTTTGAGAGCAAGGTCAACATTCCCTTCGAGAGTCAGAGGAAAAAATATAATTGGTACTTGTACACAGTTGCCTTTGAGAAGGAAAGCACTCGCAACAGGATCCAACAGGCGCTTGTTCGTGAAGGAATCGGAGCAACTGTATACTATAATCCACCAGTTCACAACACTCCGTATTATAGAAATGTTGGCTTAGTAAATCTTCCCAATACTGATTGGGCAGCATCGCACGTGCTTTCTTTACCCGTTCATCCCCGTCTCGCAGAAGAAGACATAGAACAAATTGCAGACCTCATCAAAAAGGAAATTTGAAATCACCGTACACCCTTTTTATTTTATTATTTGGCTTTGCGTGAAAGTATGCGGTTAATAATTTATACAGGCAAAGGTGGAACTGGTAAAACGGTAAATGCATGTTCTACAGCATTATTGGCTGCAGAAAAGGGCTCCCATACGCTGCTGCTATCGTCGGATCCTGCTCATACTCTAACGGATGCGCTGATGAAGCCCGATCTTGGCACTGAACCAAAGGAGATTATTCCTAATTTACAAGCAGTTCAAATCGATCCGCTGGTAGAGATGAATAAGCAGTATTCAAGCATTCTCTCCTATACCGCTTCCTTGCTTCATACAAAAGGTTTAGACGAAACATTGGCATACGAGCTGGCAATGTTGCCTGGGATGACTCAGTTGTTCTCTCTGCTAAAGATTGA
Organism: Candidatus Nitrosopolaris sp.; assembly: GCA_051985775.1. Taxonomy (GTDB): domain Archaea; phylum Thermoproteota; class Nitrososphaeria; order Nitrososphaerales; family Nitrososphaeraceae; genus Nitrosopolaris. Next base: position 67,912 of record JBPYDP010000022.1, on the reverse strand, counting down.
AGAAGTTGCCCGCACAAATGCGTTTGATACAATAGTTCTCGATATGGCAGCATCTGGAGAGGCTTTGAGATACCTTTTTCTTCCTAAAATCGTTGGTAGTGTTGGCCGAAAACTAAGCAATTTGGCTGGAGTCTTCAGTGGATTCACTCGGATATTGCAACCATTTGCAAAGGCTTCGGGGCTGCCACAAACCGTCCTAGAAAATGAGCTAGACCTACTAGACAGATTGGGCAAGCTCAGTAGATTGATGGTAGACCGGACTCAAACTACGATCCGACTAGTGATCAATCCTGACACCTTTAGCGTAGAAAATGCAAAAAGAACCTTCATGTCCGCCAGTCTTTACGGCATGAGCGTTGATCTTGTGATAATTAACAAGATCATGCCTACCGGGAGCCCCGACCCTTATTTCTCAAGCTGGGCTGACTCCCAGAGATTAAAGATAGAAAATGCTAAAACAAGTTTCTACCCCCTACCTGTAAGGGAAGTTAAACTATATGACAAGGAGCTAAGAGGATTGGAAATGTTGCGCACAAACTCTCACGTGCTTTTCGGAAATAACGATCCAGCAGAGATTTTTTACAAGGGAGATCCATACAAGTTTCAAAAAGAAAAATCTTCATTTATGATGACCATCAAGGTCCCATTCACTAAAAAGGATGACTTTGATGTGGAGCGTCAGGGGGATCAAATCACAATAAAGGTAAGAAACCCAACCGGCTTTGTGGTCAATACAATACCACTGCCAGCTATCACTTCCAATATGAAACTTGCCAAAGCTAAGCTGGAAGGAGATGAGCTAATTGTTATATTTGAGAACTCCTAGTTCAGGGAAAAATACGAACATGTAGAGTTTAGAAAGCAACTGATCGTGATCTGGGTTAGCTCACATATGGTTTATATAATATGAGATCACGATCAACAGACAGATATATGCCAATAGATCCAGACTTTCCAAGAAATCATAAAGTAATTGGTAAACATATGCATTCTGACGGTGAGCACTATCATTACGTGTGGGGCCCAGGCAAAGTGGCTGAGGCCGCCGAAAATGAGGAAGTGAAAGCGGCATTTTCCTCACGTGGAGAAGAGATCACTCCCGCAGGAGTGCACGGAACTATGGTAGCTGTTGATTGGGACTCCTGTGTAGCAGATGGTGCTTGCATTGAAGCTTGTCCTGTCCAAGTATTCCAGTGGTATCGGACTGAAAATGATGTGCCTCCTACAGAGATGGCCAGTGTTACTAGTAGTGGTACTGGTAGTACTGTAAAAGAGGAGAGAAAGGATTACACTGACAAGGCTGATCCAATCCGGGAACACGATTGTATTTGGTGTATGGCTTGTGTGTCTGTATGCCCCCCTCAAGCAATTAAAGTCGATCAATCCAATCTAGAATTCCATGAAAAAGCCTCTGGTACTTTCAATGAATCTCTCTCGAAAGGTAGTGCACCGCCGCCACATGCCCACTAAAACTACTTTTTTTAAGACACCGAATCTTACCAGCACAATAATAGGAACAAAAGATACTAAAGGTCTCGATTAATTACGACGATTGGCTAAGACGTGCAGATTAATAGCCAATTAGCAACTATCTATATTCGCCCCGTAAATAGACTCGTTACCAAGGCCTACACTAAAATCTACAAAGGAATTTATGAATGGTGAACTTTCGTTTAGTGGGCTATGAAACGTCCTACATTATGCGAAATTCAAATTTTCCATTGGCTCGCAGTTATCATAGTTCGGAATGGTCTCAAATTCACAGCAGATGAATTATCTTGTTGATAAACTAATCGTCATGAAAGAGGAGTTCCTGATCTAAATGAAGCGAAGAAGTTCGCACGTACAAATAATTCTTCCGGAGGATATACAGTATAGGATAGCTGAATTCATACAAGGTAAACAGATCTTTCCATTCATCAAGCATGATGAACTTATGTGCATCCTCTTTTTGTATCTAATGTGCGAGGACGCTGAAGGGCGTGAAAGAAATAAAGTAGTTGACATGGCAACTAAGACCGTCAAAAAAATCAATTTTGAGATAAATGGATACATTAATAGCCCAAGAGCATTGGATTCTGATATGATTCGCGATCTATATCTAAAAAGACAGCTTCAGATCACAGTAGAACAGGCTGAGAGCACTAATTTTCGCACCGATATGATTATGAATGATCCTAGCATTCTCTCATATTGTTTTTCTCAACATATCTCACACTACCGCCAAGATTATTTCTTTCAGATGTATGGCCCACTTAGAGAAGGCGAATTTCTAAATGAGATGAGAACATTCCTTCAAGGAACGATGATAATGCTGGGTTTTAATCGCAAAAATGAAATCGCACTACCCTTCAAACATCCAATAATGCCATTATATATCTGGCTTAGAGATCATCAGATTAGATGAGCCCTGACTGCTGTTGAATCAGCTATCTGTAGCCCTATCTACATAATCGACGATAAATAAATTCCAAGATCTGTGTTGACTTTAGATAAACGAAGCCTTATGACTTTCAAATCAGTGGTCTAATAGGCTTTACTCTTTGAATTGAATTTGAATTGTTTGAATTGAATTCCCCCCAGAAATTATGTCGGAGATATCGATGACCATCGATCAATGTTTTGTTATTGATTGTTCAGAAATGGCCTACTTAGGCACTCTCTTTTCGCGTTTATGATCAACATTTTTATGAATGCACGGTGAAATCAATTAGATTTGGAAAAAGACATCTCAATCATTGCTGGGCCTTCGTCTGTGGATTTAGCAACCGAAGTTGCCAGGTGCTTAGATTCCGAGTTGGTGGTTGCTGACTTTAGGGTATTTAAGGATGGCGAGACAAAAATCAATATGAAACAGCCAGCTGGGCAAAATAGTATTTTAATACAGTCCACTTATCCGCCAACGGATAGGCATCTCTTGCAAGCGCTTATGATATTGAAGAAGTGTGCTGACGATGAGTCGGCAAATGTCATAGCGGTTATCCCATATATGGCATACTCTCGTCAGGATCGGGAATTTTTGGAGGGAGAAGTGGTAAGCATGGCAGTTGTAGCAAGATTGTTAGAGAGCGTTGGAACGAATCGGTTGATCACTATAGATATTCATAGTCCATTTTCATTGTCATATTTTTCGATTGACGTACGCAATTTAAGTGCAGTTAATCTTTTGGCCAAATACGTAGTCACCAATATCAAACCAACCCGTCCTATAGTGGTTTCACCAGATAAAGGTGGTGCTAACAGAGCAACCGAATTTGCTAGAATTCTGCAAACCGATATGCTCGCTTTGTCAAAAAGGAGGGATATGTTTTCGACCGATGTATCCCTGGTTAAGCAGAAATTAAATCACGATATAGCTGGTCGAGACGTAATTATCATAGATGACATGATAAGTACTGGCGAAAGCATAGTGAAGGCTTCTGAATATCTGATTGAGCATAATCCTAAAAATATTTACGCGTTGTGTACTCATGCAGTTATGATTGAGGATGCTGTTGCGAAGATTATGACGGCTGGGGTTAAGGAAATCATCTCTACTAATTCAATTCCTGGAGCCTTCGCGAAGGTGGACCTCTCACCTGTGATTTCTAAAGAGATAGCAAATATTATTGAACTGGAGGCCATCCGATGACGGCCGACTTTTTGCAGTTGTGCGCTTAAGAGCAAAAGGCATATAATTATAGAAGTCAAATCAACACTAGGCTTTTACGGGAAAGGAAATGGTCGACATGAAGTTGATTTTCCTTGGAACATCTGCTTCCACTCCTACAACTGAACGAGGGCTATCGTCGATAGCGATCAAAAGAGGGAGCGAGTTATTGCTGTTCGATGCAGGTGAAGGAATGCAAAGAAATTTCATCAGATCTAGACTAGGGATGAACAAAAGAATGAAAATCTTTGTCACTCATATGCACGGCGATCACTGTATTGGTTTACTTGGGCTTCTACAAACCTTATCTTTGCATGGAAGATTGGTTCGACTTGATATATATGGGCAGGAAAATTTGGCTGAATTTCTCAAGGAAAACATGCGAATTGTGAATTTCGGTCTGAGGTTTGAGGTTAATATACATACGGTTAAGGGCGAAGGAGTAGTTGCCAGGGAAAGAGATTACGAAGTAACTTGTTGCGAGGCAAATCACATAATACCATCATTTTCATACTGTCTTATTGAATTTGACCGGCCGGGGGTCTTTAACGTCAGCGAAGCTAAACGATATGGTATCCCAGAAGGTAAGTTATACAGCTTATTACAACACGGCGACGACATAGTATACCGGGGTCAACTAATAAGCTCGAGTCAAGTAACTGGCCCCCCTAGGGCTGGTAGAAAAATCGGCATATCTGGTGACACAAGGCCCACAGCAAAATTGAGGAATTTTTTCAAAGATTGTGATCTTCTTATTTATGAATCTACTTATGGTCAGGACAACTATCAAAAGGCAATTGAAAACTTTCATTCCACAGCTCTTGAAGCGGCTTCATTAGCGAGAGACTCGAATGTTAAAAAGCTAATTCTCACCCACTTTAGTACCAGATATGAAGAAACATCCGGGTTACTTAACGAAGCAAGATCAGTTTTTAAGAATGTTGAAGCTGCAGAAGACCTCAAAACGGTTAATATCCAATACGGTGAATCTGTAATATAGTTTATTGATTTTGTTAAACTGACGGGCTAATTATTATTTTAGTAAATTGCTACCGATCGTTACTATACTTTCTAATTGCTGGTCATTGGATGAGGCAATCCTTCTTTGATACTTAAAATTAATGTACTAGTATTTAGCATCACAATTCTATGAGAAGTCGGGTTTAAGAGGACAATGTCTGTAACAATTCTATTATTTCCCATGGTGATAAATTCTGATGATGACAGGTAAGAATTATACATGCATAAGTATCCTGGGGCTGACAATTGTTTCACAGGGACAAGCACTGCAGGCTTGAGGTTGGTTAGTTCCCCGAATAAAACATATGCACGGCTGTGAAAACCGCTGTCACAAGGAAGCTTTGCAGTAAGGTATGCTTTCGATATGGTGTACGGGGCTGAGTCATAAACAGGTACGAAATCCTTTGGGGGTAGGATTTGATGTGACAATAATACAGTTGTAGTACCAGTGACCGAAGGGAGTCCTGGAGTAACCTGGCTGAACGTAGTAATGTTATTGGTGAAGTTACCCATTTGATCTTTTGCGGATGCCAACAAGATTTTTGGATCTATAATTGCATTCATCACAGATTCGGCCGATTGGCTATGTTTGGCAAAGTGGTTTGAATTTACTCCCTTCACCTCAGGCTGGGCGCCACCTGTTTGTGTAGCTTCTGACAATATCGACAAAATTATAAAACACACATATCCGCAAAGTCGCAAATAAGATACAGAATGATTCATGATCATTGCCGTTACTGTTTGTGATGCAATAGAAAAGACTAATAGTTATTTTTAATTGATATGTTTCTTAGCTTCGGTATTCGGAGAGCCAAATTGGCTCCTAAACTACCGAAATTTTATCGTCTGAAAGCATCGTATATTGAGTGAGATGTACGTATCTGGGCCCCAAATTCAGCTACGCACTGGTTGCCATACAGAATTAGGTTTATACCATCGAGTGATTTCAAAAATCCATGAATGAATATAGTAATTTCCACATGCTAGCGACAAAGGAAATCGAAATTTAGCTCTAATACCATTTTTCAAGCATAAAAAGCCAAACTCAGCTAATACGATCGATGAAATTCTTAATAATTTCTAATTCTTTGCCTCCCAATCGACTAGAGGAATCTATAATCTCTTTCTCGACCTGAATTTCCGACGCGACAACCAATCGTAATTTTTTGACATCGATTGGTGTGATAGAACCTACCAAGCCTGTGGTATAAGCACGAACATATAGGTTTATAATCTTCCCCATGAAGGAAGGGATAAATCGAATAAGTAATAATAATCCTTCACGTAAAGCTTCATCGTAAGGGTCACTAAATGAAACGCGTCTAATAAGAGATTCCAATATTTGGATCCGGAACCGACCTAGCTCTTCTAACGCAGAAGCAACGATAAGACCCGATTCACTCAACTCGTAAAACGGTACCCCCTCCATTTGCAAGGCTTTGGGACCACGGCGTAATGGTAATCTACCTCCTTCCTTGACAACGCTGGAAGGAATCAACACTTCATCCAGGTCTCTAAAAATCCCAGAATACATATTTTGCCATAAAATGCCTTGCTTTTCGGCAATTATGTGGGCAATTGAAGTTCTGGTCCTAAGCTCCGGACTTTGCTCTGTAGCAAGGTGGGCAATAATTCCTCGTTGTCTTCTTGCTTCGCCAGTAAACTTATTGTCTCGACTTTTAAATGTATCAAATATGGCAATGCGCTGCTTTAATTTCAATCTTACAGATTTATTAGCACCGAGTTATGTTAATATTTTGATCTACCATTTTTGTGAAAATTTTATGATTGGGAAGGGAGTATTTACCATATTTTAATAATAAATTAGGCATTTCAAACTGCTCTACATCCCTGTTAACGAGGAGTTAAGTAGAGGAAGGCTTATAACGCCAAGTGAGACAAATATGTAAAAGAAAATTTGGAAATAAGGGAAGGTTTAACTTTTGACGACGTGCTACTTGTTCCAAAACGTTCAGGAGTTATATCAAGATCGCAGACTGACCTTCGAACTAGGCTGTCCTATAACATCTCTTTGAATATTCCTTTGGTAAGTGCAAACATGGATACTGTTACGGAAGCAAGTATGGCCATTGCGATCGCAAGGGAGGGTGGTATCGGGATCGTTCACAGGTTCATGACCATAGACGATCAAGTGGACGAAATCCTAAAAGTAAAGCGCTCCGAATCAGTAATTATCGAACAACCCTATACTATCAAAAAAAATGCCACAATGAAGGCCGCAAAAAAAATGATGGTAGATTATGGCGTATCGGGACTCCTTGTCGAGGAAAACGGAGGGGTACTTGCTGGAATCATCACTCAACGTGATATTAGTTTAGAGAGAAATACGGGTTCTAAAGTTGATGATTTAATGAGTAAGAATGTGATCACGTCCAAAGAGGGCACGACGATTGAGCAGGCAAAAGAAATCCTACGCAATCATCGAATCGAAAAACTACCACTCGTAAATGACAACAAGAAAATTGTCGGGCTCATAACCAGCAAGGATATTCTAAAAATGGAACAATATCCGCATGCTTCTAAGGACAAGAAGGGCAGGCTACTTGTAGGTGCAGCAGTCGGAGTTAAGGGGGATTATCTCGAACGTACTGAGTCTCTTCTCGAGGCAGGGTCTGATGCAATAGTCGTTGATATTGCACATGGTCACAGTGACAATGCGATCAATGCAGTACACATGATCAAGAAGGCATTCCCTAACTGCGAATTAATCGCCGGCAATGTCGCAACAGCAGGAGGGGCTGCAGACCTGATTAAAGCTGGAGTGGAGGCAGTAAAAGTCGGAGTTGGTTCAGGGTCAATTTGCATAACTAGGGTGATCACTGGTTCTGGTGTTCCTCAGCTAACTGCAATCATGGACAGCATTAAGGTAGCAAGCGAGTACGATATCCCGGTTATCTCAGATGGGGGAATTCGGACTTCCGGCGACTCTACCAAAGCCCTCGCAGCTGGGGCATCTACAGTAATGGTAGGTGGCCTTTTTGGGGGTAGTGATGAGAGTCCAGGAAGGACATTGGTGAAGAACGGGAAGAAGTATAAAATGTATAGAGGGATGGCCTCATTTTACGCGTCACTTGGAAGAAGATACAAAGAAGGAGTGTCTATGGATTCAGATGATTTGAACGATTATGTAGCCGAAGGTGTTGAAGCAATGGTACCATACAAGGGTAGTGTTGTTGAGATCATTCGGCAAATGGTTGGTGGAATAAGGTCAGGATTAAGTTACTGCGGTGCTCATACGATCAAACAGATGCAAAATAATGCCGAATTCATCAAAATGACTCTAGCTGGTAACTCCGAAAGTCATCCTCACGATGTGGATGTGCTTTGAGTTTCCACTCCTGGAAGTGACTAATCGACTATAAGCTTTTGTTTCCGATTTGGCTAGCGAGTAGTTTAGAACCAATAGCGTTATTGTCCAGTAAGAACCAGGCAAGGCGATTAATGCGAGCATCCCTAGGATCCTTTAAGCTCTAATTTTTGATGAAGGGTGCTTCAAATCAATAGGGTCGGGGCTCATCCTCAACGGTATAATTTATATCCTCATCCCGTAGATTCGTGTTTAATGCTTGCTGAGATTGTGGACCTAGAAGATCGGGAAGTAGAAATAAAGTTGCAAGACGAGGACATATCAGTAATGTATATAGTTCAACACGAACTACTCAAGGAGAAGAATGTAGAATTTGCTGGCGTTGTTCTAAAACATCCATTAATAGAGGACTTCTTAATTAGAGTGATAACTAAGAAAAAGGATCCAATTGACGCATTTCAATATGCCTGTAGCACAGCATCAGAAAAAATAAAAATTCTTAATACCGTGATAAAGGAAGCACTAATCTGACAGTTGAGCGAGGTAAGAGGCATGAAGTTTTGTCCAAAGTGTGAGAGACGCATGAAACCGAAGATTGAAGAGGGTATATTGTCTTGCCCGAAATGTGGTCTTATTACAAAGAGGGACGAGGAACACTTAGAAGATCATGCTGTTATAAATCGCGGGCAGAACCAATACCCACAAAGCGCCTTCAAGATAATGGAAGGAGAGAAATCAATAGATACTATGCCAACAACAACTATAGATTGTCCAAAATGCAAGAATGATTCGGCGTATTGGTGGCTGTTGCAAACTAGATCCGCCGATGAACCCACAACCCAGTTTTATCGTTGTACTAGGTGTACTCACACATGGAGAAATTACGGATGATCCTATTCCATTCCCTGATTTCTAGAGATTTTAACTTCGGCTATAATATTCTACCTTCAAGTGTTCCAGTCTATTATAGGAATGTTTAAAGTAAGAGGATAACTGCCTCAAGATAGATTTGCTTTGGTTTTCGTAGCAACAACAAGGTCTCCAGATGAATGGAAGGTCATTTTATCTACGATTTCGACACTTGTTGATGAGGCTACTTTTGAAGCTACTGTTGAGGGAATATCATTCAGGGGAATGGACCCATCACACGTAGCTCTTATCGATATTCAGTGGCCAAATTCGACGTTTGAAAAGTATGAATGTGATGATTCGGTAAAATTTGGTGTAAGGATAGACGAAATGTCGAAGTTGATTAGAAGAGCTAGCAAGAGAGATTCTATCGAGATGAGTACGCTTGAAGATGGGTTGTTGACAATTAAAATACACAATGACTATAGACGCGAGTACAAAATAAGGCTCATTGAGAGTTCCGTGAGTTCTACTCCTTTACCAAAGTTGAATTTTAATTCCAAGGTGGTGTTGTCCGCAGTTGAATTTGAAAAGGTCTTGTCGGACGTCCAGGTCGTGTCAGAATATATCTCGATAGAATCTGGTGCCAAAGTGGTGGAATTTCGTGGGAAAGGGGATTCCGGTGAGGCAACCATCACCTTAAATTCAGAAAGTGTAGGACTGGAAGAAATCGAGGTAAAGGAAAATAGTAAAGCAACTTATAGTCTTGATTATCTTACAAGGATCACTAAAGCTGTAAGTCCCTCTGGAGGAACAATTGCAGCCGAGTTCTCCAACAAAATGCCGCTAAGACTTGAATGTAGGATAGCTAATATCGGCAGAATTCATTTTTATCTTGCTCCTAGAGTGCAAGACTGAAGTCCTTAAAAGGACCTCCGCTCGTATATCCCCGGGCCGCACTATTAGGGAATTTCATTATTTGTCCCTCTTATAGGAATACGAGCACAATTATGAATTTGTTGGATAGAGGATTCATTCGTATTCGTTTAGGGACGTCCAATATATTATAACATATTGTAAAAGCTTGCGCTATTGACGCCTATGGGCTAGACCCACCAATTCTGCCACATTTTTTAGTTGCTTCTTCTCCAAATAACGCTTGAGCCCAGTGGTGATTCTATCAAATATACCTAGTCCTTCATAAGCGATCGCGCTTCCTATTTGTATAGCAGACGCACCAGCAAGCAGGAACTCTACAGCGTCTTCCCAAGAGAAAATTCCTCCACAACCTATTACAGGCACCTCCACTGCCTCATAAATTTCATAAACACACCTAACTGCAATCGACTTGATCGATTTACCCGATAACCCACCGATCTTATTGCTTAGAATTGGGTAACCGCTGTCAATATCAATGGCCATAGCACGGATTGAATTTATCGCAGTAATCCCATCTGCACCTGCATTCGCAGCGACTCTTGATATTTCGAGTAGATCTGTCTTTCCTGTCCCAATCTTAACGATTACCGGCTTGCGAGTAGCTGATTTTATAGTTTTTATGACTTTTGCGACCATTTCCGGGTCATCACCTACTTCCAAACCCATCTTAGCTACGTGAGGGCAAGATAGATTGATTTCAAACCCAGAAACGTTTGAATTACTAAAATCACTTATCGATTGTCGGAAGTCAAGTTCAGAAGAACCAATTAAACTTACTATCAACGGCGTTCGAAAAGTATTTGAAACTTCAGTCGAGAATGCTTCTGCTCCAGGATTAGCTAGACCTACGGCATTTATATAACTTCCACCCTTTAAACAGACGACAGCTGGATTCCTGTAGCCCAATATTGGTTTGTAACTAATCGATTTGGTGACAATGGCACCAACCTGTAGTCTGTCAATCCTTCTAAGTATATCTTTAGAAAGGCCTAGAGGTCCTGATGCGAGCACGGTTGGATTACGCATTTCTATTCCAGCTAACTTTATGGTGAGCATCTTAAGTTTTGTATCTCGCTCTTCCATCATTTATTCATCTCATTGGTTCTTGCAAGCACTTTGTTTCAATCATATAAAGGAAAGCGATGCTTTATAGATTTGATGATGACATAGAGTCTGCATAATTTGAATTATGCTAAACATGTCACCGCAGTCGGCAGAATTTAAATTTTTTATCTGATCCTTCGCAGGTACAGAGAGAAGCCAGCTGAAGTCACCGAAAAAAATATTCCAGATAGACGTGACGGATTTTGCAAGCGTATTGAAGAATAAAGTCAAAAATTATGATTGGAGTAAAGAGAGTTGTCAAGTCTTGATAAAACTGAACAAAAATTTGAATTCTATCTGCATACTTGTGGGGAATCATTAAATACGTAATTCGGTTCTGTGTACCTAGTTTATGTCTGTGACGCCACAATCACAACCTCGATAACAGACGGTAGGGAGAATGAATGTACACTAGTCAAGTAGACAACGACTTTGTCCAAAGTATCAAAAAAGGCCTAGGAGGTATCTCTCAAAAACGAGTAGATTCTAAATATTTTTATGACTCAGAGGGATCGAGGCTTTTCGAGGAACTCTGTCGTCAGCCAGAATACTATCCGTGGCGGATCGAAGCAGCCTTACTTAGACAGCATTCAAAGGAGCTAGTAAGAATGTTTGACGACTATATTTCGCTAGTCGAGCTAGGCAGCGGTAGCTCTGTTAAGACAAGGATATTACTGCACGAGCTTCTGTTGTCACAACCAAATGTGTATTACTTTCCTGTAGATGTGTCTAAAGAGATGCTGTATAAAACAACAAGGGAACTTCATTCAAAATTTTCTAATCTTCGTGTGATAGGACTTACCTCAGAGTATACTGACGGTATTAAGAAGGCAAACGAGTTGATATTTTCTAACCCACAAATCCCTAATAGGAAATTGATAATTTTCTTGGGATCAAGTATTGGCAATTTTGAACCTGCAGACTCGATAGCTTTTCTCCGACATTTAAGATCTAAAATGGACGAAAAAGACAATTTAGTAATTGGAATGGATCTTAGAAAGGACAAAATGATTTTGGAAGCAGCTTATAACGATAGCAATGGGACCACAGCTAGATTTAACCTCAACATATTGAGCCGAATAAATAGAGAATTGGACGGGAATTTTAACAATAGCTTTTTCACTCACAATGCCTTTTACAATTCTGTATACGAGAGAATTGAAATGCATCTGACTTCTACCAAAGAACAACAAGTATATCTCGGTAGAATAAACGAAGCATTTGGCTTCCGCAGAGGTGAGACAATTCACACAGAAAATTCTTACAAATATTCGCTGGAGGAGATAAGACGTATGGCAGAGGAAAGCCAATTTAGCCTTAAGACGAATTTCGTTGACGAGAGGGGTTGGTTCAGCCTCGCTGTTTTTTCTCCTGCTTCTTAGTTTTGAATTTTGCTGGACTAAGGCAGAGTGGTTAATGATTCTGCGTACGCATCAACTTTTAGATAACGTCCAACTACCTCAGCAACAATCTAGACCGAAGAACTTTTGTTTGCCCATAATACTATCGAAAAGGTACTCACAGCTGATCCTATTATCCCCGTGATTAACGCCCCAATAACAACTTGGTTTAAGAAGCTTGGCACGTTCAGCGCAAACCAATGAGCTATATTTGGCAAAGATAAATACCCAATGAAACCTATCCCAAATCCTAATAACCAAAATGCAAAGATTGCAATTCTTCTAGACATTTGCTTTCCCTCTACATGAGCTAATGACGTTATAACCTAAGCCCTGAAAACCATCTATCAGACTTTGCATATTGTGAATATTTTAATCCTATAATAAGCATAGTTGTCAGCTTTTGTAATACACGCGACAAAAAAGTTCTTTGAAGCTTAATACTAACTTCCCTATGATTCAAGGGTTAAAAAGATAAAGAGGACTAAAAAAACTTCTGATTATGGTTAAATGTTATGACCAACCGAGATATATAGAATAATTTACACCTACTCCCAAATGGGTGTTGTGATCCATAACTGCAGTTCATTTAGACCACTTGCCCTCTATCTTGTTCGTCACATAACTATTGGTGCATTAGAGTATAAAAGTTTAGGACTAATTTCTGACGTAGATGCCATTCATGGGAAAATTATCAAGAATTCGCTAACACTGGATGAAGAAGCTGAATGTCCAATTGATAGGGAACGGTTTGTAAGAAATGTGTTGAAATCACAATGAATTCAGCTGAATACTACACACATTGTCCAGAATGCCAATCGGCTCTTATCCACGATTCTGCTATTGGCGAGTATATCTGTCAAAAATGTGGCTGCGTTGTAATGGATCAGGTAGACGATTATGGGCCAGAAACTAATTCATCTGACCTTGATGAACGAATCAAGAAAACACGTGCAAGCGGATGTACTAGTCTGTCATTACATGATTATGGATTAAGGACTGAAATCGGTTTGGGCTCTAAGGATTACAGTGGTAGGTCAATCGACTGTCAGATGGTAGAGCAGATGAATAATATGAGAAGATGGCATTCGAGGATAAGAGTAGCTACCCCTAAGCAAAGGAGGTTATCAAACATCTTATCCAAGATTAATGAAATATGCTCAGCAATGTGTTTGCCGAAAATCTTAATTGAAACCTCTGCAATGATTTATCGGAATTTTGAAAGTAGAAATGGAGCGAAAGGAAAATCCATAAATTCCATGGCTGCGGCGACTATATATTTGGCCTGTAAGAGATGTTCTATAGTCAGGTCTCTAGAGGAAATTGTTTTTGCAACCGGCGTTTCACAAACTGATAAATCTAACCTAAAATTGGCATCGAAATATTACAGAATGATCGCTATGGAAATGGGCGTGTTTACTGACCCGACTCAGACTGTTGGGTATTCGTCTAACCGGCTACCAAGTGTAGCAAGGGCTGTTGGCTCACAACCAATTGTAATTGCATCATCTTCATCTACGTCGTCATCTTGTATCCCAATTCCTGTGACCTTGGCAATAGACCATTATATCGCCAAACTTGCGAATATGGCAAGGATTGATGCAAAGGTGGAAAGATTGGCAATCGAAGTTGCTCACAAATCAAATAGCCATCTGCTTGCTGATGGTAAATCTCCTAATGGCATGGCTGCTGCTTACATCTATCTAGCTGCAATTTTACTAGGAATAAACCTTTTGCAAATTGATCTGTCAAGCCTGGCAGGGGTAACTGAAGTTACCATCCGAAATAGATGCAAGGATATATTGACGAATTTCAGGGTTGTTATAACGGTAAGACCGATGGCCAAATTGAACAAATTTTGAACACTGTCTTGTAAATTTTTTCTGTAAGATTGGGACTTGCCCAAATTGCATAAACTGCTAATGAGTTCTACTGAAAATTAAGGTCTTTCTGTTCCTTGAATTAGCTATATGTAGGTGACTTCATTCGTTTTATTGCAGGAGCCCTTTTATCCTTTTGTCCATCCAGATTACACACTAAAGTAGGTATCAAAATGTTTATACAAAGGACTTTTAATACGAAACCAAAAGATGTCAGTCACTGCTTGTCTATCTCATAAGGAAGATGTTGACGGCATACTTTCTGCGGTGTTGATTAAAGCTGCGTTCGGCGCTGAAACAATCGTTTTGACAGATTATCAGAATGTTATCTCTAAGTTAGGTAGATTTGCAACACCTGACTGGTTGCCCAAGCTTGACCGGATTTTCGTCAGCGACTTGGGACTAAGCAAGAAAAATGAGAGTGAATTCGTCGACATACTACAAAAAATAATTTCCGCTAACACCAAAGTAGCGTACATTGATCATCATGACCTGAGCGGAGATACGGCCTCACAATTAAGAAAGATGGGCGTGTTGCTTATACATTCTGTCGAAGAATGTAGCAGTGTCCAGATTTACCAAAAATTCAAAAAGAGACTGTTACCGCATGCTGCTTTTTTTGCTGCAGCGGGCTCTATAACTGATTACATGGAAAGTAAGCCCGTCGCATCTACTATTGTCTCAAGGTATGATAGGCAATTTTTAATGTTAGAATCGACGGTTCTCTCATACATGATCTCAGCAAAGCAAAATGACGATGAATTTCTGATAGAGCTAGTCAACCGTCTTTCTGAAATGAAATATCCTCATGATATAAAAGGTGGGTTTTCCATAGCCGAAAAGTACGCCCAAAAGATTTCTGAAGCTATTAAAAAAATAGAAGGATCGGTAAGAAGGTCTAAAAACATTGCTTACGTACAAAACAGTTTGACGCTTTCTGCAAGTGGGATTGTAAACTTTGTTCTGGGTACTTCGGATAGACAAGTTGCGATAGTTTACAAATTCAAGAAGGAATCAGATTCCTGTGTTCTCTCGATACGTGGCAACAAATTCTGCAGAATTCACCTTGGCAGAATTGTTAATCAAATCAGTTCAGAATTAGGAGGTAGCGGGGGTGGACATGCTTTGGCCTGTGGCGCCGTTATTCCAAGAAACACCCTCGATAAATTCGTTCGTCTTCTAGACGATCATCTTGCGATGGAAGGCCTTCCTAATTGTTATTGATGCTACTCCCCGAAAGTCCCAGTTAAGCATTCATAGAGGTCAGAATAGTAATGGCGTATAATTTATAAACCTTGAGAATCTGTAACTATGGTCTTGGGCGGCGGCAAGAAAAAACCTTTGGGAGCAAATAAAGGGTCAGGGACTTCAGATGGTGCTGAAGTTAGGCAAGCGAAGAAAGAAGAGATCAAAAAGCCATTAGCGAAAATACAACAAAAACAGAAGCTGTCAGTTCTAATTGAAGAATCTCAAGGTAAGAAGGCAATCCAGAATCTGAAAGCTATTACAATTCAAGGACTTGCTCGAATTTCTGGTGTAAAGATCTCAATCGCTAATTCTTATCTCAGATCACTGGAAACAAAAGGCGTAGTCAAGAATGTAGGAGGATATAGCGGCCACAGAATATATCAGCTAAGATATTCTTCCTAGGTGACCCTCAATACCATCACATCTCCTGATTTAGCATTTTCTGCTAGGTTTAGTCTATTCGTCACTAACCCAATAGGATTCATGCTATATGCTTCCTTATCTTTAAGAAACACACATAGAGAACCATTAGAAGGTAGATAAGCCACTTCGCCTTGTTTAAAAGTAGATCTCTGTTTCTCTCTGCCTAAATTCAATCCAGTTTCAATATATATGATTCCATCGCCTAGTTTGTTTATCCTGCCCCTTATGGGAAGACGGCTAAGCAGCTTAGAGACGGTGAGCGGAGATAGATGACGAATACATACACATTCCATTTCCCCTTTGGAGAGGATCTCCAATACGACAGGTACTCTAGAGACGTTTTTGAGCATATTACTATGTAGATCTCATCTGGACGGGATGACGTAACATTGAAAAATTCGCAACATTTAATTATATAATTGTTATCTTTTGGAGCATTCTTGGTGGTTAAACATTCTAGTCAAAGGACCTCTTCCAAAAAGATTAAATCAAAAACTGTTAAGCGAGCCGACTCTACAAAAAAAACCACTCTTAAGCGAGGGGCGTCCACCTCGGCTAAAAAAAAATCCCAAGAACGCGAAGCCAATACGGAATACTCCCAAATACAACTCGAAGAACAGCCACTCGCGAAGTCTAATCGTCCTATTGAGGAAGTCGTCACCTATGCCGAACCTGATTTCTCGCTAACCGAGATCTCCCCGAATGATCGCCAAGTTCTGATTGGTCCTACACATGTAACGAGGTTCGAAAAGGCGAGAATCACTGGTGCGAGGTCCTTACAGCTTTCATTGGGAGCTCCATCTTTTATCATTGTACCTCCACATCTCAAAGATTCAGTCTCTTTGGCTACTGCTGAATTGCTTGCAAGAGCACTCCCGATATCCATTAGGCGTGTCCTACCTAACGGATTATACCAGGACATACCGATCGATCGGCTTAAGTGACAATCTCAAGCTACTACTACGTGTTCGGACCGCTCACTGTTCAACTTTTATTAACCCCCTCATTTCCGGATGAATACTGTCGTAGTAAGCGAAGGTTCCGATCTTATTAGCGATAAACGTCTGAGATTGGCTTTCAAAGTAGCTGAGGTTTTTTGTATGTACGTTAAACGCGTCAATATTGAAGTTATGTAGAGAACGGGTCTCTGAGTCTTCATTAATCAAATGAATGGAGTCAAGTGCCCCAAACTTTAATACAATGGTTGGACTGTTGTAGCCTGTCATGTTAGTGCCTCGTGTGGCAGTTGAGGATTGGCTTGTGAAAACATATCCAGTTTGAGGAGAGTATGTTGCCTTCATGAAGGTATTTACTGGGGGAGAAAAAACTGGGACGTTGCCGTTTACGGGTATCAACGAATGTACTCCAAAAAAGGCGGCTATCGAGACGATGACTGCTATCCCAGCAAAAATTGCTATGGTATATTTATATTTCGAAAATTTTGACTTCCTATCCTTGAAATTCTGTTGCCGCCTACCTTTCTTTGGCATCCAGAAAAAGAAGCCTTGTAGTATATATTTACTTAGTGATTGATTAACTCAGTCATTTATTAACTTAGAAGAATTATTCGATTGGCATAATTTTTTGTGGCCTGTCAGGTCTCTAAACTGTTCATCTACTTGGCACAACAGTGACTTAGATTCTCACCAATATTATCTAATTAGTTATTCTAATCCGTGACTTATTCGCATAGGATTTGGAAATGACTTTTAAGGAGTGAAAACAGGAACTCACGTAGGCAGAACCATCGATCACGCCAAGTCAGTACTGACGTAGGCGTACAAACAGTATGCGCACTTATGTGGCTACCACGGATATAACTCAAGATAGATAAGGATCGTTATACAAGCTAAACTGCAACAAGCAACCAAAGCATTAGCTGCAAGCAGGCTTCATAATGAGGTTCGATTTATGAAGGACAGTTGAATGAGTTTTAAGAAATCAGAAACCCAACACCGCTGTTAGGTGACAATTGTTTTTGATGCTAAATTCAACTGAGGTGTGCAATCATTCTTGAGATGGGAGCATCAAGAGCAAAACTTAAATTTGCAGTTCCAAAGAGTTGCTTATGGTCTAAAATTCCAACACTTCGTCGCACGCATTTCGGGGACCATGGCATACTTTTGCTAGGGGATGGTAGCACGTTCGAAGGAATTGGCTTTGGTTACCCGAGTGAAGTTGTCGGAGAGGTTGTATTCAATACAGGTATGGTCGGCTACACTGAAACGCTCACAGATCCTTCCTACCGAGGACAGATATTGTGTCTTACTTACCCCCTCATAGGGAACTACGGTGTCCCAAAGCCTGAGGAGGTTGACGAATTCGGCTTGCCTAGATACTTTGAGTCGAATCGAATCCAAATAAGAGGCTTGATAATTCATGAATTATCAGCGGCAGCTAGCCACTGGAATTGCATTAAGACTCTCGATGAGTGGCTATACGAAGAGCGCATACCAGGAATTTGCAACGTAGATACTCGAGAGTTGACCAAAAGGTTGAGGATCAACGGGTCCATAAGTGGGGCCATGGGTACTTGGCCATCACAAGTTCATGAAACTAGCTTTGAGTCTGAGGTCTCAAAAAGATTGTCACTTCTATTGGAAAACCACCAATACGAGGAAGAAGATTTCATGCCAGAAGTTTCTACAAAATTCCCTAGAGAGTACGGTTCTAAGTCCTTCAAGACAGTAGTATTACTTGATACGGGCACAAAAAACAGCATCATACGCAATATACTCAGAATAGGCTTTAGAGTCATATGTCTGCCGTGGAATTCAACTTATCAACAGATAATGTCCTACAATCCTAAGGGCATAGTAATTAGCAATGGTCCGGGGAATCCAAAAGAATGCAAAATAGCAATAGAGACTGCTAGCGATCTCATACAGGGATCAATTCCAACTTTGGGTATTTGTCTAGGACACCAAATTTTGGCTCTAGCTGCTGGTGCAGACACCTATAAACTGAAATTTGGTCATCGGGGGCAGAATAAACCTTGTATTGATCTCCGAAATAGACAAACTTACATAACTAGCCAGAATCACGGATATGGCATTTTGCCTGATAGCTTGGAGGGAACTGGTTTTCAGGTTTGGTTTTCTAACGCTGATGACGAGACTATAGAGGGGATAGAGCATACATCCAAACCAATTATTGCGGTCCAATTTCATCCCGAAGCCTCGCCAGGACCCTACGACTGCATTTTCGTTTTCGATCGATTCAAGGAGTTGCTTGATAAAGAAGAAGGAAATACGCTATCAAGGAGTACTACTAGAGTGAATCATAACGTACATAATCCGCAGACTTGTAAGACTAGTTCTATTTTGAAAAAGGAAAGACATGTGAGGAGGAAATTTGCCAAAGAATGAAAGTTTAAAAAAAATTCTCGTACTCGGAAGTGGGGCAATCAAAATCGGAGAAGCCGGCGAAAGTCAAGTAAGATGACCGCCATTTTGACTATTCCGGTTCGCAATGCCTCAAAGCATTACGCGAGGATGAAATTACAAGTGTCTTAATTAACCCTAATATAGCAACCATTCAGACGGATACTAGATTTGCAAATAAGGTTTACCTACTCCCTATCAACCCAAGATATGTTGAAAAAATCATTGAGGCCGAGCGCCCGGATTCAATAATGCTTAGTTTCGGGGGACAAACCGCGCTAAATTGTGGTGTCGCACTAGACAAACTTGGGATATTGAAAAAATATGGAATCAAAATATTAGGCACTCCCGTTAATGGAATTGAAATAACCGAAGATAGGCAGCTCTTCAAAGAGGCAATGAATTCTTGTGGTGTTCCAACCTTATGCAGTGCCTCTGCATATTCCGTTGAGGAAGCGAGTAAGGTCTCTGATGCAATCGGTTATCCAGTCATAGTTAGGGTAGCATATACACTTGGTGGACGAGGAGGGGGTGTGGCTTTCAATGAATTTGAATTTCAAGAAATTGTAAGAAGGGGTCTATCTCTCAGTATGGTCGGACAGGTTCTTATTGAGAAATATGTTGGTAGCTGGAAGCAAATTGAATACGAAGTAATGCGAGATAGTCACGGAAATTGTGTTACCGTCTGCAATATGGAAAATATGCTTGGTATGAAGGTTCACACCGGAGACAATATCGTAGTGGCACCGTCGCAAACGCTAAATAATTCTGAATATCATTTGCTTAGATCAGCTGCCCAACGGGCTACTTCTCATTGCGGTGTGATTGGTGAATGCAATGTGCAATTTGGACTTGATCCAAGTTCCCAAAAATATTGCGTCATAGAGATTAATGCCAGATTGTCTAGATCTTCAGCGCTTGCCAGCAAAGCGACGGGTTATCCACTAGCATATATGGCTGCCAAGATTTCTCTTGGTTATACGCTACCTGAACTAATAAATCGGATTACTAAGGTAACTACTGCATGCTTTGAACCCTCACTAGACTACGTCGTACTTAAACTCCCTCGTTGGGACTTTCGTAAATTTGAGCGAGTGAAACGAAAACTTGGTAGTACTATGAAATCTGTAGGGGAAGTGATGGCTATTGGACGAAGCTTCGAGGAAGTATTGCAAAAGGCGATAAGAATGGCTGAAATAGGAAAGGACGGTCTTGTAGCGAACCCGAAAATGGGAGCTGGCGGATATCATCATGTACCCACTGAGACAACAAATCGATTCAGCGGGTCAAATCCAGTACCATTGAATATATCAAATGACACACTTCCTGAAGAAGTAACGGCCAACAATAGCCCTGCTAAAGAGAACATCGAAAGTATCGAATCAATAGAACAGGCATTACTTTACCCGACGGACGAAATATTATTCGATGTAGTAAAGGCGATGCGAGAGGGATTGACTATTCAAAGGATCAATATGCTTAGCTCTATAGATTCGTGGTTTCTAATTCGTATCAAAAGTATTGTCGACATGGAATATGTCTTGCTTCAGCGATCCGGACTTAATCAAGCTAACCTCAAAGAAGCTAAGAGGCTAGGTTTCGCAGACAAACAGATAGGAAAATGCTTGGGAATTGATGAGTTGAAAATAAGAATCTTGAGACACACCTTCGGAATAACGCCTGTAACAAAGCAGATCGACACCCTTGCCGCTGAGTGGCCTGCTAAGACAAATTACCTTTATTTAACTTACGGAGGCCAATTCGACGATATAGAGATCAAAGCAGACAATAGTGGAAGGATAATTGTACTAGGTGCTGGGCCCTATCGAATAGGAAGTAGTGTAGAATTTGATTGGGGTACTGTCAACACTGTCTGGGGTTTACAGGAGAATGGCGCGAGGGAGGTATCGATAATAAATTGTAATCCTGAAACGGTGTCTACTGATTACGATATTTCTGATAGGCTCTACTTTGAAGAGCTCACTTTTGAGAGAATTTTGGATATATTCGAAAAGGAAAACCCCGAAGGAATAGTAACTTGTGTTGGTGGACAGACTGCTAACAACGTTGCTCCTAGGTTAGCCAAACAAGGCATTAAAATTATTGGCACAAGTAGTGAAGACGTAGACAAAGCAGAGAATAGAGAAAAGTTTGGAAAGCTACTCGAGACTCTGAAGATCGGCCAGCCATCGTGGAGAACGTTTACTAATATAGAGGAAGCAAAGGGATTTGCTTTGTCTGTCGGATATCCTGTTTTGGTCAGACCCTCGTATGTTCTTAGTGGTGTAGCCATGAAAACAGTCTGGGCAGAGCAACAATTGGAACAATTTTTGAATGAGGCTACAAAAGTTAGTCCTGATCATCCAATAGTTATAAGTAAATTCTTACAAGATGCATCCGAGGTAGAGGTTGATGCTGTGGGCAGTGTGAACGGGATACTAATCGGATCAGTTATAGAACACATCGATAATGCAGGAATCCATTCCGGTGATGCAGTTATGTGCATACCTCCTTGGAGGCTTGACAGAAAAACTGTTGAAACGCTAATTGACTATTCTAAAAGGATAGGCACCGCATTAAATGTTAGGGGTCCCTTTAACATCCAGTATATAATAAAGGATGATGAGGTGTTGGTGATAGAGGCGAATATCAGAGCCTCCAGATCTATGCCCTTTGTATCAAAATTCGTCGGGATGAACCTAATTAATTTAGCATCCAAAGCCATGATGGGGAAAAACTTGCCCTTGGTTTTGAATGACACTTGGTCAAAAATTTCGGGTTTCGGAATTAAAGTCCCACAATTTTCATTTATGCAATTGGAAGGTGCTGACATTGTATTGAGCGTGGAAATGCAATCTACCGGAGAAGTCGCGTGTTTTGGAAATAGTTTCTATGATGCACTCTCAAAAGCTTTTATGGCTGCTGGATATACACTCCCCTCGACGGGGTCAGCCTTAATTACTATTGGTGGCCATAAAAATAAGGAAAAGCTGTCGCCTTTGATTTCCCTTCTCTCACGTCTTGGATACAGGATTATGGCTACTGAGCATACTGCCGAATTTTTGATGAGCAACGGACTGAAAGATGTTCAAAAGATCTATAAAATTAGTGAACCAGATAGAAAGCCCAATATATCCGATCTGCTTTTTGAACGTAAAATCAATTTTATCATAAATATTCCCTCGACATCTACCATTGAAAAGTACGTCGGAATGTTGGATGACGAGTACCAGATTAGACGAAAAGCGGTCGAGGCAGGCGTGCCAGTTCTTACAACTTTAGAGGCTGCAAATTCCTTCATCAAATGCCTTGAGTGGTTGAGAACAAACAGTCCAACACTTACCTCCTTGCGAGATTATGTTAACCTGTGAGAAAAGATCTCTGCTTCGTCTCAAGCACTACTAGATGAAAGCATTGCTAATCAAGCACTACTAGATGAAAGCATTGCTAATGCATCATGATCGCCTGCAATTATTGATCCGTCGAGTGTTACGGCCAAAGCTGACCGAATTGCGTTGTACTCAACTACCCTTCTAATTATTGGCGAAACATGAACTGAGCTCTTGTGCCTTGCTAAATATATCTCACCATTAAAACATGGTAAGATCACAATATCTACTAAGCCTTCTGAACCATTGAATATTTTTTCTTTTCTTGCTTTGAGGAAGAACCACACCCGCTGCGAATTTATAATGCTATTTTCTCTAGAGTAGGTAGGGTGGATGTGCCCCATTACAATTCTTTTAATCGATTCCCTGCTGGTTGAAGGCATCGTATGACCATGTGTCAGTAAGGTATCGGCCAGCACGATACCCTTAACGCTTCCGATGGTGACGGATTGGGGGAGTAACACACCGATGTTACCGTCGTGGTTACCAGGTACAAGGTATATGCTTGCATGTCTTGAAATAAAATCAAAAAATTCTGGGACATATCGCCATTCTAGCTTGCTTATACACTTTGTAGAGGCTTTTATATCTCCAAGGAGGATCACTTTATTCGCACGAGTCAATTGGATAAGCTCAACCAGGTCATGCTGGACACTGTAATTGGAATCTTTGAGTTGTAATGAAATACCCTCTGACTTCAGAGTCGCTTCATATCCAATATGCAAATCTGATATCACCAAATATGACTCCTGAAGATGATGATCTTCCGCCTCAAGTAGCAAGGCAGGATATGGATAAATCGGTCGGATATGGCTTATAGTAGGTCACTAACTTTGGGAATCACAGGGCTAGAATCAATCTTGCAACCACCCTGGGTAGTTTAATATCACACATCAACCTAGCTTTGAACTAAAATAGCATTAACAATACCGTCTTGCCCTGGCCTTGAAACTACTCTAGCTGTTCCTTCGTCAGTTTCTAATAAAGCTCCTCTACTAACTACTCCTCTTCTCTCGTAATCCTTGTTTGCTGGGTTTTTCGTCACATTCTTGATTCGTAACTTAGTGGTCCTTCTTGAAGAAGGATCGGTAACATTTACAGTTTGAACTGTTTTTATGGACGATTTACTATTGTTTCCTCTAGTTCTTCGAGTATCAATGATGTTGGTACCAACACCAGCTTCGCTTGGATATCTATCGATCTCGAATTTGCGTCTACTTCTTGATGCGATCCTTCTGCCTCCGGAAGGTTTACGTTTAGTTAGATTTTCCAACGATTTTCTCAATGCATATTACGCTAGCCATCCTATAATTAAGACTTTCTAAGCAAATTCATGAAATAAGGTCATTGTGTAGCGACCGCGTTTTTAAGATTTTTTGGAAGTAAACTCTTTAAGGATTCAAGATCGGCTACTCCAAAGTAGGCTTGGAACTTCCTAGTAGTACGATAGGTACGTGACCTCGAGAGGCTTTCATATTCGATGAATCCCATACGCCTCAAAATCCTAAGGTGGATGTATACCTGGCTACCCCTAATTTGCAGAAGACGTTTGGACGTTACGGGTTGTTCATATGTGATATACGATAAGGTTTTGAGAGAAGACGCTGGGATCAGTGGCCGTTGCGCATACCTTCTAATCATCGGGCTATAGCTTGGTTTTAGCTGAAAGACGAAAGTTTTGTCGGCCAATTCCTTAAATTCTAAGGCAGTGAAGACCGATTTTGCCTTTTCAATCAAGTCATGGAGGACCCCCAGCGTGGTCGACCTTGAGGAGCTGGACGCTTTGACTAATTCATCTATAGACAAAGGGCGACCGGCAGAGTAAAGTGCAGCCTCGATCCTAGCCGATATTTCCCCAATCGGAAGATTTTTTGGCATTATCGTTCAGGTGGGGGGTTTAGGAAGTTATCAGATTTCATACGTTCTCGTTTGGTCATGATTTTTATGTCTTCGCATTCTTCGCAATCCTGTAGGCTAATCTTTTCTTCAGTGGCGAGGTATAGCAAAGCTATAAAATACCTCGCGATTTCAATCTGTTCTAATCCCAAAACAAGCAACTTGAACATAATTTCGCCAGATGACAAAATTTTATCTAGGATTGTCTCTTGATATTCAAGTATAATTTGCTCAAGTTGGTGTGAGTATTCTTCAATTTCAGCTGCTTGAACTGGTTCAAGATTGAGTTTTCTCTTGCCGTAGTCTGGACTTGACAATTCGAAGATCATGTTCTCCATCATCTGGATTAGATCATTGAGCGATATCGGGTACGTAGATTCAAGTCTGAACGGGAGCTCGATCGTGTTTAGATCCGCAATTGGTACATCAGATTCTCGGATCAAGTCGATTTTTCGTTGTGTTGCGATTTTATCCAACCTAAAAATGCTCTCTACTTTAAGGCGATGAATCATTGAAGATGATAACGCAGCAACTCCACAAAGACGAAGATCCTTCTTTCCAGTTTCATTGAGAATCTGTAGGAGCATCTTAAGTAACATGCCAATATCGATGTCCCAAATATCTTTCCTATTTACTAGTGAAGAATTAAACAAAATGTTTAATGGGGGTTTAGCAATTTTTTTTTTAGAATCATGCCCTGAATGCAAATCAAGATTGTCAATGCTTGTCAAATTTAATCCCGAGTTATATCGGGATTATCTTTATTATAAAGTAGCATTTCAGCAATAGTAAATCATACGGCAAAGGGAATTTACCTTTATCAAGCACTTCATTTAGCTTGCGTGATTCTGAGCAGAAGATCAGCCTAACCTACATAATTCAATGTCTGTCTTCGAGTACCATCTCACTCTTCCAACAGTACTATAGTAACATTTCCATAACACAGGGCAGTCTTTGTCACAACCTTACCATACTGTCTAGCCCTTGGTAATAATAAAATTCTCCTTGTGTAATTTAATCAGGCTTGTAATTCGAGTAATTGTTCTGTCAAATAGTAGGATAATTGGCACTCAACAAATTTATGATTTGATTTAAATACGGTCGATCTAAACTGATTGCCAGTGTGGAACAAGACGAAAGTAGAGATCGGAGTGAAATTTCCCATAATATTGGTCCACCCCCTTTTGATTTAAACCTCTTTGACAAGGCATCTAGAACTCGACTCTATGTAAAGTTCAATATTTAAATCAGACAATCATAACATCGTTGGCAATTCTTCTGACCGCGATTTCATCGATAGCCACGTTTTCGAATTCCATTAACTGATATAAAAGTGCCATACAGTAACAACATCATTAGGAGTAGGATTCAATTCATTTTTGTCTCCTTGGTGGTGAAATTGCCCAATCACGGAAAAAATGTAGTATGGCAGTTTAGTATTTAAACTCACGGGGAAAAATATCTTTGGATTTGATAACTACACTGATTGTGCCTCTAAAAATATATTAATGGATGCATTCTATTACTAATCGGCTTATTGTCGGTCTAGATGTCTGCGACGTACTTTCCATTTAGTATGCAACCTTGTAGCTGCGTTTGAAGGAAATACCGAAAGAAGCTGGATAAATAAGACGTGCGAGAAAATCGAAAATCAAACGACCTTCGCGTGAAGGAAGAGAAATCTGATAGTCGACGTAGCGTTGAAGCTTCATCGAGACAAAAATGGAAAAAGAACTATGATAATCATACCAGGAAGGGACTCCATACTGAAAATGGGCTTTACAGGAATTTGCCTAGAACGATCGTACCCGCGAAAGAAAAGGAAAGTCATGTTGCCAGATTGACGTTAGATAAGGAAAGTGGGATTACCAAGGCTATTTTACTGTCTATTCCACCTGAATCTCAAATAATATCTGCAAAATTCGAAGGGCCAAATATAGCTCTTTATACTCGCAATCCTGGCTTCTCACTTACAGAATTGACATTCCACTTGTCTAACCTCTCCAAAAGCTTTAAGAAAAGATTCGTCGTTCGCACAGATCCATCGATCAGAATGCCCGAAGACGACACAAGAAGGACAGTGGTCAAACTGCTACCAAAGGATGTCTTAGTGTCTGCAGTGTTCTGTGACGATGCTACAGGAGAAGTTATCCTGGAAGTTAACAGACCTGATGCTGTTAGCCCGGAAATAGTCATAGAAATAGCCAAGTCAACAGGTTGGATTGCCCACACTCGACTATCTCCACATCTGCCGTCTTACATAATTAATACGATTCATTCTAATTTGAAGAGCTCTGCCAAGGAAAGGTCGGTTTTCCTGCAGGAACTAGGGGCCCGCATATTCAGGACTCCACTATTTGAGATTAGTAACCCATATCCTAAGAGCAACTTACTCGGCAAGATGAACACCTTAGACTCATCTTTCAGCCAGAGGGGTCAGCAACAGAACAAAGAGGTCAACCTATTTTGTCTTGGTGGAGTAAAGCAAGTGGGAAGGTCTTGTTTTATAGTGGCAACCGCGGAAAGCAAAGTGATGTTGGATTGCGACATCAATCCGGGTGAGAGTAGTGGAACAGATGCTTATCCGAGGCTAGATTGGTTTGATTTTAACTTAAGCGAGCTCGATGCAGTAGTGGTAAGTCATGCACATATTGACCATCAGGGGTTTCTCCCTAGCCTTTATAAGTACGGTTACAGCGGCCCAATTTATTGTACCGAGCCTACGTTACCTTTAATGACCCTCCTCCAAATGGACTCGATAAAAATATCGAAAACCAATGGGACATATTTGACTTATGAAGTAAGAGACGTAAATGAAGTTATTAAGCATTGTATAACACTACCGTACGGCAAACCAACTGATATTTCTCCGGATATAACTATCACGCTGAACAACGCTGGTCACATCCTAGGTAGCGCCACAGTCCATCTAAATATTTCTGGAGTACACAATATACTCTACTCTGGTGACTATAAGTACGCAAAAACGCAGCTCCTTGACAGTGCTTCCTCCATGTACCCAAGAGTTGAAACTCTCATAACAGAGAGTACATATGGTAGTAATTCTGATGTAATGCCTGATCAATCAACCGTATATTCTACTTTTACCCAAAGTATCAACAACACATTGGTTGAGGGTGGAAAGGTGCTTATTCCTGTTCCGGCAGTAGGTCGCGCACAAGAAATAATGCTAGTGATAGATAAAGAAATGCGTGAAGGTAGGCTGATTGAAACTCCAATTTACATAGAGGGAATGATCTCAGAGGCTAGTGCTATTCATATGTCTTACGCACATTATTTAGGGTACGATGTCCGAAAGTCTGTTTCTCAGGGGACTAACCCCTTCGAGTCGGAGTATTTTACCCCGGTTAACGGACCAAACAAAAGGCAAGAGGTTTTAGATGATGAGAACCCTACCATCATTATGGCGACTTCAGGAATGCTTGAGGGAGGCCCGTCAGTCGAATACTTTAAAGAAATTGCACCTTCACCAAAAAATAAGATTGTATTTGTTTCTTACCAGATCAATGGTACTCTTGGAAGAAGGATTGTCGATGGAACGCTTACTGAGGCGAGCATGTTAGATCAGGCAGGCAAGGTAAAAGTTGTTCGAGTTAAGTGTAAGTCTCATAAAATTGACGGGTTCAGTGGTCACAGTGATTTTAATCAAATATTGAACTTTGTCTCTAGAATAAGGCCTAAACGAGTTCTTGTGAATCATGGAGAGAAATCCAAGTCCGAAAGCATAGCAAGCACCATTTACCGTAAGCTCAAAATTAGATCGGGTGTCCCGGATAATCGAGAAATTATCAAGCTAAAGTAATTGACAAAAAAGGAATTTAGCATACGGAGCATTTTTAGCCTTGTATCGCGACTTATACAATTAGATAGTATACTTGGCAATAAGATATAGGTGCATAGATTGTAATATTGTTTTAAGTGGTGAAGGAGCTTCAAGACATTATTTAGCTAATCCAACTCACAAACTTGAAAAACTCCCCCCGCCACTAAAGCCAGTAAGAGATACTGACATCACCAGATAATTCTATTTACTCTCTAATGCTCTCCAAGGTTGATACTACTTGCCAGAGCATGGTCCTAATGTGAGACTGCATTTGAGGGTTTTGGGTAATCGTATCGAGCATACTGATTGCATTTGCGGCTCGAACAGATACACTCCCACCCTTTTCATCTTTCAGAGCGAAAAACACTTCTTTTATCATATTTCGAATGTTTCTTTGAATGTTGGTATTTTTTGAAATATTATCCAACGTGGATATTGCATTTGACAAACGTTCCTCATTTTCTTTGCGTTTTAACTCCTTCTTTGTTGAGGTCATATCCATATTCATCCTTTAACTTTGGATTATTTTTTAGTTAACAACTAGTAGCTTTTGAATCTTTTTATTGTAGTAGCATTACTCGCCCCACCACAGGAACCAAAATCATTAGATAATCTTGACCATATCCGCGCCTGAATGTCCATTTCATAGATACACCATTCATCAAGGCAGCTTGTTAGTTATTTAGGGTCCTTCATTCAATGATTGCATTTATCTAAAAGATCATTTGATTACTGGATCCTGAGAGGCAATAAACTGCTTGTCTTGTAATACCTATCCTACTTTTCCGTATTTTAAAAAGTTGGACAAGTGTACGCGAGTCGAAGCCCAAATAAATATAAATTCCTCCTCAAAGCCTCTGGTGGGACAATCGAGAGCTCGCGAACCACAGTGGATCTTTGTGGTTGCCCAAATTTATCGATTTACACTTTGGAGGTGGATTTAAACATATTAAGCCCAATTTGACATCCAAGTCCCGTGCGATTGCTTCTAGTTGGTTTTGGAGTCGTTGGTCAGAGTCTCGCAAGGCTAATGTTGTCACGTTCCATAGATCTATATAAGTTATATGGCGTCAAACCTCGCGTGGTGGCATGCGTCGACAGCCGTGGCTCCGCTGTATCAACGACAGGACTTAACCTTGAGAGGTTGCTCGAGGCAAAAAAATTGTTCGGAACCGTAGGGGGTTATAATAGGTCAGAACCTATGTATGAATTGCTTGATCTTATTGAGAAGACTAATGCAGAACTTGTCATTGAATTAACTCCGACCAACCTTGATAGTGGTGAGCCGGGTACTTCCAATATAGTTGCCTCAATGAAATCAGGTAAGCATGTCATTACTGTCAACAAGGGTCCCCTTGCCCTGGCTTTTCCTTCACTCTTGGAGCTTGCGAACTACAATAACGTTAAACTTCGCTTTAGCGGGACCGTTGGAGGGGGAACCCCAATATTGGAATTTGCGAAGAGAAGTTTGAAAGGTGACAACATAGTATCATTTCGTGGTATTCTCAATGGAACTACAAATTACATTCTAAGCAAAATGGAACAAGGTCTCGATTTTAATGATGCATTTAACGACGCTAAATTAAACGGGTTTGCTGAGGCATCTTCAGCACTTGATATTGATGGTTTCGACGTAGCAGCCAAATTGGTGATAATGGCTAATTGGATTATGGGTATGAAAGTCACTATAAAAGACGTGTGCAGGCATGGGATTGGTGACGTTGATCTGTTGGAGGTCAAAAACGCCAGTAGAAGAGGGAAGGCTATAAAATTGATCGGCAAGTGTGAAGACGGACGTCTCATTGTCAAGCCTGTGGAGCTGTCATATAGCGATCCAGTTTGTGTGAATGGTACCCTGAATGCTGTGACATTTTGTTCCCAACATTCAGGTGAGCATACAATTATAGGCCAAGGAGCCGGAGGCATGCCAACTGCAAGTGCTATCTTCAGAGATTTGATAGATATTCGTAATGCTCTGCTGCTGTAAATGCTTGATGTCAACAGATCGATCTTAATATATGTCCTGTTGGGTTCGACCAACACGATTCAAAAAATCTGCTTAATATTTTGAGATCGTGTTGCATTGAACCAACCGAGAATATGACTTTCAAAAATATTCCCTATACTCGTCAAAAGAATTAATAGCCTGGGGAGATGGTTATAAATAAGTGTACAGTGGGGAACTGGAGCTCCAAGCCAAAAGAAAAGCGCTGGCCGTGTTGCAGGATGAGTTTAGTAGGATTTTAAATTCTGCTAGAGAGCTGTCTGCTCTTACAACCTCACTTGTCAGAGCAGAAATCAAGGATATGCATGCTTCGTTGGAAAGGATGAGGACGGCTGAGGAAGAAGTGGAAAATCTTCGCCGTAAAATTACCCGAGAAGTTACAGAAATAGGCAGCTTGATGGCGTACCGGGAGGACGTATTGAGAGCCGCATATCACATGGACGATATTGCAGGTTATATTAGTGGAGTGGCCTTTAGGCTAGCTAATATGAAAGTCGCCTCGTTGAAAAAGGGACGATTTGATGATGACCTGCAGGAATTAGTTGGAATGGTCGTCGACGCGATTTTTAAATTGAATGACATGGCTAGGGCTTTGAGTATTAACCCGGCAACCACAATCGAGCTCGCCCAAGGTGTTGAGAAGTTGGAAAGGCTAGTTGATACTAAGTATAGGGGCACCATCATTAAGGCCCTGAGTGAGATTTCCGTCACTAAAGATTTGCTTTTGTTAAAAGATGCTGTAGAGGGAATCGAAGGGATGGCCGATAAGTGCCAAGAGACTTCAGATTCATTGACTATATTAGCGCTGAGTATGTAATGCCAGAAGTTGAAGGCCTCTTAATTGAGAATCGAATTATCATCTGGAATCAAGATCACTCTCATAGGCTATTCGGAAATGGTTATTATGGAAAACCACTTGGAATCTCAAAACCAAAAGGGTTTCAATTTGATTCGCCTCTAATTTTGGATTTGATGGAAGGCTGTTATCTTAGCCAAATTGGCGAGCTCATAATCATCAACAAGTTTCGGAGGCTATTGTCGTATAAGGATATTAGGGCTATTTGCAGTAAAGAGTATGCAAACTTTGAAATGAAATATGTTGTTTTCAAATATCTGCGAGAAAGAGGATATATTGTATCTCCAGGACTTAAATTTGGATGTGACTTTGCCGTTTATGAAAAGGGGCCAGGTATTGACCATGCACCATATTTAGTTCAGGTCTTTGAGCAGAACGAAGATATAACAGCCACCGGAATCGTGCTATTTGGAAGATTGGCAACAACCGTGAAGAAACAATTCATTTTGGCACTCCCACAAGTCAAGGAAGAGAAGGTGGACTTTATAGGATTCGAGTGGTGGAGAGCATAATGTGTCACGTGCCTGTGGCCGATAAGACACCGCTTGGTTGTTCAATCATAACTCTTGTTTTGTGCGATGGAAGGTCAAACTTTACAAAATTTTCTCCAGATATAGTGAGGCGAGTTGTATTTTTCTCTAGTCCAGGTTCGAGCCACCCTTTATACCTGATAGTGTTTTTCACAATGTCCGTTATACTGGGTTTTTTCTCACCTACCTCCTCATAGCATGATAGAAGCTCGCCATACTTGATAACGGATTGCCGATTGTGATAGACTAAATAATAAGAAAAGACAACTGTCCTTTCATAATGATTCGATGGATTCTTTTGTTCATAAAACTGTCTAAGCCCTAATTTTGCACCATTTCCCTTTAAATCCACTGGAATAGGGGGAAGAGATGAGGACTGCCTCGGAGCGTTATGCTTAGAAGTAGCAGTTTGTGCAATCGCTCGCTTGCTACGAGCTTTTAGATTTTGAATATCAAAGCGGTTTGTCTCCATATCAGAAATGGTGCCGAACCGCCTAAGCACAGTCTCCCCAATCTCTGAATTGAATATCCGCTCAATCTTTTCCAGATGCTTATCGACAAAAGTTGCTGGCCCCTCCAATTCTACTGAGCCATCCTTTGAGTTAAGCCTAAATTTGGCCTCCGGAAATCTCATATTACCGAGACACTTGACTTCTTAATAAATTCTCGGTGCGATATTCAATACATTTTTTATCCTGGAATTATCGCCCGTATTTAGACTACCGCGCTGCATACTATTGCAGCGGCTACAATTTCACGTGATACTTCAGTACCTTTAATAATAATGCAAGAGTCGTATGGCCGTGGAAAGCCAAATACTTGGGCCTCTCAAATATCGGGGCAAAGTAGTTGTAATTACTGGCAGCGGCACTGGGATAGGTCAAGCAATTGCAAAGAAGTTTGCTGAGAATGGTGCACACATAATTATTATGGGAAGAAGAAAGGAGCCCCTTGAGAATACATTTGACCTATTATTGGAAACTATGAAGCATGTAGCCTCAGATGCCATCGTCAAGAGCTTTCCGGGGGTGGACGTATCAGATGAATCTGGAATAAGTGGAATGTACAGAGAGATCAAGCGAGAATTTGGCAAAGTTGATATTATTGTAAACAACGCTGGCATCTCGGGTCCAGTCAAAGCATTCACTAACACTAGCTATGCAGAATTTAAAGAATGTGTTGCAATTCATCTAACTGGAACATTTTGTGCCACTGTCCATGGAATTAGGGCATTGCAGCCTGGGGGTAAAATCATTACCGTATCTACATTTTTTACTGAGGAAAATAAATTTGAGCAACGACCATATCGGTTCAGAGCTCCTTACACTTCTGCACAGGGATCCAAAAATCGATTATCAGAAGCTTTGGCATGGGAGTTAGTAGAAAAAGGGTTTAAATCCATCGCCACAAATCCTGGGCCAGTTCACTCGGACAGAATATACAGGACTGTATATCCGAAGGCAGCGGCTG
This sequence comes from Candidatus Nitrosopolaris sp., assembly GCA_051985775.1. Lineage (GTDB taxonomy): Archaea > Thermoproteota > Nitrososphaeria > Nitrososphaerales > Nitrososphaeraceae > Nitrosopolaris. Next base: position 34,699 of record JBPYDP010000022.1, on the reverse strand, counting down.
AGTTCTTGAGAATTGGCGGCTTTAAAGGGCTTAATTCCTTGGAAATAGAAAAGGCAACTAAGAGCTTATTAGATTTACTTGATCAGCCGGAACCAATTATTATCAAAGGTGTTAATAAGATAGCTAACGAGATTTCTAGATTCCGTGAGGGCATGGAATCTGGACCTCCAGAACCCTCAAATTTAGTTTCACTGATTTTGGAGTTACTTAGAAAATTACAAGAAATAGCTGAAAAGATCCAATCAAACACATCAAAGATGATTGTGGATGGCGAGTTTTTAACACAAGATGATGTTGCAAATATGGTTCTGAATTTGTGCGATGATAAAATTAGCAAATTGGTTAACGGCAGAATTGTTCCAAACGACCGTGTATTTTACCCAGTTAAGCCACTTATTGGAACATCCACATTAGATGCGAACCAGCAACTGCCTAACTTAGTCGATAAGGTTTTTGTCATTACAATAAGCTCCTCAGTGGAAAAGGAGTTGGATAGAGCGCTTAAGATTGCCACAGAGTTGAGCTGCAACCATGCCAAACAAGTGGTAATACTCACAAGAGAATCCGTTGATACCGAACGATTCGAGGATTTTCATTCCCATTCAGTCGATCTATCTAATGAACGAAGTGTAAGGATGATTTTCGAAACCGTAAAATCTAAATTCGGAAGCCTTGACGGTTTGATCCATATTACTGGCGACTATGATTACAATGCGCCATTAATCTCGGTTGAGCGATGGAAATGGGATCTATGGGTCGACAATTTCATTAATATACCTAGTATGATTGTTAAGGAAGTAGTTAATATTATGTCACCTCCTGGAGCTTTTGAGAACCCCGAAAAATACAAAAGTTCACAAGGCTCTATAGTAATTATCGGACCAGATTCTCCCGTCGGCAAGAAGATATCTGGACTCATAAGAGCTAGATCAGAGGTATTTAGGGGTGCATTAAGACCATACACAGCAACTGTCAATCAAGAGTTGCGAGAGGTACTAGGCTCAAAAATACGTGTATATTTGGTGCTCCCGGGTAATATCTCGGGCGATAATCCTAGTATTGAGTTACTTACGAAGTCTGTTACTAGGATATTGACTTCAACAAGTGAAATGAGCAACCAATTAATAATTTATGTAGATGAACAATAATACGGCAGATTCGAAGACAACGAATCCTTAAGTTGCTAATCGAATAAAGTTCAGTCGTGAATGTCTTGGCAGAGAAAAACATGGAAGAAAAAACTGGTCTTTAATGCAAACCGATGAGGGCCCTGCCGCGCAACGCATTGAACCTGTAGATTTAGCTAGTTACTTGCTCGCTTGAAGACTGTGTGGCCGTGCCTGAAGTTGTAGATGCCGGTGATGTTACTTCGCCATCAACAATTTCAGCAGTAGCGAATCTGTTACCTACTTGAACTACTCTAATCTTTGCATTCTGACCCACTTTGCCATTCTTCACAAAAATAACAAATCCCTGGATTCTGGCAATCCCGTCTCCTTTTCTACTAATCTCAGTAATCTGTACGTCGTACTCCTTTCCTGTTTCAACCGGTTTTGGACCAAAGTTGTCATTCCTTCTGAATCCTCCATAACTCATACTAGATACCTTTACTGAAGTCAGATCATCATCCATATATAAACTGTCAAAATTAAGCTGGGCTGGAAACCTATGACCCAACTCTAAACGTACTTCCACATGCCTGTCGCAAGCATTCTATTGCTGAACTAACTGCTAAGACGCTGGTTTTAGGATTGTCAGCGGTTGGCATGCTTCTCACGGTTATAAGAATCTCTCCAAAAGAGCCGATTGCCTTAATGCAATGCTGGTTTACGTTAAAGCTTGGGTCAGCAATTATTTCCACTTTCGTTTCTCGAAGACCAATTCCCGCGAGGCCTAGCGCCACAGCAACGTTGATATTTGCTGGGAATTTCTTAGCAGCGTCTTGCGCATTACCTCGATATATTACCGTGCTTTCTTTAATGTCACCCAATTTCACAGGGTTGGAAGCAAAAAATGGGGCGCCTGTCAAAGCTTTGGGATTTTTTGTCGTTATGAGTAATACAGAGGTGAGCAATGCTTTAACGCTCCTAATTGCATCCAAACCAGCGATTGCCCCAGTGGGTATGTAAATACGATTCTCATTACTTGTGGCTATTTCAAGTAATTCATACGAAAAAATGTCGTCCGACAAAGCACCTACGCTCAATAAAAGAAGATCCTTTTTGTGAGCTAATACTAGTTTCGCATACTCTCTGACAGCAGCCTGCGATGCGGCTTCGATTACCATATCGGTGACCTGAAATTCTTGAGAGCAAGCTAACTCATTAAAATTGGAAAAGGAGGCTACGTTCTTATTATGCAGACGAAGCTTCAATCTTTGGGTAGTTATTTCGTTGGCATCAAATAAGGCGACTAAATTCGCATTGTCTATGACTCGAGAATCTATCGATATCGCTAATTCACTGCCAATGGCTCCGCACCCAATTATGCAAATGTTCATAAAGAAGTCAAGGGCATTCAGAAATATAACATGCCAAAGGTATCTATCGCCTGCCGCCTCTCTCCAGCCTTTTCTGTCCCGGTGGTCGTCTCCTCTCAAAACGCTTCACAAAGTTATTTTTATTACGAAGTTTTGAGACAGGACTTTGTCTGATTTTGCCTTGAATTTTAGGAGTTTGCCCTCTAACTTTCCCGGCCTTGGTCAAAGATCCATGAGTTGGCATTTTTAGAATATATTGAAGGTCAATCTAATATATGTATATCCAAAATGATCTGTAATATCAAAGTGGCAAGTATTGCCAATTCTTGAAATCTCAAGGGCAGCCATCTCCTCGAACATACTCCTTTAAATGTGCATTCGTGGTTGTTTGAACACTATACGATGCTTGAAGAGCGCAAGAATCGAGTTCATCTATTGAAGAGTACGAAAAATGCAATAATCATTGCACATAACTATCAATTGCCAGAGGTGCAAGAAGTGGCTGATGTCGTTGGCGATTCTCTAGCCCTATCTAGGACTGCTGCACAATCTGATGCTCAAACGATAGTATTCTGTGGTGTCCATTTCATGGCTGAGACAGCAGCTATTCTTTGTCCTGATAAACAAGTCTTAATCCCTGATTTAGATGCCGGATGCTCTCTAGCTTCCAGTATTAATGCTTCCGAAGTAAGATCTTGGAAAGCGAAACATGCTGATGCGATTGTAGTGAGCTATGTCAACACTTCTGCAGAGGTAAAGGCCCTATCTGACTATTGTTGTACATCCTCCAACGCAGTTAAAGTGGTTAATAGTATACCTTCAGACCGAGAGATACTTTTCCTTCCAGATATTTTTCTAGGTTCTTATGTGGCAAAGATGACCGATAGAAAGAATATGTATATTTGGCCTGGGGAATGTCATGTTCATGCAGGAATAAGGCCTGAAGACATTAATAATATGCTTGAGAGGTACGACCAAGCGGATTTTTTGGTACACCCTGAATGTGGATGTACGTCAACGACCATGTATCATATTTCTACTGGAGAATTGGGGAAATCAGCACATATCCTTTCAACTGAAGGTATGATAAAGCATGCCAGTTCGTCAAATGCTAAACAATTTGTAGTTGCAACAGAAACAGGCATACTACATAGAATGAGGAAGGAATCCCCAGGTAAGCAATTTATCCCGATAAAGAACGACGCTATTTGCAGATATATGAAGTTAATCAATTTAGAAAAAATAGAAAACTCACTCCTTAACAATGTGTATCGAGTTACGGTTCCGGCCAATGTTGCGGCTAAAGCAAGAGGGGCGATAACACGCATGCTTGCCATAGGATGATTTGAATAGATTGACTATCAGTTTTGTTCTTGCTGCCATTAGACCTGACGATTAATAACTTTCAAGCTGAAATCTATCGCCTTCACCGAATGGGTTAAGTACCCAATCGAAATAATGTCGGGATCTAGGCGTGCATAGGATAAAATATTTTGGAATTCAATTCCGCCCGATATCTCAGTCTTGATCTTTTTGTGAAAAGCTTTCTTCCTAATTGTTGACATAGCAACTTCTGCTTGCTCTAATGAAAAGTTGTCAAGCATTACAACGTCTACGTCGGCACTTATCGCGGCGCACATTTCCGCAAAATTCTTAACTTCGCATTCAAGTAATAAAGTGCCCCGAGTCTTCTCAGTTGCAATTCTTGCAGATTCGCTAATAGATGGACTCAAAACTAGGTGGTTATCCTTTATCAGAATCATATCGTCAAGTCCCATTCTATGTGACCAACCTCCCCCCAATTCTACTGCTTTCTTGTCAAAATACCTTAATCCAGGGGCAGTCTTTCGGGTACACGAAATTCTTGTGGATTTGTTAACTTTTCTGACTAGCTCAACCACTCTGCGAGTTTCCGAGGCAATACCGCTCATTCTCATTATGAGATTCAATGCCGATCTCTCCGCTTTGAGTATTGCTCTAGCCAACCCTGTAACTTTCATTACTACACATCCTTTTTTCACTTTTGCTCCGTCAATTACGAGAGTCTGAACACTACAGTCGCATATTTGAAATAGGATGCCTGCTTCTTTTAATCCTGCAACAGTCGCAGGCCGCTCGGATTTGCATACTATTTCAGCTGAAGCGAAGACGTTTGGCTCGATAAGGTGATCGCTGGTTACGTCGCCAGTACCCAAATCCTGTTCTAAGAATTCTACTAACGATTTTCTAACTGCAAGATACGTACGCAGATCCTCTGCTATTTCGGTCATTACGCAACTTTAAGCGCATATTTATGAGGCATTGTCAAGTCGAGGGTGGAAGCGACCATGGATCTTGCTGGATCAAAAATTAAGATGATCCCTGACCAATCAGGACTTAGATCAACCGATTTGCAAAGGGGACACACTTTTCCCACAGTCACTGCCTTGCATTTTTTGCATGCTACTTCCCTAGCCAACTACTTATTTCCCCCTGTCCCACCTTTCTTTTCTTTCGATGCTGAATGTGCTGGGGGCTGTTTTGCCCTGACAACCTCTTGTTGAATCCAATCGCTAGCACCAAGAAATGGCTGCCTACAAGTTATCCCAATTTTTCCCATAGCGGCTCCTTTCCCTAGACTTATCGCCGTAACCCTTGCGCGGATCCTTGATCCGATTCTCAAACTCCTTGCACTCTGATTTGCGATTATGATCCCTTGCTTAACATCACTCCTGAGGTAGTCATCTGTAATTTGCGATAGATGCAACAATGCGTCTGTAGGGCCGATTCTGACAAATGCCCCAAAGTCAGTAATTTCTACTATCTCTCCTTCCACTACTTCTTGCAATTTTGGATAAAACGTTAAGGCACTAAAGTTTACCCGATGATATGTAGCTCCATCGCCGGCAATAAGTTTACCAACCGAATTTGCGCTAGCGTCTATGATCATTATAACATAACCAAGCTCGGGACTTATCATGCTCTCGTATTTCTCCTTCAAAATACCGATTGCGGTATCCCTTAACGAATTCTTCAATCTACTTGGAGGAATCCTTACAACATCACTCATACGGACTATTTCGAACATTATGAACGATAGCCTGTTGATGGAAAGATCAATTTATGAACCTTTGGTATTCTCTTTTCAGTTAGTGGTTTTTGATAAAAAATTTGATCGAAGACTCTGTTATTTCGAAATTGACATCCCTGATAGCTGTGTTTATTAGGGTAGATTTTAGATATCCTTCAAAGAATAACGAGCCCTTAATGCCTAGTCTATGTCTTATCACAACAGTTCTCCCACTCGATTGTGAAGTTTCATCGTATGTTCCAAGATGACCATAGCGACAGATAATCTTTTCAACATACTCCAGGACGGCTTGTTCTGATAGCTCCTTCTTCCAAAACAGAACGGTATCTTTGGAAACAGTCTCACCAAGTTTTAGGCCAATGCTATACAGTTTGTCATCATCATAAGATCCAATTAGCGCTGTCAAGAACTCCCTGTTAATCACTATCATGTCTATTTTTGACAAGAATCTAGTAAATTCAACATATCGCTTGATGATGATCCCGACTAATGCATTCACCGAAATTCCCATCCCTTCTGCTTCTTTCTCTAAAATCCCTGAAAGTGCCAAGTCGAATCTAAATGATCTGGTAGTTGTATCAGACCGCGAATCGAATTTATTGCGCTTCAATACGATCCTGTTTTGTTTCCACTTGTTATAAGCAGTGTGTTCATTCGTAGTGAAGGGTGTTCTGAGATTTTAATATTGTGAAATCTTGTATGTGGCTAATCTTTCCTGAACAGCTTAGGCAAATATACGCTAAAGAATTTCATACTATCGCAAATAATTCTTTGAAGTCGGTCAGAATTTATGAAAGATATCTTTATGATAAGCTTACAATAGGCAACACTTTATAGTCTGAAAGTGATCTCAATATGAAATGACTTACCATCGGATAGCGGCGACTGAAGAGATTGATCAAGGCAAGGGAAAAGAATTAGAAGTCAATGGGATTAAAATAGCACTATTTAACGTAGGTGGGAAATATTATGCAATCGAAGGCCTTTGTAGGCATCAAAATGGATCACTTGCTCCTGGAAGGATAGAGGGGGAAATAGTTGAATGTCCCTTGCATTCATGGCACTATAATCTGAGAACAGGCAAATTAATTGATTATGCAGATGGAGTTAATCTTACTACCTATCCTCTAAAGGTTGACGAAAATCAAATTTATATAAACATTTAGTATGCAAAGTTCCGACGCTTTGAATCATACCAGAGATTCTTTCTTAGATCTTCTAGCTGACTCGATGGTGTCAAACTTGTAGTTTTGGATTGGAAGTCCGTGACTGAACTAATTGAAAGTATTTAACACTTTAACGAAACAGTTTGCTAGCCTAAATCATTCGCATCCCGTCAGGATTTACGTGTGTGGCGTAACTGTCTATGATGATTCCCATGTAGGCCATGCACGAACCATTGTCATTTTTGACATTTTCCGCCGCTACCTTCTTTCAAAAGGATTTAGAGTAGAACTTATCCAGAACTTCACGGATGTTGATGACAAAATAATAAACAGAGCCCTCATCGAAGGAGTCGTTGCTGATGAGGTCTCTTCTAAATATATCTTGAAATACTTTAGGGACTTTGATTCGCTAAATGTACTTCGGGCTGATCTGTATCCAAAAGCAACAGAACACATACCAGAGATAATAGGAATCATCGAGGTTCTACTGGAAAAGGGATTTGCGTATCTCTCACAAAATGGCGTTTATTTTAGAGTAAAATCCTTTAAAGGTTACGGCAAGTTGTCGAACAAATCGATTGGAGAGTTGGAAATAGGAGCGAGAGTAGAGATTGATCGTCATAAAGAGAATCCTCTCGATTTTGCATTGTGGAAATTCGAATCAAATCCTCCAACCTGGGAGTCTCCTTGGGGGAAAGGTAGACCTGGATGGCACATTGAGTGCTCCGCTATGGCCTTGAAATACTTTGGGAGCCCTTTTGAGATCCACGGAGGCGGCTACGACCTTGTCTTTCCCCATCATGAGAATGAGATCGCACAATCTGAATCGTTCTCAGGTAATAAATTCGCAAAAATTTGGATGCATTGTGGAGTGGTGACAGTGAATTTAATAAAAATGTCTAAATCGCTTAGCAACATCGTCACGATCCAATATGCCATATCCAGATATGGACCAAATAGTGTACGCATTTACTGCATGTCTGTTCACTATTCTAAGCCTCTAGGCTACTCTGAGGCCCTATTGAGCGAGTGCAAGCAGAAGTGGCGACAAATAGAGATTTGTGCATGTGAATTGAGCTCTGCAAGTAACAATAATGTCTCTCTATCGGTAGTGGATCAATTATCTACTAATACGAAGAATGCGTTCGATCGTGCGATGGAAGAAGACTTAAATACCTCCCTAGCCATCACCATTTTTCTTAGATTCGTAAATGAATTAAATCGACTTGCGGCTGAGGAAATAATCACGCACAGTAAGGCTGCGGTGGCTAGAAAAGTTTTCGATAATATCATGAACGTTCTCGGGCTAAAGTTAAGAGAAGTCAGTGAAAAAGAAAAAAGTCAGATAGAACGCTTAATTCATCTGCGCACTCGTCTGCGAGAACAGAGGCGATTTGAAGAATCCGATTCGATAAGAAGAAAGCTTAGAAAAGAATTTTCAGTCGAATTGATCGATCATAAACACAGAACTATTTGGACAGTTGTCGAATAGGGCATCGCACGTCATTTCCGAAACTTGAATACTGTGATTGCTTAAAGAGCTCGAGTAAGCGCTGATCCTTGCTACAGATTAACAATTTTGTTGTATGAATCGAGCTTTAATTCATTCGACGTCTTTTATTACTTCAGTGCTACGCTCAAGGCATCAAAATTTTAGAATTAAAAGTAAACCACTGTTTCTCTGGTAAGTGTAGTTAGAAAATTTCAGCCAACACCCGCATCGTTCAAGTTTAAACTCATTTCAAAATGACCAGATCAGCAAGGCAGTGAACATTATAATATGAGAAGAATTCACCTTGCTGATATGGAAAGTGTCATAAGAAAATGCCCCTTATGTGGACTTTTAGTACAGCCTGAGAATGAGCTGAAGCTGTGCACAAGTTGTTTGAAAAATGTGGATTGTTGCGTAGGGTTGGAGAAATTATTAGAATAAATAATATTAGATTGAATTCTTTGGATTATGAGCCAGGGACCAAACCGGATGCCAACTTTCATCAGAAAAAACTCTACGTCCTTTAGTATATGATTAGATGGGAATACTTTATTTGCATCATGCTCCATAATAATTGCTCAATAACGAGGCAAATTATGGAGCAACTCAGGTTTTCTCATAGCCCCTAGTTGCCGATAGAGAGTAGTTGTAAGTTCAGGATCCTTAAAACTTCAATAATTTAGTCGAATCACATAGTTATGCTGAAAGTTTAAATGAAGCACGAAGATTGGCACAAGTAAATGCATGTATGAAATTCATCGACATTCAGTAGATCATGTACTTATGGTTAACAATACGGCCCTGCCAGCAAAACAGCTTTAATTTGGTGGTCAAACTATGCAGAAGTTGTGAACCAGGAGCAGGCATTGTGTGAGGTACGACCATGTAATCATTCTACCATTTTCAAAGTGTCTGTAAGTGTTATTATACCTATAACTACACCCTTTTCGCTGACGAGAACGCATTTAGAGAACCTTACCAAGGGGACTAGTGCCTTGGCTGGGGTTGACAAGTCTACGATTGGTGGTGGCGGTTCCATTATCGTCGCTAAGGTTATATCACGATCGCGGGCCTTCGTTGTTTCTACCATACTTTTGGCAAGACCGTCCTCGCTTATTATACCCACTACTTGAAAACCATCAAACACTGGGATTTGACTGATAGAATTGCTTCTCATTCTATCAATCGCGACCCTGATTGTGTCGCCCTTCTGGACGAAGTAGAGGCTTCGGCTACATATATCCCCGGCCTTCAGAGCAGATTGACCTTCAAGTGAGCTAAGAAGGTCAAAGATTTTTCGAGCTGTTTCATAACTTGGTCTGCATCGACCGGACTCAATTTGATTAATCATAGACGTGCTTAAACCAGTCAACATTGCTAGCTTACGCTGAGTCAATCCAAGCCTTCTTCTAGCATGAGTTATGTACTCAAGTCTTGGTAGAATTTCCAATACTTTTCTAATTCAAAGCTTACGTATTATAATAATTTGGGCCTAAGAACCTAAGAGTTAAGATATTCTGTAACAAGCTTGGGATCAACTTGGTATACTTATATTAAGCCCGCTTGAAGACTTTTAACAGCTATGAATGTCAACCCTAGCTCTAACACACAATCGAAATGGGATTCAGTAAGGCGTTACAAACTTACCAAAATGTTAAATGAATTGGGTGAATTTGTAGGTCATGGCACAGAGCTAGTAACAGTATACATCCCACCTAGACGACCAATATACGAGGTTATAGCACAGCTTAGGAATGAGTCAGGCACTGCATCAAACATAAAATCCGACCTAACCCGGAGCCATGTTCAAGATGCACTAAGCAGGACAATTGAGCACTTGAAGCTTTTTAAGGATACCCCGGAAAATGGGCTGGTGGTGTTTTGTGGAGCTATTCCTACAGGTAAGGGATTTGGGACGGAAAAAATTGAGCTTTACTCTGTAATCCCGCCTAAGCCGGTCCAGATCCAGCTTTATCGCTGCGATGACCATTTTTGGATAGGTCACTTGAAAGATATGTTAAAGGATGACAAGGTAATCGGTATTGTTGCCATCGATACTCAAGAAGCAGGACTTGGGATATTGACAGGTGACCGGTGGCTTGTTGTAGATACCATGACTTCAGGCGTTGCAGGCAAACATCGACAGGGTGGTCAATCTGCAAGGAGATTTGAAAGACTTCGTGACAACGAACTCAACGATTACTATCATAGAGTTGCTGATCATGCCCAGAAAGTCTTCATACATCAACATAATGTTCGAGGAATTATTGTGGGCGGTCCGGGTCCAACTAAAGAGAACTTTCTTAAGGAAGAATATTTAGATTATCGATTACAGAACAACGTTATAACAACCCTAGATACATCCTACTCTGGTGACGAAGGAATACGGGAGATTATAGACAAAGTGAATGATCAGGGGATAATGGCAGATTATAGGTTAATGGAGGAAAAAAAGATCGTAAAAAAATTCATGAGTGAGGTTCATTCAGGAAATGGCTTAGGTATTTATGGCATGTCAGATGTCCTTTCGTCACTCCGAAGTGGGATAGTCGATATGGTAATTGTTACCGACGATATATCCCAGACCAAGCTGGATGCGAAATGTAATAGATGCGGATACAGCCAACAAAAGATTATTGAAAGAATCCATGCCGCATCTGCTAAACAAGGTTTAATCTCAAAGCCATGCCCATCATGTTCAGCAATAGACTATGAAATCACAGAGAAAGACATCGTCGACTATCTTGAGGAATTGGCTGCTTTGACGGGAAGTCGCCTTGAAATAATATCTGGAAGATCAGAGGAAGGTGTTCAAATCTCTAGTTTGGGTAGCATAGGGGCAATTTTACGATTTAGGTCAGCAACAAATAATAATTTGATTGCACAGATTTCTTGATATGATTTTTATTTAATATTAGAAACCTAGTACAATCATCAAAACTAGTAAATAAGAACTAGAAAATTAAAAGCTTGAGTTTGAACGAGATACCTTACCTGTTTAAAGTGTTACTACGTTAATTAGAGACAATAAGATCTATGAATAATCTTTGTTAGGCTATACATCAAGCAAAGTCTCGAAGCTGACGGTGTTTGATTGCATTGAGAATGAGCTATAGAGAAAGAAATTCGGTGTAAAGCAAATATCGGTCAGTGTGTTAATTGTCAGACATTATTTAAGAGAGCTTATCACTTGCCTTTTTTGGTATTCAGCCAAGTTTAATGGCATGGTCCTCCAGATTGAATGTTGAGACATGTTTACCGTCAAGAAATTAAGTAAAAATGGTATCTGGAAAGTAGTTAGTCTTATTGATCAAAATGGATCGTTCAGAGGTGAGGCGAAGTTTGACTCAAGACAAGACGCCTTGAACTACCTTACCACATATATGCAAAGAACTAAAACCCGGGGTGAAAGTCTTAGAGTGTTTAGTGAATTGTGAAAATGATAATCAGATGGCTACTGAAATTAATTGATTAACGGCATGATCAGTCATTAGAAAGCTGACAATCACGGTACAACCGACACGATAAGCTTTTACGTGATTTCTTATTATAGACATACATGTGCGCAAATTACTGTTATCTTTGTAACCTGGAAGTGTTAACTAGGAACTGTACATCTTGTCATAAACCAACGTGTAAGGACTGCATGAAGAACTTTCCATTCTCCCAAGGTGTTTGCCTAGAATGTGCCAAAGAAGTCAAAACTCGTTTGGCAGGTATAAGGAGTGATGAAGAGATTTTTTGACTATTGACATATTGCAGCCTCTGGCTGGGCAGGTCGGGGTAAGAGCTGCAAGTTGTGCCTAAGATACTCCCTCCGAAATGTAGATGGTGGCCGCATACAAATCAACGTATTACTGCCATTTCCAAAGGAGCTCAGACAGAAAAATCCGTTCGTCCAAATCACGGATACCAAACTTTCGAAAATAGTGAAATACTGCTACTTCAATGTTCAAGGGTACGAACATCAGTCACTTGATAAAAAAACTCAACTCTATCTACCCCGAATCCCCTAATTCTCCTTATTCTTCCTTCTTTTGTCAAACGCGCAATAGCGTATCTGACCTCGTATTTACTCCCAATCTCTCTTTCGAGCTGCTTACCTGTCACTCTTCCGCTATTATTACGGACAATAGAATACACATGCTCCGTCCAGTCGTACTTTGAACTCTTGTCGAGCTGAATAGAAGTCATTCTAATTAGCAGGTGATTTAGACTTAAAAGTAATTTAGACAATTTTTTTTTACTTGGTGTGAAGGGCGGTATACATGCTCGAGTTTCACGGCTTCCGGATAAAAGGGATACCTATTGACCTAACCACTATCAACCATTGATAGATTAAGGAACGGTTTAATCAAAGCTGCAACTTCGTACAATTCCTCGTGAGAAGCTATTTGTCTCGCTGGCCATCTATCATCTGGCCTGTCATGGCCGAACCTGGGAACGATATGAACGTGAACATGTGGGATGATTTGATTTGCTGCTCTTCCATTATTTTGACCCACATTGAATCCTTCAGCTTTTACACCTAAAACAATTGCCTTGGCAATAAGAGGAACTAACGTATACAGTTTCCCGATTTCACTTATCGGCATGACAAGCAAATTATCATAATGTTTCTTTGGAATTATGAGAGTATGTCCCCTACTTAGAGGGTATTTATCTATGAGAACCAAAAAATTGTCGTCTTCGTAGATTCCAATAAATGGTAGTCTCCTCGCAATTATGTCGCAGAAAATGCATGAAAGATGTTCCAAATTGGGTTCTGTGACTATATGGGTGTAGCATATTTATATATTAGATTGAACTATCTCAATCTCTTGTACAATATTTTATGAAAACAGTTGTATCCAGCTTGAGCTCTTAAATATTGGCGTGCAAACTTTTACATTCATTGTTCAAAAGTTGGTTGCGGGCAGTTAGGTTAAGATTTTTAATATCTTCCATGATAGCCGTGAGCAATGGCCTTGCGCTAGCATTTTGGAAAGAAAATGTAATAAGCATTTCTTATGCTACACTAACGTTCGTTGGAGTTATTTGTCTTCATGCAAGCATTGACCTTCTGAATGACTATTGGGATTACAAGAGGGGGATCGACAGTGAAACAAATAGGACCAAATACAGTGGGGGAACAGGAGTGCTTCCAGATAATCTCTTAAAGCCATCAAGTGTATATGCAGTCGGAATAATCCTTCTATTGATAGGGGCGATGATCGGTACGTTCTTTGCATTTACCCGGGGAGCAATAGTGGCTTTTATCTTAGTTTTTGCCATTCTGGCGGTTTATTTTTATTCAACGGACATCGTCAATCTGGGCCTTGGAGAATTCTTTGTAGCTATCAAAGGTGCTTTAATCGTAATCGGATCCTACTATGTCCAAACAGAAATACTCGACCCCGGTGTAGTTTATTTGGGGGCTATAGTTGGGATGTTGTCTGCTTTAGTTTTGATTGTAAACTCTTTTCCGGATTTCGATGCTGACCGCTCTAGTGGACGACGAACTTTGGTAATCATACTGGGAAAACAAAGAACAGCAAAAATAATCACATTACTAATTGTTTGTCCTTATATTTTGATAATTTGTGGGATATTTATGGGCTATTTGAAAGTATATTCTTTTTTATCACTAATTTCCCTACCATTCGCAATTGATGTGATTAAACATACTAATACCTTTTATTTGCAAAGAGAGATGCTAGTTTCGGCGATGCGTGGTACGATATTGTATTCTCGAGTCACATGTGTAGCCTTAGCATTGAGTCTACTCCTGTAGACCACGGCAGCAGAATAGTATCAATTCCTAAATTCATTATTTGTTGTTGCGAATCTCCTATGCTATGAGTCCTGCAAGAGAACAGAACACCCAAAAGCCACCAAATCTGTACGTGCCTAACTAGACCATGAAGGGATGCAGGTAACACTAGCTAACAATCTCGGAGCGGAATAAATCCTAAAAAGTCAAAACATCTTTACACAATATTATGGAATTGATTACGCATATTTTGTGTTCAGTTTGGTTGCCGAATTAGACAACTATTGCTTTTGCAGGTCAATCGCAAAATCAGACGGATTAAGTGCGTTTCCGCATATCCCACATCTGTTACTGATAGGTCGTAACACATCCTTAACGGATTTTAAGGTTATTAGTTTGTTAATGACAGAACCGCATTTGCCACAGACGACTTCTATAGATGGATATGACATATAAAACCACAGACTCGTGTTTCAGGATATCAGACTTTGTGTCAAAAGAGATTGACGAAATTGGTAGTATTTCACTAACTTTAACGCTGACTTTGTTTTCATTAGCATATCTAATACCTGTTTTCCATTATCCTTCTTTAATGCATGCCTTCACAGCAAATTAACAACTCTCTCCAAGACGCGACTAGCTTGAAAAAAGGGCCACTAAAGATTAATTAATTGTATTATGTATCACCGTTTTTGAAATGCCAGTCGATCCCGTGTGCGGAATAGAAATGGATGAAAAACTTGCTACAATTCTCACGCTTAAGGGGAAGAATTATTACTTTTGCTCTGAAGGCTGTAAGAAGATTTTCTTCAAAAAACCACAAAAGTACAGATGAACTAGTGGTATCGGTACTGTAACTTGCATTCAAAACTTGCTCACCAAAATACGTCGACAGCGACCTAAGGTTAGGTGCTCTCCTCGATAATTTTCTGACATTCAACAAGTTTTACGGCTAAGGATTTAGTATCATGTATTTGACCAATGTTGGGAATGCTTTGTCACATACATTTTCTATCCCCTTTTCTCCAATTTATTTAGACGAAAACCTAACTTTAAAGTTACATTTTTTAAAATTTATTTGATGACGAAGCAAGACCAAGGGACTTGGAAGACAAAGCTATTAATCCGTCAGATGAAACGTTTCTCCCGCATTTTGAATAATGCTACAATTCTTAAGTATTGTAAAATTTCAAAAGCATAGTCTACTAGTTTCTAGGATCCAGCGTCATAATGTACGTCTTCCGCGTCACGTACCAAAATATACCTGCATACCACATGATAAAGGACCCTAGTTAATTTTCGAAGATTGTTATCCCAATTTTCAATAATATAAGCCATTGTTTATTTTGTTCTTACTTCATCTAGGACGAGCCCAAGGATTGATTTGCTTAAGGGTAAATTACATCGGCGGGAACCTTGTTCGAAAGACGTGTTTGAATGCACGGGATTGTAACGTAGTCATTCGTCGTCTTCAATTGTTTATGCTTTATTTTGGCTCCCGCATCAGATATAATGAAAAATATGAAAATATATTAAATGTCTCGGGCATAGAAGTATATTTTGTAGGTAAGACAGTTCGATGCTATTGCTTACAAAACCAGGATTACAAGCGTCGTTTCATCTCAGTGTAGTGACGAATTATAACGAGCTAATTACAAGGATTCTACCCTTACTTGATGTTCACTTCGCAAATTTCTATCGCAATAAAATGATAAATCAAAGTCATAGATCGCTAGACTAGCTAAGCTGCCATAACTGCTCAGGATTGATGCTTTAAATATTACAGTTTATGACTTGGTAGATCAATTGAGGAAAAAATTTTTGGGTAATCCACCATCAGTTCCTGCAATTGAGTTGATTCTTCAGCATTCCCGAATCGAGGGATACCAGATATTTAAGAATCGCCGCGCGAAATGGAGAAATGTGCTGCTTGAAAGCTGCTTTCGTAAGAGGTAGAAACCTTGTGAACCTTGACGATGTCGATATTCCGAAAGTTGGAGATCATGACGTTCTCGTACGCATGAGGTCATGTGGCATTTGTGGTTCTGATTTGGAGAAGGTTTATGGAAATTATACGATGATCTCTAAGAGGCTGGGTCATGAGCCGGCCGGCAGTATAATTGAATTCGGACAATCAGTCAAGGGGTTCAAACGTGGAGATAGAGTGTTTATTCACCATCATGTTAGTTGCAACGCTTGCCATTATTGTTGGCATGGTGATTTCACAATGTGTGACACTTATCAAAATAGCAATATCGAACCTTGTGGCTTGTCTGAACAGATTCTGGTTCCTGAAATAAACACCATCAAAGGAGGTCTTGTAAAACTCCCTGACAATCTTTCCTTTGATCAGGCTTCCCTCATTGAACCATTGGCTTGTTCCATAAGAGGTCTTTCGAAATGCACCTTACAAAAAGGTGATGATGTAGTTGTAATTGGGGCTGGACCGGCAGGACTGATGCTGGCGATGATAGCAAAATTAAGCGGCGCAGGAAGGGTCGCGGTCGCTGATACTAATCGCTTCAGACTTAAATTTGCCGAAAAGCATTTCGATATTGACGTACTGGATGCTTCAAGTGAGAAGGATTTTGTCAAGGCAGTAATGGAGTATACTCACCGAAGAGGTGCGGATCTCACAATAGTTGCGACTAGTAATCCGAAAGCACTATTTAAGTCACTAGACATTACAAGGAAAGGAGGTGACATTCTGATTTTTGGGGTTCCGGCTAAGGCTTGCATGATCCCTTGCGATATGGGAAAAATATACTCAAAGGAGCTTTCAATAATTCCTAGTTACGCGTCTTCAGAAATCGAGATAAATCAAGCAATTCGAACCCTTTCATTAAGACGAATCGCGATAGATTCGTTAATCACGCATCGCTTTGATTTGGAATGCGTAGCTGAGGCTATTGAGTGTGCACATAATGCTAAGGATGCAATGAAAGTGTTAATAAACTCGTGAAAGGGACTTGTAAACTATAAATTATTCAGCTAGACGATTCCAATTACGATTGATATGGATTGGGGAATGAAAAATAGAATCTCCAAGATTATTCGTCCTGAAGATGGAAGAACTGTGATGCTGGCAATAGATCATGGCTACTTTTTAGGTCCTACACAGAAGTTAGAGAATCCAGGTAAAATTATTAAGCCCCTCTTGCCCTATGCCGATTCGTTAATGGTCACTCGGGGCATTTTACGAACTTCAGTAAATCCGAGTGTGGATATTCCAATAGTCTTACGAATATCCGGCGGGAGCAGCGTAATAGGAGAAGACTTATCCAATGAATGCGTTACTACCTCTGCGGAAGATGCTTTAAAACTAAATGCGTCTTGCGTCGCGCTTTCTATATTCGTGGGAAGCAAGTACGAACACAAAAGTCTAAAGAATCTTGCAAAAGTTGTGGATGAATGTGAGAGGTTCGGTATTCCTGTTCTCGCAGTCACAGCAGTCGGGAAGGAGATGACAAGAGATTATCGATATTTGGCACTTTCCTGTAGAATCGCTGCAGAACTTGGTGCTCATATTGTGAAAACATATTATTGCGAAGATTTCCACAAAGTTGTTGAAGGCTGTCCCGTTCCTGTAGTAGTTGCGGGTGGCAAAAGGTTTCCTGAGCCGGAAGATGCATTACGTTTAGCCCATCAGTCAGTTAAGCAGGGAGCGGCTGGAGTAGATATGGGCAGAAATATCTGGCAGTCAGATTATCCGGTAGCCGTGATTAAGGCTATTAGATCGATCGTACACTCGAATTCAACAGTGAACGAAGCTATGGAAACCTTTATGCGGGAAAAAGACGCCTTTCAAACCACTCTAAATAAGGCATAGCGAAATAATCCTAGAATCCTAGCTTTTTTCAAAGGGACCTTGTTTTCTATAAATAGTGTGTTAACTCTCGCATTTTATTTTCCTTTGAAGTTATTTTTAGCAAGCGGGGGTCGAAAGAAACCTATTGTACGTCGTGCTCGATTCGCGTATTTCTCTAGAAGGAAACATGCGTGTTACCTAACAGTTTCTTAAAGAATTCATTAAAAAATGGGAGATATCCAGGTTCTACTGATGATGGCTACATATCTAAAAGCGTGTAGATTTCTAAAATTGCCGTATTACGAAAGGGGTATCATAAGACGAACTATTCTATACGTAAAGGATGGAATAGAGAGCTACGATGACCATTTTCCATAACAAAAGGATATATGTTCATGGGAAAATGTGAAGTGGTATAATTTCTTTATTGACGTACATAAGAACATGGTTATTTTTGGTGCGAATAGCGCACTCAACGCCATAGTTCTAGATGTCCTAGCTACCTACTAACTAGCATTAGAATTAAATCATTCTGTAAAATAGCCACGATACTGATGTATGGAGTACCTCTTGCACAACGGTTATACTTCAATTCAGCTACAAGGCAGCGACTACTAGGCCAAGAGGGTGATAAATATAAAGCCGATTTAATCCATCTCTGCAAACACAATCTTTATAAATTATGATAGCACTAGCAATTTTGTTGGAAATGCCGAGTGCTAAGCAGAGCTGTTTTATAACTTTTTCTTCGGTGAAGATGGGTAGGTTACGTGTGGCAGTGGGCATCCTCCTGTAAACGGAACTACTAGTAGTTTTAATAAGATGTTGTTTGAAGATGGCGGCTGGTGAGGTAAGCAGTTGGGGGAGATGACTGGTTCCAAGGCGTTGATTCAGGCTTTGGAAAAGGAGGGAGTGGACATCGTTTTTGGATTACCTGGTGGGGCTAATCTCCCCATTTATGATGCGTTAGTCGATGCCAACCTTAGACATGTGCTTGTAAGGCATGAACAGTCTGCTTCACACATGGCTGATGGTTACGCTAGAATTAAGCGCAAGGCAGGAGTGTGTTTTGCTACATCTGGTCCCGGTGCCACTAATATCATCACTGGCTTAGCTACCGCCTATGCGGACTCATCGCCAGTATTGGCGGTGACAGGTCAAGTAGCAGTGGCCATGATAGGAAAGGATGCTTTCCAAGAAACCGATATTATTGGTATTGCTAATCCGTGCACCAAATATGCGTTTCAGCCAAGGTCAGCAAGTGAAATACCAGAAACGGTTAAGAAAGCCTTCTACATTGCTGAAAGTGGTAGACCTGGACCTGTTCTTATAGATATTCCGAAGGATGTTCAACAAGCTAGTGCCGAAATGACCTTTCCTGATCTCATCAAAGTGAGAGGTTACTGCCCGGTAGTGGATCCAGATCTCTCCCAATTGGGAAATGCCGTCGAAATATTGCTGGCTTCCAAAAGACCAATAATAATGAGTGGCGGCGGTGTGATATTGTCTGGGGCATTTTCTGAGCTGCAAGCTCTGGCAGAGTTACTCATGGCCCCGGTAGTTACCACTTTTAAGGGGAAGGGATCATTTCCTGAGAATCACCCCCTTGCAATGGGTCCCATTGGAATGCATGGTCATGCAGAAGCCAACAAGATAATCTTGGAAGCAGATTGCATATTGGCGGTAGGGGCTAGGTTTTCAGACAGATCAGTAGGGAGATATGATGAATTTGGGAGAGGCATGAACATAATACATTTGGACGTCGATCCTGCAGAAATTGGCAAGAATAAGTTGGTTGATGTAGCAGTTATCGGAGACGTGAAGTCTTCTCTTAGAACCCTCTTCAAGATGCTCTCAAAACTCATAATCAAAAAGGACCTGGACAATACTTGGCTGAGGAGAAGAAAGGAGCTTATCGAGTATTATTCAGAAACCATTAAGGACTATTCACGGGACTTGACTGCGAGAAAGGCTTTGAAAAAATTAAGAGAAATATTGCCAAGCGAGTCTATTGTGACTACAGAAGTAGGGCAGTGCCAAATGTGGGCCTCGCTACATTTTGATGTCGTTTCTCCTGGAACTTTTTTCAGTTCGACAGGGCTTGGGACAATGGGATTTGGATTTCCTGCGTCAATAGGTGCGAAAGCAGCGCGACCAGAAGTGTTTGTTGTGGATATAGCGGGTGATGGCTCCTTCAATATGACAGAGAATTCTCTTGCGGTCTCTGTACTTGATAACTTACCTGTGATAGTTTTTTTAATGAATAATTATATGTTAGGGATGGTAGCTCAGTGGCAAAGGACTTTTTACAATAGGAGATATATGGGAGTTCATCAACATAATTGCCCTGATTATGTGAGACTTGCTCAAGCATACGGTGCTGAAGGCATTAAAGCTCAATCCATGGACGAGCTCGAAAAAGCGGTAAGATCTGCACTCAAGATGGAAGTTGCCACAGTCATTGACATTACCATAGACCCAGAAGAAGATGTATACCCTTTTGTAGTACCCGGTACTGGCTTAAAGGATATGGTTACGGGATCTTAATTATCATGACAGGAGGCATTGGGTCGACTTCACATATAATGCATACTTCAGGTAGCGAAAAAATTGAGGGCTGGCATATATTGTCAGCATTACTCGAAAATAAACCCGGAGTATTGTTTAGGGTCACGAACCTTTTTCGAGCAAGAAACTTTAACATTGAAAGTATTACTGTGGGGTCTACAGAGATTGTAGATCTTTCAAGAATGACAATCGCGCTCAACGGCGATAACAGAACTCTGGATCAGCTTGTAAAACAACTCCGGAAGCTTATTGATGTAGTAGAAGTAAAGGTACTTGATACGACTAAAACTGTTTATCGTGAATTGGCATTGATAAAAATGAAGGCTTCCGAACCTGCTGCGAGGATGGAAATTGTTAATTTTGCGTCCATTTTTAGAGCAAACATACTTGATATAGGTAGTGATACTATCACCGTAGAACTCACCGGGACCCCTGACAAAATAGAAGCGTTCAAAAGGCTCGTAGAACATTTCGGAATATTGCAGTTAGCAAGAACTGGTGTTTCTGCTCTTTCAAGAGGAGGGGAACCTTGAAACTAAGGGAGAAAAAAATAAGAATATTTGATACTACGTTGAGGGACGGGGAGCAAACTCCGGGAGTGTCTGTGTCGCCAGAACAAAAATTGCAAATTGCATTGAAACTCGATGAACTAGGGATCGACGCGATCGAGGCGGGATTCCCTGCAGTTTCACAAGGCGAAACGCTCGCAGTCAGGAATATAATTAAACAAGGATTGAGAGCCGAGATTTGCGGTTTGGCACGTGCGGTAAAATCTGACTTAGATGCTGCTATAAATTGCGACCTCAACTATATTCACACCTTTATTGCTACGTCTGACATTCATATGAAGTACAAGCTGAGGATGACTAGAGAGGAAGTGCTTGAAAAGGCCATTTGGTCAGTAGAATATGCAAAAAAGCATGGAATTAAGGTGGAATTTTCCGCAGAAGATGCGACCCGATCCGATCGATCTTTTTTGAACCTTGTGTTTACTTCTGTTGCAAGAGCAGGGGTTGACAGGATTGATATCCCAGACACTGTGGGATATGCTACTCCAGAATCTATGCGACAGCTGGTCATAGAGGTAAGCCAGCCGACCGGTCTTCCGACCAGCGTACATTGCCATGACGACTTCGGCTTAGCAGTAGCTAACTCGATTTCTGGGATAGTTGCGGGTGCAGAATGTGCCCATGTTACCATAAACGGTTTAGGAGAAAGGGCAGGCAATGCATCTCTAGAGGAATTTGTTATGGCAATTCAATGCCTTTATGGTCGAAAGCATAGTGTCAAGACAGAACTGTTATACGAGACTTCCAAGTTTGTGGCAAATATTATGGGCGTGACAGTTCAACCGAACAAGGCAATAATTGGCGAAAATGCATTTGGACATGAATCGGGTATTCACACTCATGGTATTTTGAATAATCCCTTGACATATGAACCCATAAGTCCCGAACTCGTAGGTAGGAAAAGATGGCTCCAAGCAGGTAAACATGCCGGCACCCATGGAATAAATGCAATGCTTGAGGGATTCGGCATTAGCCCATCGGAACCTGAACTTCTCGAGATTGTGAATAGACAAAAGAGTCTAGCAGATATGGGCAAATCGATCACAACTACAGAGCTTCTGTCCATTGCAGGCGATATCATGCATAATAGTAGATTTGAAGAGAAGTTTAAGCTCTATGACTTCCACATAGTCACAGGGATGAATATTATTCCCACGGCGGTGGTAAGATTGAATACGGAAGGGAGGGACCTTATAGCTTCAGAAATTGGGGTCGGCCCGGTCGACGCTGCTCTTAAGGCAATACAGAAAATCGCCGGAGAAATGGCCAATATAAGGGTTAGGGAGTACAGATTAGAATCTATTAGCGGAGGATCGGATGCGCTAGCGGAAGTCTCAGTAAAGGTAGAAGATAAAAATGGCGTCGTTGTCTCCTCAAGGAAAGCTGGCGAAGATGTAGTTGTCGCTTCAGTCCAAGCTATGGTGGATGCAGTCAATAAAGTAATGTTGCAAAACATATTACATTCGAAAAGTCAAAATTAAGCCTATTCATTACAATATACTCTGACTAAATAGTGGGAAAGTACAACGTTTCACTAGTGTTAGGCGATGGTGTTGGGCCAGAGCTTGCATCTTCAGCTAGTACTATACTTGAGAAAATAAACGACAACAGTAGCGTAAAATTTGATATAAAGGCTGTAGACGCGGGTGATAGAGCACTAGCAAAATATGGTAAGGCTCTGCCTGAATTTAGCAAGGATATAATTAAAAGGTCACAAGTATGCTTAAAGGCACCAGTCGGCGAAAGTGCAGCTGATGTGGTGCTTGTGTTGCGGCGTCTGTTTGACCTATATGCAAATGTCAGGCCAGCAAAGTCTTACCCCAAAGTCGAGAACCTCTCAAAGGACGTAGATCTAGTAATTATTAGAGAAAACACCGAGGACCTATACATGGGCTGGGAATTTGAAGCCGACGACAATACTGCGGTTACACTAAGACTGACATCAAAAGGGGCATCTGAGCGTATTGCTAAATACGCCTTTAGAGAAGCAACGTTAAGGGATAATAAGAAGAGAGTCGTAGCAGTTCATAAATCGAACGTCCTACGTAAGAGTGACGGGCTTTTTGCAAGAACCTGCAGGGCAGTCTCACAAGCTTACCCAAGAATTAGCTTCACTGAATTATATGTTGATGCGTGTGCGATGAACTTAATCCGCAACCCTGATGAATTCGATGTTATTTTGACGTCGAACCTTTATGGCGATATTTTATCAGACGAGGCTGCACAAGTGGTGGGAGGATTGGGATTGGCGCCTTGCGCCAATATCGGAGAATCTTTTGGGCTGTTCGAACCAGTTCACGGTGCTGCATTTGATATTGCCGGGAAAGAGTTGGTCAATCCTTCTGCTATGCTGTTATCAATCAAAATGATGTTAGAATGGATTGGCAATAAATATTCAGACAGGGAGGCATTTCAAGCCGGCCAACATCTGGAATCATGTCTAATCGATTTGTTGAAATATAACCGAACAACCAAAGACTTGGGGGGAAAATTAACGACTAGTGAATTCACCAAATTACTTTCAATTTCGATGTATTAACTGAACAAGTAGGTGGTCAATTTCTGTCGAAGCTCTTCATACTTCAAGTCAACGATCATTCACAGGCTATTAAGTATCGGTTAATCCAAATTTATCTATTAAGGTTGGCTGGATTTTCACAATCATGTGATTGGATTGTGCAGGTATGTAGCATTTGAGATTGAGACCTGAAATAAGTCTAACCAACTACCGGATCAATTCCTACTGCTAGTAACCTTGAGTCCCATGTCTGATAAGTAATACATACGAAAATTTAATATTTCTTTAACTCACGGGATAGCATATATAGAACGACTTTCTACTCCCTTATAATGCCTGCCAAAAAATGGCAAGATTATGAAGTTTCACTTGATGTGCTAAATGATCAGAAAATCGCAGTGCTAGGCTATGGCATCCAGGGTCGTGCTCAGGCTTGTAATATGAAGGATTCAGGCATAGATGTAGTCGTTGGTCTGAGAAGAAATAGTAACACTTGGGATTCTGCTAAGGCAGATGGCCATTGCGTGATGGAAATGTCAGAAGCTGCTGAAGCCGCAGACATAATTCACTTTTTGATTCCTGACATGCAACAAGCCGAGGTCTATTTGAAATATGTTTCAACGCATTTCAAGACTGGAGATACTCTTAGTTTTTCCCATGGGGCAGCCATTCATTGGGGATGGATCATTCCCCCAAAAACAATTGATGTTATAATGGTGGCTCCTAAGGGACCTGGCCAATTGGTTAGAGAATTATATCTGCAGGGCTTTGGAACTCCGTCATTAGTTGCCGTACACCAGGACGTTACTAAAAGGGCCTGGGATAAAGCATTGGCTGTGGCAAAATGCATTGGAAGTACCAAGCCTGGAGTGCTCCAAACTTCTTTTCAAGAAGAAGTGGAAACAGACTGGTTTGGGGAGCAGGCGGACCTTTGTGGAGGAGTTCATTCTTTGATAATATCAGCTTTCGACATACTAGTTGAAAGTGGATATCAACCGGAAGTTGCATATTTTGAGTGCCTTCACGAATTGAAACTAATTGTAGATTTAATTCAGAAATATGGGCTTACAGGAATGTATAATCGTGTTAGCGAAACTGCTAGGTATGGAGGTCTGACCAGAGGTACTAGAGTGATAGGCGAGGAATCAAAGAAAAAAATGAAGGAAATATTGGATGAAATTCGATCAGGGCAATTTGCTGATGAATGGGTTAGCTCCTATAAGAAAGACGGAAGATATTCATTTTATCGTTATATGGAAGAAATTGAGAATCATCAGATTGAGAAGGTAGGAAAGGATTTACGCAGAATGATGTGGAATAGTGTCGAAAAGTGATGACGACGTGATTGGGATCAACTGGTTATCCATCTGAATTTGACAGCCAAAGAACCGCCGGAACACACCTAGTTTAGTTGAGCGAATATAATGATTCCCTCATGCTGTGTGCTTATCAAATCCCTATTTCTTGACTCCTAGGGTTCTATTCTTGAGTCTCATGTGCTTAGCATGACATTTTCTGCATCTAGTAGCTGGAATAGGATTCTTTGCACCACAGTTAAAGCAAATCTTAAAGAATAGCCTTCGCTGTTGCGCCATTTGTTTTTTTGTGGCATCGGTAATGGGCAATTTGTTCCTCGATTTTTACGGTGTAGTCGCATGATTTGTACCTTTCTATTTTGTAAGCTTGAAATTTCAGCTAAAGCTCCACTTCACTTTTTCACCGATTATATAAGAAGCTAATATTGAATGTCCCGAAAACAGCTCTAGTTGAACTCACAATTAGTAAGGTTGAGATAAATTGATACTTCATATTTTCAAATGAGATAGGTCATTGGGTTATCACTCGTATCACAAAGGTTTTAAACGTCAAACCGCAGAGGTTCGTTATGCGTATAACTTTAACGGCAATTAAAGCAGACATAGGAGGAATAGGTGGCCACACGCGCCCCAGTGATGAACTCGTTGGGACGGTGAGGAAATATGTTCAGGAGTCAAAGGACCTTTTAATCGACTTTTATGTCGGGTATACAGGAGATGATATTCATATTATTATGAGTCACTCTAATAAGGTAGACAACCAAAAAGTGCACAAACTTGCATGGGATGCCTTTACCGAAGGAACTAAGGTAGCTAAGGAGCAAGGCCTATATGGTGCTGGACAAGACCTTCTCAAGGATTCCTTCTCGGGTAATGTGAAGGGGATGGGTCCAGGGGTTGCTGAGATTGAAATGGAAGAACGCCCTAGCGAAGTTTTTTGTATCTTTGCAGCGGACAAGACAGAGCCTGGAGCATTTAATTTTCCCCTCTGGCGATTGTTTGTGGACTCTAGAAGCAATACGGGGCTACTGATTAATGAAAAGCTTGCTGCAGGAGTAAGTTTCAGGATTATGGATGTGATCAGTGGTCAGATCGCTGATTTAAAAATGTGGGAGGACAAACCAGAGCTTGAGGCAGCTTTGATGTATCCTGGAAGATATGTGATACATTCAGTTCTAGCTAACAATGGGGAGCAGATCGTTTCTGCATCAACTGACAGGTTACACAACATTGCAGGGACCTATGTTGGAAAAGATGATCCAATTGCTATTGTGAGGACCCAAAAGGATTTTCCTGCTACCGAGGAAGCAGGCAGCGCCTTTAACGATCCTCACTTTGTTGCAGGAAATACAAGAGGTAGCCATCATATGCCACTTATGCCAGTTGAATTGAATTCTGCCGCCAGCTTGAACTATTCCTTGCCAATTGTCTCCTGTCTCGTATTCAGTATGCACCGGGGAAAACTTACCGGTCCGTTAGACGGGTTTGGTACGCCTGATTGGGATCTCCAACGATCAATGGCAGCAAAGAGAGCAGTTATAATGCGTAACCAAGGATTCATTCACCCAGCTACGCTGGTTCCGGAAGAATTAGAATATAACAAAGGTTATGAGGCAAGGATGTCGAAACTACGAACAAAGTTCAAACTGCCCAACATTCAGGATAGCCAACCTCATGATAATGCAAGAGCTGAAGAAAAGTGATCTTGATTGAAAACACCGATCATAATCATAAATTTTAAGAATTATGCAGAAGTGTGTGGCCAAGGTACATTTGATCTTTCTAAAGCAGCCCAAAAAATTGCAGATAGTCTTAAAGTTGAGATTGGTCTCGCTCCCCCACTTTTTTCAATATCTTCTGTGAGCCAAACGGTGAACCTACCAGTTTTCTGCCAGCATTTAGATTTGACTTACGAAGGTGCTTCCACAGGATTCCTGTCTCCAGAAATGGCCAAATCCTTCGGTGCAATTGGATCCGTCCTTAATCATAGCGAACATCCAATTAACGAAACGTTTACCCGCGAACTGATCGGACAACTTAGAAATTTGAACATGACCTCGATTGTTTGCGCCAAAAGCCCTCAAGAGGTTTCCAATATAGCAAGGTTTCATCCTGATTTCATTGCCATTGAGCCACCTGAGTTGATAGGATCTGGGAGAGCAGTTTCCAAACACGATCCCTCAATTATTACGCGTTCTATAGAAGCCAAATCTGATCACTCCGGTTCTACGAAGCTTCTTTGTGGCGCAGGTATAATTGATAAAACCGACGTTACTAGTGCAGTTAGACTGGGTGCAGAAGGTATTCTAGTGTCAAGTGGTGTAGTCAAAGCAACCTCATGGTGCCGAAAGATCTTCGAGTTGGCGTCAGGATTTGATACAAGGTAGTGAGGTAATGACATAGGTTCTGAATTGTCTTATGATCGACAGGTGCTTTTTGTGGTAAGTTGGACACTTTTAGACACCGATTTCATTTGACAATTTAATAAGTTTTTTGCCATCTCTTGTTAATCTATTATAAATTTTATTCTTGACTACCTTTCTCTGAACTAGACCATTACGTTGAGCCTTTAATAGTAGCTTATGTCCGTACCCATAAGCTCCTAATTTTTGGAGCAATTCACGGGTAGGATATTCTGCATACCCAATAGTTTTTAGAAGCCTCACGATGGCCCTCTCTTTTACAAGAATCCTAAGCAGATAAGCCTGTCTCATGTCTCAATGGTATTACTAAAAATATATAACCGTTACTAGTGATTGGCAACGGGAGTTGTTAATAACTGACTAGCTGATTTTGGTTGCGCAACTCAAATTGCAGTTTAGTCATTGTACGTTAGCTGGTTAACAATTGACAAACCACAAAGAATTAATTATCTAAAAACTCCTTTAGTAAAACTGACATCTCTTGGCTGACTGGGACTTGTTACTACCGGGAATAGGTCTGACATCATTGGGGATTGCGGGTGTATCACTTTCCTTGGCTGGGATTGCAGCTACTTTTTTAGAGGGCATGCATGCGGTGTCCCTGCTGGCTATGTTTATTGGGCTTATTTTTCTGGTGCAAGGTTTATTCAAGGATGGCTTTCCTACAGGGCCGAGAGCAAAATCTGCCAGCTTGATTACTCTGGGTTTTCTAGTAACTTTTGGATTTGCCGCTGCGATAACAGTGAGTGCACATGTCCCAAGCATATTTGTGTATATTACATTAATGACAATAATTTTCCTTCCAGTCTCAATTCTTGCGGTCGCGTCATACAAGAAGACTCCATACCTAAGAAATCTATCAGTCGTTCTTGTTGGAGTTGCAATAGTTGGAGGATCCGCATTTTATATACTTAGTGCCGTAGTTCCAAAATCCTCAGCACAGACGGGACAAAATGGGGCGATTTTAAGTACAACGAGTTCAAGAAATTCTACTGTTGCAGTCGCAACTTTTTCTAAAGGGATGCCGCTATTGAAAGTAGTGATTTTGCCCGGAGCGTCGGCTAAAGGGAACCCTAATTTTGAGCCAAAAGTCATCGAGATCAAAAAAGGCGGAGGTATCATCTGGACTAATAATGATAACGTACCCCACACAGTGACTAGTTTCATCGACAGTGGAAAGTCTTTTGATTCATCTCTTATCATGCCGAAGAAAACATATGGCCTTAACACTGAACATTTAATAAAGCAACGGTACGATTACTTCTGTTCGATTCACCCTTTTATGAGAGGAACAATTAATATTACATAGCACATTCAGATGCGGTCTATGCTAAATTATTGTTCAGTCAACTTCTGTACCTAAGCTCAGTCGACACCGGTATTTAAGCCGAGATTGATTGGATAATTGTTTCCTTGAAAGATACGAAAAATGATTTAGAATTCATTAGCTGCCGTCTTCAGCCGATCGCGAAACAGGAGAAGTTCGCATTTTAGCCTCTATATCTGCCAAGAGCTTAAGTAGATCAGGCCTATGAGAGTTTAAATACTCAAATCCCTTGTCTTTTAGTCTTATCTGGAACATCCTAAGGTCTCTATGTTCATCGAAAAATTGCTCTATCATTGCTGTCCCGTGTTTAGCTGGGTTAATTAGCTGATCGAAACATTCAATCGTCGCAACGATGTCACCGGCTTCTACGGACTCTTTTGCCTTTCCTATTACCTCGATAATGTCCCTTATTTGCTGAACCGGAGCAGATACTTCCTTAGTATGACCAAGAAAACCAATTCGCTTTGCTACTCCCACTCTTTCAGCTATTTCTTTGACCAAATCGTAATACTCTTCCTTGCTCGTAAAGAAGCCATGGATTTCTTTCTTTTCCCTTCTTATCACGAGTCCTTTCATAGACAGTCGCATGATAGCGTCTTCAACTTCGGTTTTGTCCATTCCTGTAACCCACACGATTTTCCCTACGTAGTTGTACCCCTGCCGTATAGATTCCAGGACTACGACCTCTATAATACGCCTAAATCCTTCTTCAGCCTTTGCATTTTCAAAGTCTCTGTCTCTAACTGCTCTCTTGGCATATGTAATATCTATTTCGATCGAACGCTTTAGAGCTTCCATGCCTTCGTCTGCCTTACCTATAACAGTAAGATAACACGCCTTGTTGTACCACGACATGCCGTCATTAGGGTTAATATCAATTGCCTTGTCGCATGATTCGATAGCCCTCTCAAAGCTTTTCATCTGATAATATGCTAGGCCTTTCATATTCCATGCTTCACCATTATTGATATCTATTTCCAAAGCATTATCGTACGAAGAAATTGCTGTAGAATATTGACCAAGATGGAAATGAGCGTATCCTTTTTTAATCCAAGAATCAACGTATTTTGGGTCGATTCTTAGTGCTAAATCAAAGCTGCGTATGGCATCTTCAAGCTTTTCGCTTGCCATTTGGTTGACACCCTTTTGGTAAAGATTTCGCTTCTGAAATTCCGAATCGTCATCGTAACTCACAGGATGTTTGGGTTCAGAAGCGGTCTCATACGACTTATGCCTTCTTCCTAAGAGATTGCCCATTATTAGGAATAGGCTCTGTCGCAGATAAATACATTTGGAGCA
Source organism: Candidatus Nitrosopolaris sp. (assembly GCA_051985775.1). Classification (GTDB taxonomy): domain Archaea; phylum Thermoproteota; class Nitrososphaeria; order Nitrososphaerales; family Nitrososphaeraceae; genus Nitrosopolaris. Next base: position 4,912 of record JBPYDP010000022.1, on the reverse strand, counting down.
TATTCTCTTCAATCGTACAATCTTTCATCTTGCATATCCCTCTAACTTGATTGCAAAACGATTATTTAGAAGGAATGCGATTGTTATGATATCTCGGGGTTATTTAATGAAGTTGAGCGATATTGATGTGGAAGGTTTGACTGGAAAAAGTTTCAGAATCATTATAAGTAACGGAAAAGAAGGAATCCTTCAGTCGAAGCTGTGGAAGGAGCTTGATTTGACTAGTAGAGACGGATCTCGTGTGGCTATTCGTCTTGAAAAAAAGTCTCTTATCAAGCGTGAGAAGGTGTTGCAAGATGGCCGATGGACCTATAAGCTATTTGCAGTCAAACTGCCAGTAGGGACGGATACAATTGAACAAGCTCCGTGTCTGACCTGCCCTGTTGAACACATGTGCTCAGTTGACGCTTACTATAGTCCTAACAGCTGTAACCTGATCGAAAGTTGGACTTTGTTTTCCTACGACACTGGAACAGAACCCGACCAGCGCCGTGAAGAGGCATCACCACAGGATATACTTCCAGACATACAAGAAAATAATTTGAGACACGATATCCACGAGACACAGCTTATCGTAAGTGAGTCCAAGGCAACATCTGCAAATTATCATTAGGTGAATTAAATAACCGATTGGGATTGTCAAGTAATTCGAAATGGATTTTGGTCTTCGCGAGAATATGTATCATTTTGCATCGGGCATCCATGGAATATTGCTTCCTAATAGAATATCATTTGCTGAGGAGACAATATATATGAGATTAATAGATGCCAAAAGAGACGTTTATCGAAAACTGGCTAAAATTGATGGGTATCGGAGCAGGTCTGCGTATAAGCTTGCCCAATTAGATTGCTCATATCGCATATTCAAAGCTCGGGATACTGTAGTGGATTTTGGGTCTTCTCCAGGAGGCTGGCTACAAGTGGCAAAACAAAAAGTTGGAGCGGAAGGCATGGTTATTGGGATAGATCTCGAGAATATCGATCCATTAGAAGGCGTTACCATCTTGCAGGGTAGCATTGTTGACCCCAGAACTATTGATAAAGTGTTCAAATTGGTGGGAGGAAGAGTGGATATCGTATTGTCGGATTTGTCACCAAATCTGAGCGGCATTTGGGATTTGGATCATTCAAGACAGATTTCACTTACCAGAAGTGCTGTAGAAGCTAGTCATAAGTTATTAAAGAAGCATGGCATCTCAGTTTTTAAAGTTTTTGAAGGGGAGCTTCTCGGTCCATTGAAAAGAGATCTGAAATATGACTTTCGAAGAGTCTACACAAGTAAGCCCGGGGCAAGTAGGCAAAGAAGTAGTGAGCAATACATGGTCTGTTTTGACTTTATACTTACTTGACAAGTTTGCTGTATTTGACACACGGGTATTGTTGCGATTGGCCCACAGGTCAAAATGGGCGAGGCTTTCTTTAATCGTCTTCGTATAGCAATTTCAGCTCTTCAAAGCTGAGTTTGTCTCCGCCTTCAAATTTTCTTCTTGCCGATTCTTTGACCTTAAGAAGAGCACCTGCCTGCGAGCCGTAGTGGTATTCATTATTGAATTTTCTTTTTTGAGAAATATTGTCAAGATGAGAATTTACACCGTCCAGGTTAACTAGGTATTTCTCGTACTTGTGGAGCCAGCATTCACGCTCTTCAGAAAGAAGCCTTTTATCATTAAATAAATTATCCAACTTATGCTGACTTGAATCGTACTCGGATTGGAATGAGGCTTTCTCCTTATCCAGAATGTTTAGCTTTTGTTTAATCTCTTTTGCCTGAATATTCAAGTCATCTAGTTGTTCTTTCACAAAGCGCATTGCCTTAATAGCTTCAAGCTTCATCGAAGCATCGTTCATCAGTGAGATAGCTTCGTTTTTATTACGTTCATTTTTATATCGTTTATTAGCGACTAAGCTCTGGTTTGACTCAAATATCCTATACAAATCGTCTTCGTGTTCCGAAGGAAGTCTAGGTTGCAAAGTTACAACGAAATTCTTTGACCTAACGATATTTTCGCTTATAACCAACAATTGTGAATTGAATTCAGCCATCTGGGTTCTAGTCTGAGATAGTCTCTTGGAGATATCATAGGCTATGTTTTTTTCATATTGGATATCGTCATTAATTCTATGCATGCCTTTATTTTCTAGATCGATGATCTCGTCTGTCGCCTCCCTTAGATTTTTGAGTAATCGACGCTTGTAGGAGACCAATTCTTCCCACTTCATGGAATCAAGATTGTTTACCTGATCTGTTTGGATCAATACGGCTTTATACTTCCTGTAACTAGGAAATGTGATCCATTAAATAAAAATTTGACGGATCAGACGCTCCATTATATATCGAAAAACCGTAAAGATACGATAGCGATGCAGCAACAGCAACAGCAACGACAACAACTTAAAGCGTGTGAAGCCTTTCTAAACTTTGAAGGCACGTTGCAGACTCGCGCTACTCAGAAACAGTATTTGTGGCTCATACAGCGGTATGCTGCTTATCGCAAAACCCTTGATTTAGACCAGCTAATAGACGAAGACAGCAAAAATCACAAATTGGGAGTTGCTCGCATAAGAGAGTTTTTGTTATCACTCCGAACGGCTAAACTCTCTCGTGGGACGCTTAACAACTACAAAGCCGCAATAAAGCACTTTTACGAAATGAACGACATATCACTTAACTGGCGTAAAATCAACAGGTTTGCAGGGATGGAAGATGCTAACGCCGGGGTGAAGGACAAAGACAGGGCCTATACTCATGAAGAGATCCAAAAGATGCTCTACCGCTCAAACGAAAAGGTAAAAGCCATACTAATGCTGTTAGCATCATCCGGCGTTCGGGTTGGGGCCATACAGTCGATGTACCTTAAACATCTTAAAAAATTCGAAATCGAAAACGATGGCATAAAAACTTACCAAATACTAGTATATGCAGGACACGAGGACGAGTATATTACCTTCTGTACACCGGAAGCGACCACGGCCATAGACTCCTACCTATTATGCCGCACAAGAGCAGGCGAAAAATTAAACGATCAATCTCCACTCTTTAGAACAGACTTTTATGCCGACGACTTGTTTAAAGTGCGCAATAACGTCAGGCCAATGAAAACAGAGGCCGTATCAAAGGCGATAATGGTAGCATTAAGGAGCAGGCTTCTTTTGGACACAAATACAAACAGAATCAGACAGACATAGACGCCACGAGGTGCAACGCAATCATGGCTTTCGAAAGTTTGCGAACACCCAAATGATTCAAGCCGGTGTTTCAGGCGCTGCCAAAGAGATGCTGCTAGGCCACTCTATCGGCCTGGATGACAAGTATTACCGTCCCACTCCGGAAGACTTGCTTGAGGAGTATCTAAAAGCCGTGGACTCACTCACAATCAATGATGAGCATAGGCTAAGGCGTAAGGTCGAGGAGTTGACTACCAAGACTAGCGATGAAGCCCTAAAACAACGAGTGGAAAAAATGTCTAAAACATTAGCAGTACTTGAGAAATGGGCTTTGCACAACGAACAAGGAGAGCATGACATGTACAGGGATGAACTTGAGGACTTGTTCGAGAAAAGTTAGTAAAATCAACTCGCTGAAGCTCGCAAGACAGTTCGCAATCACAGATATCGACAAAAGGGAAGCGCTCAAGCATGGATTAAAAAATTAGCTCAATCAAAAAGGGCCGATCACGTAGCTCAGTATCGCGAGAGGATTGAAGAGATTGAAAAAGTCTAGCGTGAATTATGGGGAATAATGCATAGACCACAGACACCGGTGGGAGCAAAAGTAAAAGCAGCCGAAGCCTTACTACACCTTTTTGGCAGTGTATGATGCTGATTACATAAATGGAAAATATGGACCGATTGATTTTTCCTCCTGGTCCAAGTCCAACTATGACGACTCCAACTCTTACAGAGTGAGTTATGATAGACCACCTGTGTAAGTGTACCTAATTCTAATAGATTATTTTTGTAATTAACTTATGAATATCCTAGATTAGTATCCATGCTTCACTTACCTTCTTTGATATTTCTGTGAAGCATCCAATATAAAATATAATTCGCCTTTAGGCTTAGGACAATATAATATGAGAAAGACTCTAACTATCCCAACTCTACTTGTGTTACTTGTGAGCTTTTCTGTACATCCATATGGAGGCTCAAGAAGAACTCAGCATCCATATAACGCTTACCGCAGTTGATGGAAATAATGTCCCAATACCGAACGGTGGTACCACATCTTCTAACGTTATAAAGTTCACCATTACTCCCACATTCATTCCCCCCTCAGGCTTCAGCGATGTTTTGGCTCACTGTTTGCTAGACGAACACCCGTTTTCTGTATGCGGCTTTAACCTGGAATTTACTGGCCTAGCGCCAGGACAACACAGGCTTGATTCAGTAGTTACTGCTAGATTTGGGCACTTCTCAGTGACTAGTAACAATGAGCACTTCTCCTGGACAATAACATCAACACCACCGCTTACTCCAATTCAAGCCACACAACAATTGATACAACTAAAACAAAGTATGCATTTAGCTACTACGCCTGACCGAGAGTTAGATGCTCAACTGAATGCTATTATACTATTATTCCAACACAATCTCAATGCAGAAGCATGTGGCCATCTTGCTGCATTTACTATCGTAGTTCAATCATTCTCACAATCAGGACTACTCACGGAAACCCAGGCTTCTCAATTGTTGCAAGGAGCGCACGCCACAATGGTCTCATGATATGATAACATCTCATCTCTACTACATCGAGAAATATAACTGCCGCGATAAAGGCCCCTTCGCGCTTGTCTAGATATATTGTCTATACTCTACTTCTCGAGTGGAAGTTTTGGTCAAAAACGTTTCCAGTGGAACTTGATCTGTTGAAATACTAAGTTACACAGGACACTGCAAGCCGTTGGTATCTGTG
>JBPYDP010000021.1:0-37919 GCA_051985775.1 Candidatus Nitrosopolaris sp. | reverse complement strand
CGTTAAGAATCAAAATTTCACATTTTTTGAAGCAAGAAGGACGTCTTCAGATTTCACGGTCTTTCTACCCGCATGTGCAGCCAATTCGACCGCCTGCCTAGCTATTTTTCCTGCGATTTCTTCAAGAACTCGTCTGAGCTCCAAGGCAGCTTCGTCACTAACTCTATCTGCGCCTGATTTTTTAATTAATCTGTACATACTGGCAAGCCCCAATTCAGGAGTAGAAGACATAATGATGTTGACAACTGTTTGCACATTTTAAAAATCTTCTTATTATGAGTAATGGAACAGATATGCAACTTTCCCGTTTCTGCATCCCTTCGTGCAGAGGGATATGAGCAAATGAGTGGGCTCCGATCTAGAGAGACTACATTAAGCGCTTTTTAGAGAAGGTAGAAGTAGCAGGCTATTTCACAGTGACTGACTTTGCTAAATTTCGAGGATAGTCAGGGTCTACATTTTTCATTACTGCCAAGTAATAAGAGAGGATCTGCAAAGGCACCACTTCTAAGAAAGGATAATGGATACTACCTAATGTAGGAATTTTAATGCACATGTCGTAGGCTTCATTAGGTTCATCTGATATTCCCACGATCACTGCTCCCCTTGCCCTAATCTCATTCGCACTTGCAATATTATCTTGGAAGGTTGCATCTTTAGGGTTAATTACGACAACCACACTGTTCTTATCTATTAGGGCAAGAGGGCCGTGTTTTAATTCTCCTGCCGCTATCCCTTCTGCATGAACATATGCTAGTTCCTTTATTTTGAGCGCCCCTTCTAGAGCAATAGGATAATGTATAGACCTACCCATAATATAGATGTCCTTAGCATCAGCTATCCGATTTGCAATCTTCTCTATTTCAGCTGCCGATGCAAGCACTTCGTTTAGGGCATCTACAAGCTCTAATTTGCTCAACTGGTATCCTACGCAGCCATCGCATAATTCATCGATAACACTATAAATTACAGACAATTGTCCAGTAAAGCTCTTGGTTGCAGCCACACCAACCTCAGGGCCACAATCTATAGTCAGGAATGAGTCGCTTATTCTTGCTAACGAAGATGTGGGAACATTAACAATGGAAAGAATCTTGGCACCCATTTGTTTCGCGTCTTTGACAGACTGCAGCACATCAGCTGTCTCTCCACTTTGAGAAATGGCTATTAGGACCGAATTGGAATCCATAGGTGTTAAGTCATATTGAAATTCGCTTGACATGATTGATTCTGCCCTAATTTTTGCGAATCTTGCAAGCAAATGTTTGGCTACCAGAGCGGAATGATAGCTTGTTCCGCTTCCAGTAAGATTTATCGTCTTAGATTTGCGAAGGATATCACAAAAAGTTTTCAGATTATCGACATTTCGCGAAGATGCCTTCATGATTGTAAGTGGTTGTTCATGAATCTCCTTTAGAGTATAATGGCCATATTTTCCCTTGTCTATTGATGCCAATTCCCAAGCGACTTGTGTAACCTGTCGAGATAAGAGATTACCATCGTAGTCATAAAGCTTCAAATCCGTCCCATCCACTACTGCAATATCCCTATTGTCTAAAAATATGGCCTTATCGGTATAAGGCAAGAATCCAAGGACATCACTTGATATGAAATAACCATCTTTTACCGGGCCAATTATAAGAGGCTCATCGTATCTAGAGCCACAGATAGTGCCATCTTCAAAAACGGCCACAAACGCGTACGAACCTTTTAACCTTTTGCAGGTGTTAGTCACTATTTGAGCAATATCCAAATCCATCTTCGAATAGCTCTCCAGAAGATGTGCGATCACCTCGCTGTCAGTATCGCTCCTAAATGTGTGACCATGATTAATCAGATCCTCCTTTAAGTCCTTATAATTTTCTATAATTCCGTTATGAACTACTGCAACGTCATTCGTGCAGTCATAATGAGGATGCGCATTTTTTTCCGTTACACCTCCATGAGTAGCCCACCGAGTATGACCAATACCTACTTGCCCCTGCATGGTTTTCAAATTAAGCGACTTATTTACAACTGACACTCTACCGACACCTTTACGTGTCAGAATTCTACCATTATCGATAGTAGCAATACCTACGCTATCATATCCTCTGTATTCCATTCGTTTGAGGCTATCAACCAAAATAGGAGCCACAGTTGATCGACTAGCATACCCTATTATTGAACACACAAATGTTAATGAATCTAACCGCTTTTAACATTTATCAACGGAGTTACGTACCATTCTAAGATTAAATGTACCAGTGATTTGTTCAACGGTGAGATAGCGACTAAAATTTCATGATACCGCTAAATATAATTATATAATGGTCGAATTCGATCCTAACATATGCCTTTGGATAAGACACTTCTTCATATTGTTGATGGAAAGACTATTGGCAAAAAGATAATTGTGTTTGAGAACGCAGAACACATGAGGGTGCTGTCGAATCCCTTGGCTTGGCGAATGTTGGAATTGCTTTCCAGAAGCCCGATGTATCCAATTGAAATAGCAAAAAAACTCAAGATCTATGAACAGAGTGCGTATTATTACGTCCGAAAATTGGTTGAAATTGGCGCTTTGACCGAGATTGGTACCCATCAGGTCAGGGGCGGCACTGCTAGACTCTACCAATCTTCAGGGCCGGCATTCGGAATCGAGATGGGTTGGGGAGAGAGGCAATTGGAATTCAGAAATCATCAGAACTACAGTGGACAGTATGCCAATGATTTTTTTGATGAATTTATTAATGATGGTGCATTCAAGGGCTTAATCATTGTCGGTGCACCAGATCCTCACGGACCCTATAGGTCGTCTTCGCGGGACGGACATTATGCAGTACATCTAGCTTTTTTCCTAGGAACAATTAGCAATATCCCTTCTGAATTTATTGTAAAGCTAGATGCTGACGCCAAGGCCGAAAGAGTATCTGAAGGGAACAATCTCATATCCATAGGAGGGCCTGGTACGAACATAGTGACAGCAGAATTCAACAAATATTTGCCTATAAAATTTAACGAAAAAAATTTCTGGTCAGGATTGGTAGATGGATCCACTGGAAAATCATATAGTCTTGACAATCAAGGCTTAATAGCCAAGATAAAAAATCCATATAATAATACGAAAAAGATTATTGTTCTAGCAGGTGTAAGGTCAATCGGAACTAAGTCCGCCGTTTTAGCATTGACCAACTACAGTCAAGAGATCCTGAAAAGTTATAAAAACGACAAGGAGTGGGCATTAGTTGTGCAAGGATTTGACATGAATGCAGACGGAAAAATAGATCACGTAGATATTGTCTCTGAGGTCAAGTCCTGATCGTTTCAACTTGCTGCTTGACTTAGTGGTCCCAGCAGGTTTGTATGCAAAGTTATCTGAGACTCCTCTTCAGTCTTGACCAAGTAGCCAGGCAGATTCACAATCCTGTTGCCTATACTCACGTGTCCGTGGACTACAACTTGCCTAGCTTGATGTGGGGATTTTGTACCGGACTTTTTCATGACAATAGTTTGGAGCCTCCGTTCCAACAGATTTTCGATTCTCAAGTTTAAAACGTCATCAAGAGAAGCAGACTCACTTACTAGACCTAATCTATTTAAGGACCTTAACAATCGAGTCTCTTTTTCTGACCTAACCTCGGTAGCCAGGGATAGTAGTGCCCTAGCTTGGTTTCTAAACCTAGCTACTTCGCTCTGAGCTATCCAGAGCTCTCTTTTGTTTCGTAACCCAAATGATCCAACCGTGTAAAGTTCGGAATTCAGTTGGTCTGTCGTCCAGATCCTTCTAGGTCTGTGATAGCTCTTTTTTGATTTACGAGGATCTCCCACTTCCTACCACTCGCTCACGTCTACTTGTTTTCAGGCTCCTTTCCTGGCGGTTCTTTGGCTTTTGGGCTAGCTTGTGCAGAGACAGCCGGCTGAGTTGGCGCACTAGCAGCCGAAGGCGCTGCTGCTGGTCCGGCGGACACCGGTCTAGCCAATCTCTTCACACCCACAGCACCCCCTTTTCGACCAGTTGTTCTAGTACACTGGCCTCTGACCTTTAAACCGAACATGTGCCGATATCCTCGCCAACTCATGACAGATTTTTCTCTTTCTATATCATTTGAGATCATGAAATCCAGGTCCGAAGTAATAAGATGTCTTGTCCTTCCTGTTTCCATGTCTTTTCGTCGATTTAGATACCAATCTGGCATTCCCACCCTGGCTGGATCTCTTATAGCTGACTCAATATCAACCAGCTCTTTATCAGTTAGAAATCCCAACCTGATATTTGGATTTATTTTTAGTGACTGTATTAAAACTTGAGCTAAATTTTGACCAATACCCTTAACAGCACTCAGACCAACAATAATCTTCCTACTTCCATCGATGTCCTTTCCTGCAATTCTGACAATGTGCTTATATTCAGAACCTGACAATTGAAATCAGCAAGCAGTTCCTTAAATAAAAACTATACTAGATTGGATCCTACACTCCTGCTTTCCCAAAATTATACAATTAGAAAATAGCGTATACCTATATATGTCCCTGCAAGAACAGAGAGTGTTGAAAATACTCGCACTTATACCCAATGATTTTATATTATATTCAATTTTTGCCATAAAACCTGAAAATGAATCTGGATCTAGGTCTGGATCAGGATCAGGATCAGGTCAGCTAAAAGTGGTCTGAATTACCATGCGCATAGTAATGAAATTCGGTGGAACAGGGGTCAACTCTGGTAGTAAAGTCAGGAAAGTCACCGAGCTCATCAAGGCCGAGAAGAGTCGTGGAAACGAGGTCGTGGCTGTGATATCAGCCATTCGAGGGATGACTGACGATATATTGGCAATTGCAGGCAGTATTAGGGAAGGTCGAAGGGCTTCTATTGACGAATTCATGAAAAACACTCGCGATTCACATACATCGATTCTTCGAGATGCTATAACTGATAAGACTATCGTGAAAGAAGCTGAATCCTTAATCACTCAGGTTCTGAATGAATTGGAGAATGTTTTGAGGGGTATCACTCTGCTCGCAGAAGTTACTCCTAAAACTTTAGATTATTTGTTGTCCTTTGGAGAGCGTCTCTCCACACCTATTGTCTCATATGGTTTACAATATATAGGCACTCCTTCTGAGCACCTGACTGGCAAGGAGGCTGGAATATTGACAGACTCCAACTTCGGAGATGCTCGACCGTTGATGGACACAACCAAGCTGCGCGTTGGACTGAAAATTACACCCATGTTAGCGAACAACTTAGTCCCTGTAGTCACAGGGTTTATCGCAGCAGATCAACATGGCAACACAACAACTATAGGAAGGGGAGGGTCGGACTACACGGCCACATTAATTGGTTCTAGTATCCAAGCCGACGAAGTGTGGCTATGGAGCGATGTGAACGGGCTAATGACAGCAGACCCCAAAATCGTTGAGGACGCTCAAGTTCTAAAAGAAGTGTCTTTTCCGGAAGCATTAGAGATGGCTCTTTTCGGTGCAAAATATATTCACCCTAGGTCGTTCTATCCCGTTATCGAATCCAACATTCCAATCAGAGTTCGCAATGCTCTTAATGCTAGCCACCAGGGCACAATTATTACCACTACCCCTACAAAATCTTCGCAAAAAATTGTAAAGTCAATAAACGCTATACGCAAAACGTCGCTAATCGACGTGAGCGGAGGAGATATGGCCGGCTCGCCTGGCACTGCTTCGCGTATATTTGAGGTTCTTGCACGAAACAAAGTAAACATCATTATGATATCTCAAAGCCCGTCTGAATCTAGCATTTCGATGGTGGTAAGAAAAAGTGATCTTGATACCGCAACAACCGCTCTAGAACTTAATCTACTTGGAAAGATAATCAAGAGGGTAAACGTCATGGAAGATGCTGCAGTAATCGCAGTTGTCGGATCGGGCATGAGAGGGATAAAAGGAGTAGCATCAAAGATATTCGGAGCTGTGGCGCGCACAAATGTAAATGTCATAATGATTGCACAAGGTTCATCGGAGCTAAATCTTGCATTTGTTGTCAAAGATCCTGATTGCGAAAAGACGGTGAGAGCGTTACACACAGAATTTAACCTTGGTGTCCCTTTTAAATGGAAAATATGAAAGTTAAGTTGGTATAAGAGCTAGAACGAAAGCAAGAAAAGGATAAATTATATTTTGATGCAAATGTTAGAATTGGCCGCATGCAAAGGTAAACTATTTGTTGTCGGGGTGGGTCCTGGAAACCATGAGCATATGACTCAGAGAGCAAAGGCAGTGATTGAAGAAAGTGAGATTATAGTGGGATATGAAACTTATGTTTCCCTTGTAGAAGATTTGATTATCGGTAAGCAAGTGTATCGATATGCTATGACTCAAGAAGTTGAACGGGCTAACCAGGCCATAGAGTTTGCAGAATCCGGCAAAATGGTGGCATTGGTATCCTCTGGAGATCCTGGCATTTATGGTATGATAGGGCTTATTTATGAAATACTTTCTGAAAAAGGATGGGACAGACGACACGGAATATACGTTGAATGCGTACCGGGAGTCTCTTCACTGAATTCCTGCGCCGCACTTGTAGGCTCTCCGCTAATGACCGACTTTGCCGTTGTGAGTATGAGTGACCTACTGGTACCATGGGAGATAATAGTTAAACGTGTTGAGGCTGCTGCAATAGGAGACTATGTCACTGTGATATATAATCCGGCTAGCAAGAAACGCATTCATCAATTAAGGGATACAAGAGAGATTTTTCTAAGATATCGAAAACCTGAAACACCAGTTGCAATAGTCAAGGGTGCGTATAGGGAAAGCCAGACTATTGCAATTACCACACTTGAAGAAATGCTCCAGCATTCAGACCTTCTTGGAATGATTACCACAGTTATCGTTGGGAACTCATCTACATTTGATTACAATGGTATGATGATTAACCCGCGGGGCTATAGGTCAAAATACGAATTAGTCAAAAAGGCAGCATAGAGCAACATTAGGTTTTGGGATTCTCCGGAATGCAAGACTTATGTGAATAGTAGTACTTGGGCATTAAAACCGCTCATGTTCGTTGTTCCGTTAATTTTGGTTCCCTGCCTTTAAAGTGCTCACGGATGGGTCGAATAATTTCATTAAGATACCTTGCTGTAGCATTTTTCAGATCCATAGGATGGACTTTGTTCTCGATATAGCTTTTTTTGAGTTCGTTGAAATTAGAATATATGACTGAACCTCCATATTTTTGAGGTCGTTCGACTATAAACTCCCGATACTCATGAAATATCACGTATCTTATTAACTCCAATATAGGATTATTTTCAGCAGATCGCTGAGGGCAATAGCCCCTGGTTATTTTCTGCCTGATTGTGTTTTCGTCATCGTGGATTAGAATGCCAGAAGAAGGATTACTCTTGCTCATCTTACCAACAAATTCTCCGCTATTATGGCTATTTTTCGGTTCGGCAATTGAAGGTTCTGAGAGTCCAGGCAGTAAATGATGATGCACAGAAACTGGAACCTTCCAGCTGAATTTTGGAAAGATTTCTCTTACTAACATATGGATTTTTCTTTGATCCATTCCTGCCTGAACAATATCCAATTCCAAAGTTTTGATATCAATTGATTGCATTGGTGGATACAGTAGCTGAGCAAGATCCAGGTTTTCGTTTCCTGTTCTCCCCATAATAGTCAACGATCTAATCGTTCTAGAGAGACTAACCTGTTTACTAAACCGGACAAGGTCGTTCCAATAATAAGGGGTCCTCTGATAAAGATCACTTCCCAATTCTATAGACACTCCTGGACAGAAGAATTTGAACGCGTCCGAATAGTATTCTGAAAATTCTTTAATCTTGTCCCAATCTCCCTGAAGCTTGTTATTAATGTAAGTATGCCAGTCAGCTAAAAATACGGTGCATTTTACTTTTGCGTTTATAAAATCGTTAATTTTAGAACCTGTTAAAACCAAGCTACCAAGGTGAAGCATGCCCGAGATTTCTAAGCCGATATAGTGTTTAGGACGAGCCACCGTCTCAAGGAGTGTTCTTAATTCTTGTCCTGTTACAACTTCTTCTGTCGGTTCTCTGAGTATCAACGATAGTCGCTCTTCTAGATCCATTACAAAATTCGAACGTGTAGATAATGCCTATAAAATTTTGCATCAGTTAACAGAAGCTATCTATTCTACTTTATCTGAAAATTGGGGCATACAGTAAGGCGAGACAAGTTATTAGTCTATTCATTTAAATGAGATGAATGAAGTTGCACTATACTCTGATAGAAGGAAGTTAAATCCTTAATCTTCGAAGAAATAACCTAACTAGGTGACTCGAGAGAAAGCACATAAAAAGTTAAATTGAGTACGCGAAACATTTCATTGATTGAAAACCAAAGCCAGCATTGAAGTTGCCACTTCGGTGCACGCCAAGAATTCCAACCGTGCTGCCGAATCTGCAGTTATAGCTCATCCTAGCAACGGAAAGGGCAAGGTCAAGTATGACAAAAAAGCTGAATCAGAATTTTTTGTCGACAACTCTGCCCTTGCAGGGTTTACAGGCGAGCGAATTCTCTACATGGCTGTAAGAGAATTGATCGAGAATTCATTGGATTCTTGTGAGGTGCATCGCATCCTGCCCAACATTTCTCTAACCTTAAAAATACTGGATCCGACAAATGATTTGTGGCTTATTTCATGTGAAGACAACGGGATTGGTATCCCCCTTGACAAGGTTCCAATAGCGGTCTGTTCTTTTCTAACCTCAGCCAAATATGTCGAAAAACAGCAACGAGGACTGTTTGGGGTAGGATTGAAAATGATTGCTGCCTTTTCAACTAAGGATACTGATCACCCACTTAAAGCTTGGTCTAAGCCGGTCGATGAGAAATCAGAGTATTATTTTGAGCTCAGGACAGATATTGGAACAAATAAGCCAATTGTCCTTTCTAAGAGACTTGTGAAGGATGGGGAAGCTCAAATTAGGGGTGACTCTGGCTTCAAGGTCGAGGCTGTGCTACGTGCAAGACTCTCTCCAATAACGAAGAATAAGATATATGATTATGTCAGCAACACAAGTATTGTAAATCCATACGCAAGTTTGAGATTTCTTACAGATGATGGGGAATTAACTTTTGATCGAAGAACCACGATAATGCCCGAACCTGCCACTGAGGTTTTGCCGCATCCGGCAGATATGGATCTAAAAACACTAAAAAAAGCGATCGTTAATTCTATGCACCAAAAGACTACCCTTCATGGTATATTGTGTAACTCGTTTCAAAAGCTATCTGGTGGCAAGGCGAAAGAAATAATCTCAAAAGCCAATATTCCATTAAAGCCTGCTGACAAATACGATGAGCACGAATTAATAATGGTAGTGAATGTGTGTAAACAGACTCGATTTCGCTCCCCCAACACTGAACACCTAAGTCCTATAGGTGAGGAAATTTTAACGGCAGGGATGACATCAGAATATGCCATTGTTACAAACAGGAATGAAGCTGAATCCCAACTCCATACAAAATTAGCCGTGAAAATTCTAAAACCTACCCTAACTGCATATTCCTTCCGTACATGCGTCGTGAATAATCGCCCTACAATTGTGGAATGTGGGATAGCGTACGGAGGAGACATTACTTCCTTTAAATTGTATAGATTTGCAAATAAAATTCCATTACTGTATGACGAGGGTTCAGACGTCGCTCGTGATGCAGTATCTGAAGTGGAAATTAACAAAATGGGAATCTCGAAGAAGGAAGTTAAAGACAAATTCGCACATGCTGAAAGCAGGTCAGACAAAGCCATAGAGTTGCTGCCGACGCATATTTTCTTCCATATTTGTTCCACAAAAATACCCTACAAGACTGCAGGCAAAGAAAGCATCGCCTCTGAAGGCGATTTAAAAAAGTATATGAAGGCTTGTCTGGCAGACTTGTATCGAAAGGTAAGCGCACAGATCCGAAAGGAGCTGAAAATGAAGGAGGCAGAAAGCCGGTTACGTCTTTACAAACACTACATTCCATTGGTCATATCCGCCATCTCTGAATCAATAAAAGTTGACACTCGCAGGCTCTCTGAAGCTTTTTCACAGCTTGCCGAGAAGCACGTCAGGGGTGAGTTGGTTGGAGTCACTATTTCTGAAAAGCAAGACAAAATAACTGGTCAAAGAATTGAGAAAGAGGCGGACAACTCTGCTGTAAATTTCCAAAAAAGACATAAACCCAAATCAAATTCTAAGAATACAAAGAAGTTAAAGCCGCAAAGCGAATCTCATACTTCAAACAAGTCAAAAAGGTTGAGCTCTTTGAAAAAAGATCAAACTACCATGGATGTATTCTATGAAACAAAGGGGAGAAGAAGATAATTGACCGTCAAAGACAAACGTCATAGAGAAGTTATTAAAAAAATAAAGCTACTCATGACAGATGTGGCAGATGACCTCATGGTTGACAAGACGATGCCCGTTCTTGACGTTCCCAAAGTAGGATATGATAATACTATCTGGTCCAAGGATAAGAGAATGCTGACGATTGGAGATAAGACCGTTCAGGTGAGTCCAGATAGCACAAAAAAAATTCCAACATTTTCCCAATATCTTGTTATGGCAAATGCGATCCGAAAGTTACTCGATGAAGAAATGGAAAGCACAATTAGAGGCATGTACTATGCAACCCTAACATCAATAGGGGATGAAGAAAAAAACAAACAAAAATTTTGGAATAGCCAAGAAAATTCTGACGATGCAATAAAGGCCATAGAGTTGTTGACAGCGGTACCTCGTGAAGAATTTTCGGTTACTTCAAAGCCAAAGGGTATGATATCCGGTCCAATTACTCTACGAGTTGGTGGTGACATTATCGATTGCAATTTAGGAAGTCGGGCAACTTCTCAACTTATACCAACCAACATCCGCGATGTTGAAATCGTAAATGTGAAAGCCGACTTTGTAATGGTAGTTGAAAAGGACACAGTTTTGAACAATATTCGAAAATCTGGATTCATTCAGAGATATAATTCGATTTTGATGACAGGTTCAGGAGAGCCAGACCGAGCAACTAGGATGATGGTTAAGACACTCAA
Source organism: Candidatus Nitrosopolaris sp. (assembly GCA_051985775.1). Classification (GTDB taxonomy): domain Archaea; phylum Thermoproteota; class Nitrososphaeria; order Nitrososphaerales; family Nitrososphaeraceae; genus Nitrosopolaris. The sequence continues at coordinate 26,890 of JBPYDP010000021.1, read as the reverse complement.
TGAAGAATGGAAGAAACCTGTAGTCATTTTTGCAGACGCAGACCCGTGGGGATTGGGTATTGCGTTGCGTTACAAAATTGGTAGTGAATCACTGAGTTACGATAGCGATAGATTGGTTGCTCCTGACTGCAAAGTGTTAGGGATGATGTTTTCCGACATCTATGATTACAACATTCCGGAAGTTGCTAGACTTGAGGCATCAGAAGAAGACATCAATAGGGCAAATGATATGAAAAAGAAACCATGGCTGAATGACAAACGATGGCAGAAGGAGCTAAATTTATTTATGCAGCGTAGGGAGAAGTGTGAACTCGACGCGTTTTTTAAGCACGGCTTTAGATTTCTAGCAGAAACTTATCTGCCCGAAAAACTCCGTGAAGTTGGCTTAATCTGACTTGTGTTATACAGCCTAATAGAATGTGGTATAATATTACGCCTATAAGATACCATTTAAAATGGTATACTGATTGGAAAATTAATTCTTAGGATGTCTTGGACAAATTTGCAAATCTGCGAAAAAGGTTGGCTCTGATCATACTATCTACCTATCTATGTTCCTAGTTATCAATCAATCAATCAATCAATCTTTGCTCGCAACAATTTTGACCGCGGTTGCTGTGAAGCCGCAGCAGCTGGTAAGTAAAGACTCAATTCCTGTATATCCATTACAATCCCGTAATACCCCCTGACATTTTCTAGTGTTGACTCGTAATGTTTTCGATTACTTGACGCGGTTGCATCAGAGACTAAGACAACGTCATACCCTATGTTAAATGCTTCTCTTAATGACGTTTCCACACAAATCGAGGTGTCAATACCACAGAAAATTAGTGTGTCTATTCCTAAGCTTCTGAGCCAAACCTCAATTTCCGTATCATGAAACACTGAATCTCTTCTCTTTATAACAATGTGATCTCCGGCGAGCGGCTTAATTTCATCCACAATTTCTGCATCCCATGTTCCCCTAACGCATATGGGCTTTTTCATGATTCTTTCTTCACGTGCCTTTGGAAGGATTTTGTGCGCTCTTGTTAACAGGTCAATCCCAGAGGATTCCCTGACCGCTTGGGTATAAAAAACAGGTATTCCTGCACTTCGACATTTGTTGATCAACTCCGAGATCTTTGGGATTACAGATTGATATTGAGTGGTATCCAGTCCTAAAAGGTCGTATGATCCACCCTTGCTTGCAAACCCATTTTGTACATCCACGACTATTAATGCAGGGTTCACTCTATAATCCCTCAGCCTCATCATCATGTATAACTTTGATAGAGTTTCTCCTTATAATATTATTACAGATCAAAAAGTGCATCAAGGCTAAAACTAAATTCACTTGAGACCCTGCAAGCCCAATAGGTAATGGTCCTTGGATTATACTAGTAAGTATATATGGTTAAATCACGATACAAATCATGTGTCACTGAACGTAGTGTCAGGTAAGGAAGCTACGCTATATTCCAAGCTACCATCGGGCAGGCTTCGATGCACAGCATGCGCCAGACTTTGTGAAATCCCTGAAGGCAAGGTTGGTCTCTGCGGTATCAGAGGAGTAGTAGAAGGCAAGTTGCATTTGCTCGTTTATGGAAAAGTCATTGCTGGACACATTGACCCCATAGAAAAAAAACCAGTGACTCATTACAGGCCCGGTACGTCGATCTTTTCTATTGCCACCACAGGGTGCAATTGGCTTTGCAAATATTGTCAGAATTACGATATCTCGCAAAGGCGAAAGATAGAGGGCACGGAAATGACACCGGCTGAAGTAATTGATAATGCAGTGAATTATGGTGCAGATGGAATTGCATACACGTATAACGAACCATCAATTTTCATTGAATTTGCAAGGGATTGTGGTATTGAAGCTCACAAAAAGGGCATCTTTAATATTTTCGTTTCAAACGGGTACGATACTCCTGAGTCAGTCAACATGATGAGTGAGTTTTTGGATTGTATTACCGTCGACTTTAAAGGAAGTGGTAAACAAGAATTTGTTCGTCGATTTATAGGGATCCCAAGCGCTGACCCGATATTCCAGTCCTTGAAAAATATAAGAGACAAGACTAACATTCATACTGAAATTACTGATCTTATAGTTCCTCAAGTCGGAGATGATTTAGATGCCGCAAAGAAGTTATGCAAATTCGTTTATGAGGAACTGGGTCCAGACACTCCTATTCATTTTCTAAGATTTCATCCGGATTACAAGATGATGGAGTTTGATAACACACCTATTGAGACATTAGAAAGACATCACAGAGTTGCCAAAGAAGTAGGTTTAAGGTATGCATATCTGGGAAATGTTCCAGGACATCCATTAGAGCATACCTACTGTCCCCAGTGCAAGGATATAGTTGTTGGGCGATACGGATTTAGTATCACTTCATGGAACTTGACTGAGAATAACTGTTGCGGTAGTTGTGGTAATCGCATCCCAATATTGGGAAAGCCAAAGAAAACGCACAAGAATAGATTCCAGGTTATTTGGTAGGTAGGTCAGGTAAGTCCATTCTCCTCTCCAATAGAATGTTTCGTATGCTTGACCTATGCCTGACCTAACTAAAATAAATTAAAATAAAATAATTCTTTACAAAGCTCACAAATTGTGCAGTCTAAACCTTTCAAATAGGTTTCTTGTGTACTTCCGAGGACTCACCATTAGAGCTACTTGAATTAACCGAGGCTCTCATGATTTGTTAAAATAGCATAAATATGTGAATTTAGAATGTAAGTGTGGGGAAAACTATGGTCCTAGAAGCAAAGTGCCCCGAGTGTTCAAAGAGGGCAGAGATGGATGATGATACTCAAGACATAAATTGCAGGTATTGCGGTTTTCACGCGTCTTATGATGAGTATGTAGAGATAATGAAAGGACGAGCCGAGGTTATGGCTAATGATTTTGTGACAACTTCTGAAAAAAGGCCATTTTGACCGATGGCTTCAAAATCATTATTCACGGACCTGGCAATATTACTCTACCAATAACTTCCTTTATCTGAACAGGTCAACTCTGCTCCACAATTTTCACATCGAAGATGGCAAGGTTGCATTGTAGTCATCTTGCACCCACAGCGTGGACACTGGACACTATTCATAAAAACTCCTCGATATGTGTGGGAGAATATCATTTTACTCTTTGCTATTGGGGAGGCTTTGGCCAAACGTTAATTAAATGCATTTCTTTTTTTTGCATATAAAATTGGCTCAATTCAAGCTTGTAATCTCGGACTCTAAAGGGAAGAGTGTGTCCCACGAACTAAGGGATAAATCAGCTCAACCAATACTTGGGTCGAAGATAGGAGATGTGTTGGATTCTTCCATAGTAGGTATGAATCAAGGAAAGATCAAAATAACCGGAGGTAGCGATAAATCTGGAACTCCTATGCGCCAAGACATCCATGGTGGAGTAAAAAAGTACGTGTTGCTTTCGAAAGGTGTAGGAATGAGAAAGACTGGTGAAGGAACAAGAGTTAGAAAGTTGATTAGAGGCAATATGGTAACTGAAGAAATCTTTCAATTGAATTGTAGACTGATTGACGCTGACCTAAAAGAAAAGGCCTCTGAATCTAAGAACGAAGCGGATGCTTCACTTGCGGCTGACCTAAAAGAAAAGGCCCCTGAATCTAAGAACGAAGCGGATGCTTCACTTGCGGCTGACGGAGGGGCAGACGAAAAGGAGACCAAGTAACTTCATATTAGATGGGTCAATTAAGGAGCTGAGCTATCTCTCCCAACCCAACACGCCTTTGATCCTCAGCTTACTACTCGCTTTCATTATTTATTTCAATATCAACTCAACCTAAACATCACTCAACTTCTCCCTTCTGATTGATTTCGGCATACAATAGAGTGATGGAAAGCCTTCTCAAGTGATTACCCTTATATCTCTCAATAGTCATATCAGCTGGGTTGCACTGGAAGGACACTTTACCAGATTGGTACATTAAAGAGTACGGATACCAACCTAACATCAACATAGGCACTGCAGGTCACGTAGACCATGGCAAGACCACTCTGGTGGAAGCAATCACTGGAGTCTGGACTAGTGCTCATAGCGAAGAACTACGTAGAGGAATCACAATTAAAGTTGGATATGCTGATGCAGCCTTTTACAAATGCACAGAGTGCCCCTCTCCCTTATGTTATTCATCCAGCCCCAAATGTCCAAACTGTGGCAAAGACAGTGAACTCCTACGTGTTGTAAGTTTCGTCGATTCACCAGGACACGAAAGTTTGATGGCAAATATGCTATCAGGGTCCGCACTTATGGATGGTGCGATTCTCGTGGTAGCTGCAAATGAAAAAGTACCTCAGCCTCAAACGAGGGAGCACCTATTAGCCCTACAAGTGCTAGGGATACAACAAATAGTCATAGTTCAAAATAAGGTGGACCTGACCGACTATGCTGGTGCTTCTGAAAATTACGACGAGATCAAGGAATTTGTCAAAGGCAGTGTTGCTCAAGAAGCACCCATTATTCCTATATCTGCGCAGCATAAACTCAATATAGATAGTCTAATCGAGGCTATAGAGAACAATATTAAAACACCGCCAAGAAAGAAAGAGGTTAATGCCGTAATGCATGTCCTTAGATCTTTTGATATAAATAAACCGGGTATCCCTGTGAAGCAGGTTAAGGGAGGAGTGATAGGCGGCGCATTGGTTCAAGGAGAATTTTCAATTGGTGATGAGATTCAGATTAGGCCGGGATTTCTGGACGAAAAGCGAGGCAAATATGAACCAATTAACTCAACCATATCTTCTCTTGGAACGGGTGCAGGTCTAGTTGAAATGGTGAAACCAGGAGGTCTAGTAGCCATAGGAACGAAGCTAGATCCGACATTTGTCAAAAGTGACTCTCTGATAGGTTCCGTGGTCGGAAAGCCAGATGCGCTGCCCGAAGACGTTGATGAGATGTCGGTAGATGTACGCCTCTTTGACACTGCTGTCGGGACACAAGACATGGTTAAAGTTGAACCCATAAAAACTAAAGAACCGCTCAGACTCAATGTAGGTACTGCAGCTACTCTTGGAACAGTCACCAGTGTCAGGGATAGTAAAGTGGAAGTAAACCTGAGAAAACCTGTGTGTTTGATGCCAGACAGTAGGGTCGCCATCAGCAGAAGGATCACAGACAGATGGAGACTAATAGGTGCGGGTGTAGCTTTATGATCCTGTGAGGTATTATATCACTAAGATCGTCGACGCCGCATTCCGAATATTTTTGGCATCGATTATCTCGTAGCATGCTACCTCTTATCGTACTTGCTACTTTCCCAAATTTGTTTGGACGAGATCCATTCCTGTTCTACTTATCATTAAGATCCTTTGTTGGTTGATTGGTTGATTGGTTGATTGATTTTTGAAACAGAGAACCGCTTATTTAAAATATGAACACACGAAAGGATTTTAATTGAATGGACGTAATCTGTGACACAAGTTTTCTAATCGTCCTTGTCTCCGCTCCTATAAAGCGTATCGAACAGGTTGAAGGCCAATATGGAAAGCTAAATTTTTTGATACCTGATCTTGTGATCGAAGAATTGAAACGTCTTGAACAAAAATCTGGGCCCAAAAAGGCCATGCTTGCAAAAACTGCCATTACTATCTCTACTTCAAAAGGAAATATAGTAAAAGTGACAAGATCTCATCATACAGACGATTCAATTTTAGAATATGCATCGGATCATAACTGCGCCGTAGCTACCATTGATGGAAACCTTAGGAGGAGATTGCTAGAAAACAATATCCTTGTACTTACGCTTAGTAAGAACGTCTTGAGGGTTCTTGGCCCAATTACGAAGGGCAAGAGTTAAAAAATTTAAGTATTGAAATGTTACTTATCTAATTCATGATAAAATACAATGATTTAGAGATTACTTGGACAGGCCATGATGGCTTCAAATTCATTGGAAGCGATGACAAAAATGCAAAGAAGATTTTGTATATCGATCCTTTTCGTTTGTCAGCATCTCACAACGATGCGCACGACGCAGACGTGGTCCTCGTATCACATAATCATTTTGATCATCTTAGTATGGAGGACTTGAAGCATGTGATAAATAAACAAACTATAATGGTGGGGGCTGAGGAGTGTAGCGAGCAACTAAACAAACTAGAGGTAAATGAAGTAAGAAAAGTAAGACCAAATGAAAACCTGAGTTTACAGGGAATTGAACTACAAACTGTACCCGCGTACAATACAAACAAACCGTTTCACCCAAAAGAGGATGGAAAAGTTGGGTTTATTTTGACTTTGGGTAACCAACGAATTTACCATGCTGGCGATACAGATATTATAAACGAAATGGGATCGCTAAATCCCGATGTTGCATTAATACCTGTGTCCGGTACGTACGTCATGACTTCAGATGAGGCTGCAAAAGCTACTAACGAATTAATCAAACCCAAAAGACTAGCGATTCCTATGCACTATGGTTCGATCGTTGGTGATCTAAATGATGCTAACAAGTTCAGAGAGCTGGTAATTGTTTGTGAAACGAAAATATTAGAACGCGATTAGTACTACTGATGAATGTTTCTAACTATGTAGCAGTAGGTTTATCTTTTTTATTTTCAAGATTAAAAAACTTATATACGCATCTTTTTCTATATAAATGAAAATGGCCGCAAAGAAGAAAACAACAAAGTCAACAAAGTCTGCAAAGAAAGGGACAAAATCCAAAAAGTAAAGATCGGTAACGATCTTCTTTTGGACAAGAGCAGTGTCAACACTGTTACTCTTCCCTTCTTTTGTGTTGTGATTTAATTATAATGGTGTTGCACCCTCTTGGTAACACTTTACTTTAGTTGACTCCCTTGTTGAGTTGTATTTAGGTTTGGGTTGGAGCGAACCAATTCGGAAAACATGTTAAACTCTGATTATTTCTTTTTGTGTTTCAAGTATAAGAGCACTCTACACTCAAGGAGTGTAGCGTGGGATAGAGGACACCTCGTTAGGAGCAAGGAGTTGCACCTGCGGTCTGGCGGTACCTTAAAAATAGGGTATTTCTGAATAAGATTCATCAATGTTGGAGGACGGTAAGACCCTACTAAAGATGGGTAAACATGAACTTCATGTCCGGCAGTTATTGGTTATTGGTATTTTGGCCATAGCAGTTACGACTGCTTTTATCATGCGTTCCTATCCCGCGAAATACGGATTTTATCTTAACGAATTTGACCCCTATTTTGACTATCGCGCAACAAAATATCTTGTTGATAATGGCTTGAATGCTTATTTCAAATGGCATGATACACTATCTTGGTATCCTGAAGGAAGAAACGTCCCAGCGACATCTCAATCCGGACTTCACATAGTGGCTGCGTTTCTCTACAAGATATTTGGGTTTGGAAGCTCGCTGTTGGACTTTATAATAATGCTGCCGGTTGTGTTGGGCTCGTTAACTACAGTGGTATTGTTTGCTTTAGTAAGGGTATTGCGAGGCACGACTGCGGGTATGATCTCTGCTCTTTTGTTTGCGTTCAGTCCTGCCATAATCCAAAGAGGTAATCTTGGATGGTTCAAATCTGAACCCCTAGGGCTATTTTTTGGTATATTGGGAGTGTACTTGTTGCTTTCCGCGATGAAACATAAGGAGGTAAAATACTGTATCCTCAAGGCAATTGCTGGAGGTTTTGTATTGGGTCTTGCAAACGCGTCATGGGGAGGTGTTCAATATTTCAGTATCCCTATTTCGATTTTCTTTGTTGCACTGCCATTTTTCAGAAAGGACACTACAATTCCGATGTACGCTGCCATTGCCTTTACTGCTTTGGCAATCATAACTGCAGGAGCGTTTCCCAGACCTGGGATCTCATATGTCGTTGGCTTGGCTGGCCTTACACTCATGGGCGGCACTGCGTTTCTTGTCATAGCCAATTTCGTAAAGAAATTCAGCGATCCTAGGAAAGCTATTCGAAACACGCTGTTTCTTTTAATCGCCTTTGTCGCTCTAGGGGTTGGATTCATAGGGGTTGGGGCATATCATCATTCTTCCTTTAGGTATCTAAATGCGATCAATCCATTCTTGTCTACGCAAAATCAGCTTGTTGCTTCGGTGGCGGAGCATTTTACACCGACACTTGTTGACTATTTCACTAACTATTCCATTCTTTTGATGTTTGCCGGACTTGGTGCATGGCTCGCGTTTAGGAGAAGAGACGATATGGCGATCTTCGCATTAATACTCGGGCTCACGTCTGTTTATGTTAGTGCAACTTTCGCAAGGCTACTAGTTTTTGCATCAATCGGTATTATCGTTCTAGCTGGAATCGGAATTTATGAGCTCATACTCGTGTACATAAGCAAAGACCCTGCCCCCGCTCCTACCACTACGTTCGTATCTACTTCCAAAAAAGCGAGAAGAAAAATCACCGAAGGCTCCAAAGTAGTGCCCGCAAAAAACAAGTGGATTACTATTTCTTTTGCCGCGATTTTAATATCGATGCTTTGCATTCCGATGTTTTATCCTCCTAGCTCCAATTGGGTAAATTCAGTAGATATCCCGCCATCGATAGCAAATGGAGGGACAGGCTACAGAGTTCAAACAAATGATTGGATAGACGCGTTAAATTGGCTTGCACACGATACACCTACAAATTCAGTTGTCGCTTCTTGGTGGGATTATGGCTATTGGTTGACTACTCTCGGCAACAAAACAAGCCTGGCTGACAATGCCACAATAAATCAAACCAGGATAGCAACTATAGCTAAAATGTTCATAGATCAGCCTCAGAATGCGATAAAGATAGTACGAGATCTTAAGGCTGACTACATAGTCGTTTACGTAGTAGCCCAACGTTTCGCTGGAGTCAATGGTACTGACTTTTATACACTTGGGAGCGGTGGTGACGAAAGCAAGAAACAGTGGTTTATGAGGATTGGGGGATTCGACGAAAATAATTATCTACAGCAAGATGGATTCACTCCCACAGATAGATTCTGGAGCTCGACTCTTCTTGGTCAGCTAATTCCCTTCAAACCACAGGCATATGCATCATTTCAAGGAGGCCAACTTTCCAATTTGCAGCCAAATTACTCACCCGGTACTATTGGACTTTATGTAAAGGACGTCAAATACCCGATGGGTAACAATCCGGGAAAGCAGCCCTTGAGCTTGGTGTATGCTTCACCTAGTTTCGTGAGCAATAATCAAGGCTTGGTATTTGGGGTGCTTATCTACAAGGTCAATCATAATTATATTCCAAAGCCAACATCTGACCCATATCACGAGGTATTTGTGAATGTAACTGAACCTGCTACTGCCAACACAACACAAAAGTTGCCATCGCATCCACTGGCCTCCGCATCTGTTCCCCCATCCGCATCTTCATCTCCGCACCTAACTGTGGTACCTTCTTCACCGGCTCAGGTAACACCAACTCGAAGCAATGCCACAACTGCCAATTCAATAACAAATACAAGTGCACACAAGAACATTACTACCTCAAAATAGAGGATGATTTAATGTCTTGTCAACTAATAGACTGATTGTTAATATCAATTAGTTGGTGATGGTGTCAGACACACATTAGAAGCTAATTGTAAAATAAGAACTACCGTTGAGTAAATCGGACAATTGCTAGAGCGAGAGAGAGAGGGAGATCATGTTATATTGGTTATTGTACCACTAGCGTTACTTGTCTGGCTCTTTATACTTTCTCTTTTAGTGCAGCATACATAAATGGTAACAGTACCGTGGCCTCACCGTGGATGGTTGTTTGTTTTGCTTTTTGACTTACCTTCCCCCAAGATATAGCCTCTGTGACTAGGGCACCGCTGAGGCTGCCGTCCCACTCAGAGGCAGAGGTGATATATACTGCATAATCAAGTCCTCCTCTGAACTGATTCCACCACAATGTGTGATGTTTTGAAATTCCGCCTCCTACCATCAACGCCCCTGTTCTTATTGCATCGTAAACGTAATCTGACATTTTGGTCTCATCTCGCATTAGGTCAACCTTAAAGTCCTTGTGTCGTTGTTGAAATAGCCATATTTGACTTCCAACGGCACCATCGACTATACCTGGTACTATAACAGGAACATTATTTTTGTGAGCCCAAAAAAGAAAAGAAGATTCATTTAGTGTGCTTCCTATAAAGTCGATTAGCTCGTAAACTGCATATTCTCGTTTCTCCTGCTTGTCATACAAATTTTGCAGACAAGCCTGGACCTTTTTTTCTATCACCGAACCATAGCTGGATGCAGGCACCAATACATTTCCCAGTCGATGAACTCTTCTTTTTAACAGGACCGAATCATCCATTCGAAAATCTCCGGCATAATACGGCTTGTATGTTCTAGCTATGTCATGATCTAACGCCCCGCAGGTTGTTACTATACAATTAAACATGTTGTCTTTTATCATGTTCCTTACAATCCCACGCATTCCCGTGGATACCGTAGCCGCTACAAAAGAAAGAAATTTTGTGCAGGAAGGTTCATTTAACATTCGTCTCAAGATTTCCACTCCGTATGAAAAGTTCTTAGCTTCAAATCCCCCCGAATTTGACATGGCTTCGATAATTGAGCTGACACTAGTAGAATCCATTCTGTGATCTTTTACTTCGTCTCTCAAGAAATGGTTTGGTTTCTTGGCTTTGGTGTTGGCGTTGGCTGCTTTCATGCTGATACCGAAGCATCCCCTCTCTATATTCTATTGCAAAACTTGATGTATAATATTCTTAAATTAGAGGCTATTTAATAATTTGATGTGAACAAGAATCATAGTTTCCGAGGAAAAAAAATTGATCCTCCTGACATCTCTTCTAGTATGACGATCTCTCAATTGATAAGTTATTACGGTTGTACCGGGTACAATGCCAGACGTCTTTCTGAGGCAGCAAAAATGATGGTAGATATGGTGAAAACGAGATCTACGGTATGCTTGACTTTAGCCGGAGCCATGACACCCATTGGTCTAGGTAAGACAATTGCTACTATGATAAAAAATGGCTTTATTGATTGGGTAGTAACTACAGGTGCAAATGTCTATCACGACTTACACTTTGCCTACGACCTCCCCGTACGACAAGGATATTTTGATGTTGACGATGATGTGCTCTATTCAAAAGAAATAGTGAGAATTTATGATGTTTATATAAAGGAAAGAGGCACACTGCAGGCTCAAGATCTCATAGTACAAAAAGATTTGAGACCAAGCGAACAGTCAAATGGTAGCTCTTCTCCTGCCATCTCTACGGCCGTGATATCTTATATCTTGGGGCGTGCTGCCAAACAAAATTCGCGCTTTCCTGACAAATCATTTGTTGTGGCTGCATACGAAAATCAGGTACCAATTTACATGCCGGCTATTGCGGACTCCTCAATAGGCCTCAATATGCTCCCGTTATTATTTGAGGCAAAGGATCAGCTTTTCCCCAATGTAGTATTGGATGTCGCGGAGTCAGCTGCTATTCTCTGGAAAAGCAAAAGATCTGGGGGCATAGAACTTGGAGGTGGAGTTCCCAAAAACTTTTTTCAGCAAACTGGTCCCGCATTATATCAAATATTGAAGATCAAGGAAGGAGGCCAAGACTATATTATTCAGTTAACAGATGCGCGCTCTGATACTGGCGGCCTTTCAGGTGCAACTTTGCAGGAAGGAAAAAGTTGGGGCAAGATAAAAACATCCCATGAAAAAAATGTAACTGTATATGGGGACTCTTCAGTTTACTTTCCGCTTTTGTGTTCATATGTGCTCTCGGAATGTCGGCCCAGGCATTTAAAGAAATTGTATTCCTTAAAAGATTCATGGGTTAAAGAAATGAAGTCAAAGTACCATAGTAAGAACAAGTAGATCATCAGAATCATTGCGCGATAGCTTTCAAAAAAGTCCTTCGCTGGCTGGTCACAAATATAATCCCAGTGTTACATTATAATTGTGTAACTTCCTTAGCTATTGAAATCAATCGCAATCGCCTCAAAATAACTGCAGACACAAGGAATGTGTAGAAATTAAAAGGTCATTGGCTTACTGCACTACTATAGCCACCTGCCTACCTATCAACTCGATTCCCCTCAGATGCTCCTACTTGATTCTATGATCTGCTACTGCAAAGTAGCATCTCTTTAAGGATCCTTTTCCTGACGTCTTGCGATTCTTTGCTTTGAGTCTGTCAAATAAGACACAAGAGCATTTGATCGCAATCGCAATCGCTATCGACATTAATTATTTGTCCACATTTAGGGCAAATAGCTAAGGTGGATGCAGATTTCGAATTCCGAAATGGATGCTCGAGCATTCGGTTAGCAATATATTCGAAATTCTTATTTATAATATTTACTTGAATATCTGCTATTCTGTAGATTCTCATATTGTGAATGCCAATATTTCCTATTTATATAAATTAACTGGAGATTATATGAAAATAATTGTCATGGGTTAGTTAGAAAGTACTTCTATGCTTTTAATTAAGGAAGCCGAGCGTAACAAGTCTGCTTACTTGTTACCTAGAGGGGTTATTTTCCAAATTCAGCAGGCATAACAATAGCGATATGGTTTAATCCTTTGTGACCATGTGTTGTTTACTTCACATGATTTCAGACGAGGATGGAGAGAAAGCTGTATTGCTTGCTAGGCGCGCTGTAGAATCTTATCTCGAGAGTCAGAGCTTATCAAACTTTGAAGCTGACAGGGATTACTCAGTTATCAATACCGACGATTTCGATGGATTCATGGGATATACTGAAGAGCGCGGGGTATTTGTAACACTGGTCTCTGTGGATTCAAAAAATCAGGAACACCTACGTGGTTGCGTTGGATTCCCGATTCCCAGATCAAGCTTAAGCCATTCTATAATTGACTCTGCCGTTGCGGCAGCATCACAAGATCCGCGATTCCCACCTGTTGACAAAGAAGAACTGGGAAATCTAGTGTTTGAAGTCAGCATCCTTACTATTCCAAAAGAGATAGAAGTTAGGGACCCTAGGGAATATCTGAATATCATAAAGATCGGTAGGGATGGTCTAATATTGAAGTGGAGATACGGATCGGGGTTACTCTTGCCCCAAGTCCCTGTAGATTTGAAATGGGATATCGAGGATTTTCTTGCAAACTTGTGTTATAAAGCTGGTGCACCACCTGACGCCTGGCTTATGACTGACTCAAAGATCTTCTCCTTTCAGGCAAATATTTTTAAGGAATCTAGGCCAAACGGCAGAGTTGTGAAAGTTATGCTAGATTAGTACGTATTAATGTGTGAAATTCACTTGTGATATTTCTACACGAACTTGGTTGTATATTCTCTAAATTACCTTGAATTGTCCTTACAACAGCTGGCCAAGAGAAATTAATCGAAATAAAAATAGAAATAAAAATAGAAATATGCTACTAATTACCTCATAGCGAAGCTGACTTGCAGACAAAAGCATACTTCACCCCTTATGGCGTGGGTTTAGGTCATGCAAGTAGACTGATAATGGTTGCTAATCAACTTCAAAAATTAGACATAACTTCGAAATTCTCTTCTTACGGGGAAGCGGTTGGCTACGTCACAATGCATGGTTATGATTGCCTAGCAGTTCCACCTATTGATTTGGCATGGAATACAGATGGAGGTTTTTCAATAAAGGATAGTATCGCCAAGCTTCCGTATTTGTTTTCTAATTTCTTTAAACAAATAAAAGTAGAGTCCCAGAATCTGCTAGACTACTCCCCAGATATCATCGTTTCAGATACTAGACTTTCTTCACTTTTATCTGGTGATTTGTTAGGAATTCCATCTGTCGTAATTTTAAATCAGCTGAAGCTGTTACTTTCGCCCAGACTCAGGGAGGTCATGGCTGCCAGAGTTTACGAGAAATTAAACGGCGAGTTCCTTGGAATCATGTGGTCCTTGGCCGACAGGATTCTCATTCCAGATTTACCTCCGCCTTACACATTATCTGAACAGAACACTTGGGATACTAGTACTGCGTCAAAGAAACTAGAATACGTCGGCTTTATTTCGCCAGAAGTTCACTTAGATGAAGAGCAAATCACCAAAGTTGCTCAAAATCTAGAATTAGACAGAAACAGGCCTATCGTCTTTGTGCACATCAGCGGGCCTACGGATACTAGAATGCCTATCATAAAACTCGCCATTGAAGCCTGTAAGGTACTGCGACCTGGATTTCAATATGTAATATCAGAAGGCAATCCAAAAGGTAGCTCGTTCCCCCGAAGACTGCAAACCAATGGATGGTATTATGAATGGTGTCCAGTTCGAGATGAGATTTTTGCGCTAAGCGACGCATTGGTGTTGAGAGGAGGCCATGCTGCCTTATCTCAAGCTATTCAATTTGGCAAACCGGTACTTTCCATCCCTATAGAAAACCATGGTGAACAGCTGGGTAATTCCTCTAAAATCGCCCAACTTGGAGCGGGCATAGCTCTAAACAGCAAACAATTAACGTCGAGTCAAATCACAAATGGGATCGAAGATGTTGTTGATAGACCAGAGTATAAACAGAAAGCAGGAATTCTAATGGGCATTAGCCAGAAACTAAATGGAATCGAGAATATCGTGAAGGTAGTTGGGTCCTATCTCAAATGAGATAAATTTCATATTATTCATAGCTTCTTCTGAGAGCTTATAGATAATTCTAGAGTATCTTTTATAGTCCCCCACTCTAAGAGCAAGGGCTGATTCATCTTGGTTGAAAATGCCGCTCGAGAACAAGAAGGGTTTGTATTCATTATTTTCCAATTCTTTCATTATTTCCTGAATGTTCTGGGAGGGTAGCAGCAAAGGCATCCATGGAACTTTATTCAATGCTCCAACTTGTTTAAAAACAGACTCTATCAGCCAAAGCGGATGAATAGCTGTGCTCAATGGCAGGGCGACATTTTTTTCATTCATTTGAGAAAGAACTCGAATTGCAACTAGGCTTTTCAAGATTCCGATATGGTAGCTCATCCTTTGCAATTCTCTTTGTACTTGTCCTTGTTGTTGTTGCTGTTGTTCTCTTTCTCTTTCTCTTCGTGTTCTGATTTGTGTTAGTATTCGTCGTTCCAGCCACTGCACCGGCATTAATTCTGACTGTTGCTGAGCTATTGTAGTTCCTGGTAGCTTTAGTCTAGCTAATCGGATTGAATATTTTCTTGTCTGGAGCTTGTTTATCACAAACCCCAACATTTTCAAATTCTGTCTTAGAGTATCATCATCTGTATATATTATAACTATCTCTGGTATAAACCCACATTTCATCATCAGAACACAGCAAATACACGACATAGTGTCGTATACTGCACACATTACCTTCTCCTTTTGACACCCAAACGGCAGGCCACCCAACCCTTTGTCCGATTCAATACAAATGTACGCAGAATTTTTTCCCACGTACACATCCAATAACCGATTAGCTTCTATCTCATTTCTGGCGGGACGTACATACATGGCTTTAGAAGACTGAGAGACATTCTCAGAATTCGAGTGAGGAGAAGTGGACATCAGGGCTGAGATGAGATCCCCGGTTGAAGCAAATTCGAGATCCCTAGGTTTGTAGTTTACTTTTGCATTCTTGCTTATCTGTACTTTGATAAAAAATTTCTCATGTGGCAAGACCTTTAGCTTTCCCACTCTTACAATCTCAGAGCATATTTGTGCATAATATGCATTTCGCAGTTTTCTTGCGATTGCTACCTTTTCTGCCCCAAACCGTTTGCTCGCAATAGCGGCACCTTCCACTACATCGTCCATCTCAAAAATGATAGCGTTCTCTTCCAATTCGACATTCCTAAATTCTACTTTTTTTGCACGAAGGGCCAGCTTGATGTCAGCAGCTAAATCTGCTAGTCTAGGAATCGAAAGCTGGGATGGATAAACCAACAAGACCGCTTTACTATTCAGACTCGGATTATTCTTCGAACCCTGTCTCTTTTTATTCTTCACGTCCTCTCCAGAATTGGCACTCATCTAGAGCTGTTCTAATGCCTTTTCAATATCACTCTTATCGGAAGCGTTGGGCGACTGTCGCAAATACTTTATCAGGTCTTCCTTAGCACTTATATTTTTATCAAGTTGTACCCTTGCCAGCGCTCGGTTCTTATAAATGGGACCAAACCTGAAAGCATTCACCTTTATCGCTCTTGAGTAATAATCTTCAGCCTTTTGAAAATCCTTGCGCTTCAAATAAAAGTTTCCTAGCCCTCGGTATGCAAGGTAATACTTTGGATTGAGTGAGAGTGTCTTTTCGTAGCAGGAGATGGCTTCATCAGAATTAATACCATTGTAGATACCTCCCAGCAGGCACCAAGCTTGGGGGTTATCGTCATCCAGCTTTATTGCATCTTTTAGCTTTTCAATTGCAGCATCCGTCTTTCCCTGCTGTCTGAGCTTTTCTGCTTCAAAACATAGTCTATTTGAATATGTGAACTTCAATTCATCACTTTTGAACGTGTCTTTCATATCATTGGGGACCAATACCAGGGTTAACCTGTCGTCTTGTTCCCAGTCTTCCTCGAATTTAGACTCTGGAATGGCGCCAATAGTGTCAGGCTCAGGCACATATGTTAGCACCCTACGCTCTTCATTGTCATAGCCAGATACTATTATTGCATGCTGCACCGTTTCTTGAATTCCTGGTAGGATTATTATAGGAGGAATTCCCTGGTCTACTCTCTTCTTTAAATCTTTGAGAGAGCCTCGATAAATAAAAGAAGTAAATCCGTGTTTTTCTGCAAGTTCAATCCCCTCCATCATTATCGAACCTTTCATTCCAGGATATTTTCTTGCGATCTCAGCGGCCTCTTCTAATCGAATCTCTTCTCCCCAGTATTTGGAAACAACGTTTATGACTAGAGGTAGGCAAATGTTTTCCTCAGTCTTGTCTACTAGAGGAAGCGGTATAGTATGATCTTCAGGTTGCGATTGCATTGCTCTCATAGGATGGAATTTTTAATCAAATAAAAATCATTCTTGTTAGGTGTTTGTGCTTGTGTTTGTATTCTAGTTTGACTGGAGCAACTGCTTTAGGGAACGAAACAAGATTGGAAATAAGGAAGAGGAACGGCTTGTACCAGCATGGTAATGAGGAAGATAGTTCTAGAAGATAGAAGCACTCAAAAATTGGAACAGAATAAGAACCAAAACTCAACTTGACCCCGGCTGTTACAATAGATGTTAACAACTCAGAGCTAGTCAGAACTAGACCTTAGATAAGCCTAGCTTCTTTTACATGCGAATAAAATTAGACAATAAATTAAAGCCATCACTCCCACTTTTTTCCGGATGGAACTGTGTTCCGAATAATGTCTTAAAACAGAAGATTTCATGTTCACAGTAGATTGAGGATGCTAAGGATTCAAAGCCTTCAGGTAGTCTTGAGATAGAGTATTTATGGCTTTCATAAAAAATAGGCTTAGCATCTTTTGATATTAGCGGACTGGATATTGAAACCGTGATAGGAACATTTTCTTGAACAGCCCTTGGCATTCTTTTGATAGTGCCTCCTAGGGTCAAAGCAAGGATCTCAGCACCGTAACATATTCCCAATAGGGGAATACCGCCCCTAAGACACTGTTTTATAATTTGCGAATTGATTGCATTTATTTTAGGATCATTGACCCGTCGACCTGACAGTATTACTTTGTCAATGAAAAGTTTACCATTATCGCGACGATCGCCAGCATGATCAATGCCACTGCTCCTAATTCTACTGTCGTTACCATTCAGACCTATTCCGAGTATTTTTTTAGGCTTGTCTACCACTTGACCATTCCCTGGGTGACCATAACCTCCTTCATTGCTATGTGAGTTTTGGGTTTCGGAATTGAATTTGGTATGTTCATTGCTGAAAATTGCGTTAGCAAGGCTATGGTAGCTCTTGAGGGTATATCTTACGCCAAGCTCGCTGACAGAATTTACGATATCCTTAGTGAATGGTGATAGATTATCTACGATTAAAATTGTAGGATTACTATTTTGAGTCATTTCAGATATCTAATGGGTCCATTTCTACTTGTCAGTTGAGCGCATCGAGAAGTCGATCATTCAATCAGTCAATCTATTATCCTAAATTAATCGAAATATAATGATTTTCTGCTACCCCTTCTATGACTTTGAATACTCCAAGGTTTAAGACCTTTCCATCGTTGCTTTGCCATTCAAATATTCGGGATGGAGCTGATGTGTTTCCGGATACTGGAGATGTTTCTTCCTTCAGAAACTTTGCAATTCCAGTTTTTATGTTATTCAGGCTGGCGTTAGAACCAGTTTGATACGTAAGTTCTGCATCTTTAAAGCTAAGTGGCGCAAATATTGATGTGGGTTTTAACAAAGTGAAACCTGAAGAGGTAATGAAGTTTTCTAACCTGGGTATTATAATTCCTGGATTAGATTTACTTGTGATATGTGCTGGATTAGCTTGTGATTGTGATAGGTGTTGTTGTTGTTGATGTTGCTTGGCTGAAGCAGTAGAGTTCGAAGTTCCATTGGTAAATGCACCGGGCACAGTAGAATTACCATTGCCTGCGGCAAGGCCGCTTGCCTTGAGCATATAGTCCTCAAAAGCTTGTTGGGGAGTTCTTCCTAAACCCACGTAGAGGTTATCTTTTACAGAAGCTCCTACAACTCCAATCGTTCCCAGCTGGACATCTCCTGCTTGTGAAGTACTTGACGTGTATACTGGAATAAAGTAGACATCTTGATTTCCAACTCTGAATAAAAGTTCATCGCCCAAACGTGGATTAAGCAGCAAAGCTTTCTCATTTAAATAGGCAGGGTCTTTTTGTAAAACATCTCTTGCAGTTCCCGGTCCAATAAGTTTTGTGGTCGAATCAAGAGGAATTGAATAAAATGTCATATTCCCAAAGTTGCCTGGACTGTTTTGAACGACCATGTACCCTGCCAAATTATTAGTTGGAGAAGCGCTGAGCTGCAAGGGCTGCATTCCAAGAAATTGCGGTTGGACAAAGCCTGGAGGGCTAAAAAGGTAATAGTTTGAAGACGGTTCGTCAGGCATTCTATAGACTTGCTGGGCCTCTATAAAGGTCTGAGGATCTGTGACGTGGTACTGATTGAACCTGTTAATCTGCCAGAGAAATAGTTCTTCTGGGTATAGCAATTGTTTGTTTAGCCAGTCAGGAATTTGAGGCAAAACGGTTACCTCCCCCAAATTCCCTGTATATTGCTCAAAAAAGACTTTTGAAAAAGGGTCGTTAGCATCGCCCATGGGATTTTTTATAATCTTTACGTTTCCGTTGTATGCATCGATCAAAGCAAATCCAACTAGTCTCAACATATCGCCAGAGCTCCAAGGTACGTGGCTTGTGTCCAAAAAGATGATAAGGGGCATCAAGAAGTAGGTGTTCTTTCCATCACTTACTGGTATTACGTCTACTGTTCTTACGTTTAGGACATTTTGAGGTGAGCCTAATGTGAACTCGTAGACGAAATATGGGAACATCGTCTTCATACGATCAAAAATGTCCTTGTATCGCATAATGTGCATTGTACTATCAGGATAGGAAAACATGAATTTTGGTTCAAAAACCCAGCTTAATGGCGGAGCTACATTTATCCCCCCTGTTCCACTATAAAAGCTACCATCCACCTCATCGCTTGATGTTCTACCAACGGGAAACGCAGACCAAGCCTGGTTAAAAATACCTGTTGGGCCGCTCTCACCGTAGTAGATATTTTTTTGCTTGAAGAATTTGCTTGAGTTTATCACATTGCCTGTATTTGCCTCCAGCATTAATACCCCCTTGTTTGAGTGAGTATAGACAAAGTGCTCGTTAAACCAAGTATCTTCCGGTGATACATCAGGAGGTAAATTTGGAGATGTAGGTGTAGCCCAGTACATGGAGTTGTTCAGAGCTATGACGTCAGCATCAGCAAAGTTAACATCGTTTCTCTGTCCTAATTGAGGCTTCAGCTTGATTTGAGCTGCTTGTTGATCCCACAACCTTACATTGTTAAGCGTATTATTGTTTCCTTTTACAAGAGCTGTAATACCAGGTGGAAGATTTGCTATGGAGAAATTGGAAGATTGTGAAATAGTCAAAGAATGAGCAGTAGGGGGAGGAGATGGAGTATAGTCATTGATCTTAACGTTCTCAATGCCGGCTATGTAGCGATTGACCGCAATATCCTGTGCAATGTAGGGTCCGTTCCATTCTAATTGCTTTGCGTCTGCTATAGAGTTATTGATAGCCATAAGTGAGCCGGTTATTATAGTTATTACTAAAATAGTCAATAGCCTAGTATAGATTTGTTTCCTTTCTGGTGTTATGATTATGCGCGAGCGATGACCATCGATATAACTATATGCAATGAAAAAAGCACCCATCACAAGAGTCCCAAGTATAGCATATTTAGTGTTGAAATTGATATTGAAATTGAAGAATAAAGTAAAGCCTGTCCACAGCAAAGTTGCGCCAAGGATCCTTTCCATGGTGGAGATATATGATAACAACTTTGGCCTGCTTTGCGAAGAATCGACGACGTATCTCGATGCAATGCTTACTCCTCCGACTACTCCAATGTATAGAAATATGCGGATCCCGATAGATGATAAGAGCGGAGGGATGATAAGTGTCAGGGTCGGAATGAGTGGTAATACATGTTGCTGCGCAAAACTCCCATTTGATGGAATATCAGCAAAGGGCACGAGGAAAATGTTTGGAAGTGCTCCAATCCCGATGTCGTGTCCCTCAAATAAATACACCGAGGTAATTCCAAATACGAGATGGATAAATAATGGTGCAAACAAAAACAATTTTGTAATCTGCCACAGTACAAAACTTCTTTTCTCCATTTTAAAATCGGGATAACGAAGCGGAAGATTTGCCAGTCTTGATGGCAAGGTGGAAAAGGAAGAAGAAGAGCTAGAAGAGGACGCTGACGAAGATCGATATGACGAGGAAGAGGCCGAGGGAGTAGAAGAATTAGAATCTTCGCGCTTGAGCAACTTGATCATCAAATTGATTCCATACCACGTCATGGAATTTCTGTGTCGAATATCGACACGAATGAGAGCTACACTGCATAATATTAGACCAGAGACTATTGAGTAAAGCAAGGTTTTCGTGAAAACATGGCTAAACTCTGCAAAATCCATAATTATATTTAGAGATTGAGATATGGATATCCACAAAATAATCAACCCTATCAAGACGAATACGGAGATACGGATAATTCTCCATATACTAAATCCTGGCTTGCCACTATCTTGATTAAAGGGATTCCACAAAACAGCCTGCTCGCTCTACTACGTATTTCTCTCTCTTTAATGTATATGTTTTTCTAGACTTATCCAT
This sequence comes from Candidatus Nitrosopolaris sp., assembly GCA_051985775.1. GTDB lineage: Archaea > Thermoproteota > Nitrososphaeria > Nitrososphaerales > Nitrososphaeraceae > Nitrosopolaris. The sequence continues at coordinate 5,644 of JBPYDP010000021.1, read as the reverse complement.
ATCCTGCGTTATCAAAGACATGAGATCTTCGTTTGATTACTAACGCAGCAGAGCCTTCGATGAGCCCGCCCCGTCCTTCAAAGTCAGTCTATTTATGTGATTATAAATAACTGCAATGAACCAGTTGAATTAGAAAACAGAGTAAAGATTCATTGACCAAATCATCCATAAAACTACGTAATTAAAATTTACAAAATAGAAATAAGAGAATCGGGATATAGATTTTAGTGTTTAACCAGGTTCCCAGAAAAGACAGTTACAAGGGCCTTCAGGATTAATGAAAACGCACTCTTAGCTCTTGAGGAAGATGTGGAGGTAAGTGTAGAGTCGATATTTTAAGACCATTATTAAGATTACAGAAAAAGTAAGTCCAAAACTAATGGAGTGAGGATCTAACGGAAATGCTATGGGGTAATTAGGTTTAGACTTGTGCCATACCCCCATCGACAATACAGCATCTAACCAGATTCCATCAATTTTTTTATTGCATGAACCATATCCTTGGTATCAATGGGTTTTTTTAAGAATGATTCTTGCTTAAAATCCCCTAATCCTTGTTGTTTTCTAATTTCTTTATGAAAATATTCAGTAGCTGTTAAGAAGCATATGATGTGCTATCTGTCCTTTTTATCCTTTGGTCAAAATGAATCCATCAATTACTGACATCTTGATATCTCGTATCACAAGGTCGTACAAACCTTCCCTTAAATTCTTATACGCCACTACAAGATTAGTATAAGATTATAGGTGGTACGAAAATGGCTGCAGGCAAAGAGTAGAGACCAAATTGAATATCGTCAAAGTGTCGGCATCGCCTCTCCTCGTCTGAATTTCTGTTTGCCAGCCTCATTCCAATATCCTTGTCGGAAGGCATCTCTGTCTACTTTGCCTAGGTCTTGATGTGCTGAATCTCTCTTTACAAAGGCTGGTACAGTTCCAGGGGGGTAATAACCACTCTGTCTTCCAGAAATATAGTCTATATAGCTTACCATAGGCCCGCTTCCATGCAACTTTCGAATGTGCCGCTTCACGGAATCTTTTCTGGAGGAGAACATTCCACAAGTCACGCATGCCCAATTTGGTTTTGAGGCCATAACTCTACTAAGAAGTAGACAATAAGTAGACTATTAAACCTTATCTCCGCTGCGTTGCGCTGCGTAGCGCAGCGTGAAGCTATAAATAAGGCCAAATCAATAGAGCTTCTAATTGCTTTTAGCCAATAAATTTTACTGCGCTGCCTCCGGGCGGTCATATAGACTAAGTGGTTATGTTGGATGCTATTCGTGTATAAGAAGAACAGGTTATAACACATAAGCATAAGTTATGTTACAGATTCACGACTATTCAATTTGAAGGAGGAGTACGACACATAGACTGGTAATACTTATCAAGGTAAGACTTTGCCTACCTTTTATAGTAAGGCCTAGCTTTTGTTCAATATTTTAGAATACGCGATATATATGTCTCCTAAACCAATACTAGATGAATATGCTGAAAAAATATACAACTATAATATGGCCTTGAGCAGAACTACAAGTGAAAATTATTCTTCCATCAATATCATCAACTTGCACAAGATCTAATATGTTAAAATCCAGTATCTTTTTATTATTAACCTGTAGAATTGAGTGAACAGCAGGTTTCTCTCAATTGAAATTAATTGGGGCTTTCTACTATCGTACTACCACTACTAGTACTATGCCTTATAGATAGACTTATCACTTCTTTACTAGCGATTCACCGTAATTCCTTTAGTGCCTTTTTTCGTAAATACTCTTATCAGATGATAAGAGACCTCGCTCATAGGGATTCATAGCTTGTCATTTATTTGTATATTATTCCAATCGTCACAGAAGCGATAAGAGATTCATTTAAATATTGATTGGAATATACACCAAAAAATATGACTAGAATTGATATTAAATGTACAGAAAATGGGCCAAACCTAATAGTAGTTGATGGGAACATTTCTGCTGCCTTGTGTAGATGTGGAGCATCGAATACTAAACCTTACTGTGATGGAACTCATGCAAAAACGGGTTTCAAAGCAGAAGCAAAGGACATAAACATATTACAGCAGTAGTGAAATCAAATTGAATCACCATGCCATTAAACGTTCACTTTTAATACAATTTTGTCAAACCGTCTTTTTATCTTCTACATGCCAATAAACGCGATATTCGAAGGTTTAACTATCGATTAAGAATGATCACATCTCTAGTCCCAAACCGTATTAATGCATTGTGACTGTAAATGTTATGTCGTATAGAGGCAGTTGGTCGAAGCAATTAGACTAAACTCCTACCTGAAAGCCGTGAGCCAATTGTAAGTCAAGTGCGATTGCACTTGGATATTGTGGTCTATTTCCATAGACCTCACAGCCTTCACGAATTTTTATGATTAGTATCTAGTTCCAAATCCGCTGTTGATATTATGTTCTAATTTGAACTCACCTAGCAGGATTCACTCATTGTCCCCGCTTGCTTTTAACTCGCTCTAACCGCAACCGGGTCAATTCACTAACTAAAATTAAAGCCAACTACTTTGACACTAGCGGGGGTTGTACTCCTGGAATAGGCGTTCTTATAGACGATGGTTGCTGCGAACTTATCACCGGTGCAGTTGCTCCTGCTGTCACATTGTGAACCATATGCTTTAGAAGGCTTGGATGGTTGCTGGCCGTAGGATTTACGCTGGGTGCGAAACACATAAGCTGCGCTTCAATCTGGTTAAGGCCTCGCTGAAGAGGGTCAGACTGCCCTGTCCAGTTCATGTATTTGTTCGGTCCAGGAGGTCCCATTGGCGTCGTTGGTTTGTAACCATTCTGGTTTGTCTGCAATTGTACATTACAGTTAGTTGCCGTCCCGTTAGGCTCCATCGATGTTCCTGTGATCGTAAGACGCTGGCCTGCTGCAACTGGCACGCCAGGCTTGGGCACCTTGAACTTTAGGATTGCAAGTGCCGAGGCTTGTTCCATGATGACAAGCAGAGTCGCTGCCATCATTAGCATGACAAGGATGATGATATATCTCATCTTATGGCTATCCTCAAATTAAGTCTATAAAGACTTTGTGGGAGGATTATGTGCTGTCTGCCACCTCCCTAGAAATGTAGACCACTGTGAGCCTTAGTACGGTACATTAACTGGGAGAAACTCACTTCTCTCCATATGGTCATATCTGGTCGATAGCAACACACAAACAAGATCTCTCTAACGAGGAGATTCAAAGTGCATGTGAAGCTATGTTTAAAGAATTGACATTATCAACAAGCTAAACGTGGGCGTCAATATGTTGGAGGGCTCATGAAGGCTAGCTTGGCCAAATAAACCTTAATAAAGCAGTTGAGTGACCTTACTTAAAAATAATTTTCCAGGCTTTTTATTGAAGGGTTTTGTATAACGATAGGAGATATGACAAACAAATTTCACTATAATTTTGCTATTCCTATTTTATATAGTTACTATTATCTTATGCGCTAATTTATATGCGCGTATTGGTATTAATAGAGTGCATGAAAAGAAGATTTTCCTCGGGATTTGGTTCAGGGTGTGAATGCGTATGTCATTCCCGAACAGCTACTAATGATTATTGCGGATATTGTTCCTCATCACATTCAAGACGTTACAGAGCCTAACGTAATCTATCATTTTCGATACTATGAACTTTACACCAACACATTTCTAGTGCCGCCACTGTTAAATATATGCTATGGGAAGATTGAAGCTTCTGCAACATCCCATCATCATCAGCTTAAAAGTGAGCTTTGTAATGTCTGAAAGATCCTTTGGCTCAGTAAAGATTGGAGTTGCTACGTCAGGGTCAGACAAATCTACGGTTCGTCCTGCCTTCGTACGTGTTGGTGGTTGTTGAGAAGTAAGGCAATTACCGCTTGCATTTGGTTGTGAGCCATCGGGACATGTTTGTTGTTGTGACGACGAAGAGGCTTTGTTATTGGAAGGAGTTGTAGGACAATTACCACTTGAATCCGGCATAGAACCATCTGGACATGGATGTCGTGACGGAATATTGCCGGCAGCGGGCGGTTGACACGCACTATTATTAGGATCTTGACTGCAATCAAGACCTGGACCTTGGACCAGTGGAGGCATGTTATTACAATAGCTTCGTTGTGGTGCGAGAACTAGACTAGTAAGCAACAATATCGATAGAAATTAAAAATGAAAAATTTCTAGTAATCCGTATTTTTAAAACACCTCTAACAAAACACTATTCGTTTATGAGCCAGATCCAGATCCAGATCCACCATTACCATTGCTCCCACTGTTACTTGAGCCAGAACCTGAGGAAGAACTACCACTACTGCCACTATTGCTGTTACTAGAAGAGGATGATGGATTGTTATTGTTATTTCCGTTATTGGACATAGAAGGACATTTGTCCTTAATGCTTATTACTGAACCATCAGGACATGTTTGAGTAGTTGTCTGCTGTTGCTGTTGAGTTGGACAATTCCCGCTTGAATCAGGTTGCGAGCCATCGGGACATGTTTGTTGCTGCGTTTGGTTGCCATTACCATTAATCGGATTATTGCTCTGTTGTTGGCTATTATTCACACATGCCGGATCAGATGGATTAGCATTACAGTCTGGTCCATTATTGGTCCTTGGTTGGTTGTTAGAAGATGAAGGGGGAGGTGGGGCACACGCCGGATCAGATGGATTAGCATTACAGTCTGGTCCATTATTGGTACTTTGCTGCTGCTGATTGCTCTGTTGATTATTTTGATTTTGGTTTTGACAATTACCGTTGGAGTCCGGCTGACTCCCATCTGGGCATGTTTGTTGTTGTTGCAGTTGTTGCTGATTGCTGTTACCATTATTACTCTGCTGCTGGTTGTTAGAAGATGAAGGGGGAGGTGGGGCACACGCTGGATCAGATGGATTCGCGTTACAATCAGCACCTGTATTGGTACTTGGCTGGTTGTTGGTACTTTGCTGGTTGTTGGTACTTTGCTGTTTGTTGCTAGAAGGCGGAGGTGCTGGTTTCAGAGCTGGGGTCAGTGTCTGTGAACATGTAGAGTTATCTGTACCCGGGCCACATCCTACAGAAGGTGGCCCGGCCGACGTTGATGGTCCTGCAATTTCTGGATGTACGCTCGTACATAATGGGTCTTGAGGGTGTAGTGAACAGTACTGCGGTGTGCCTTGTGTTTCACTAAGGCCTGGCGTATTAGAGGGTATACATGTTCCATTGTATGCTTGCTGACCTGCTGGACATGGACTAGGAGGCGGTGCGCCCAGGGGTGTTAAAGGCGCCACTTTAGGCGGTGTCGGCGTTACAGTGGTTGAAGTACAGGCTGGATCACTTGGATGTGTACCGCAAAAGTCAGTCGATGGTACCTCCGTTGTTGAAGGTGTTGTTGCAGACGGGCTAGTATTAGTATTAGTATTGGTCAACGTCGAGCCTGGAGCCGTAGTCTGTGGGATTACTGCTGGAGCTGTCGGACTAAATTGCGGTGGAGGCGGAGGAGTGTTCACATTAACATTAGCAGTGCTTGTGCTAGATGCTGCGACATTGCTTATAGCTGTGTTAGCTGCTGTCTTCTGTGCATTTGTATTTTGAATGTTGGTTACTATTTGAGTGATTTGTGTTGGATTGGTAACGGTAATAGGAGCCGCAAC